>JBDGPQ010000152.1:0-19823 GCA_042219595.1 Haloarculaceae archaeon
TATCTCGAGTTCGATATCCACGGTGTGGTCGGCCTGCTCGACGGCATCAGCGGCATTCTCGGGATCGCCCGTATCCCAGTCGAACGCCACGTTATCTGGTGCCTCTTCGTGCAACGTCGGCCCATCACCCTCGAGGGCTTCCATCGGGTCGATCACGGCATCACGGCGATCGTACTCGACGTCGACAGCTCCGGCTGCCTCAACCGCAGTGTAGCGGTCCTCCGCGAGCACTGCCGCGATCGGTTGCCCTTGGTAGTGTACCCGGTCGAACGCTAGCACGGGTTGCCCGACCGGCGCCCCATTCTCCGGATCATCCGCCGGCAGACGTCCACCAAGCCCGCTGTCCTCGAAATCGGCTCCAGTATAGACTTTGACAACGCCGTCCATCGCCTCGGCATCGGCAGTGTCGACAGCTTCGATCGTCGCATGCCCGTACTGACTGCGATGGATCGCGAGATGGTAATCGCGGTGATGCTGGATGTCATCTGTATACTCCGCATCACCGGTGATGAGGCGTGGATCCTCACGACGCTGGACAGACGAGCCGATCATCTCGTTCGGTGGCACGTCCGCAGCGCGGCGTGCATCGCTCATCGGGCGGCCCTCCATCGCGGTGTCGCTACGTGACTCAGGTGCATCCGTTCGTTAGACTGGACTCACTTCGTTGACTTAGGTCTGCTGACGTAGGGTATACCGCAGTCATTCGTGCCCCCGACTGATGGGATTTCCGAGCGAGGTGATGAGGGTGGCTTTAAGCCTACTGGGGGCGCGCTGCTGGTATGCTCTCCGACAAAGTCGTCATTGTCGCGGGCGCGGGCCATGGGCTCGGCGAGGCGGCGGCGGTGGGCCTCGGCGAACAGGGTGCCACGGTCGTTGTCAACGATCTTGGATCGGATGTCAGCGGTGAGGGGGCGAGCGAGGAGCCGGCCGAGGCGACCGCGAATGCGGTCGAGAATGCAGGCGGAACTGCGATGGCGCACTTCGGCGACGTCGCCGATCTCGAGTATACGGAGGAACTGATCGAGGACACCCACGCCGAATTCGGCCGCGTCGATGGCATCGTCAACTTCGCCGGAATCCTGCGGGATGCCATCTCCTACCGGATGACTGGCGATCAATGGGACGACGTCATACGCGTGCACCTTCGAGGCCATTTTTCATTGCTGCGCAATGCGGGCGCCCATTGGCGAGAACAAGCCGATGACGAGGGCTTTGAATCCGAACGTTCGTTCCTGTGTGTTGCGTCCCGTTCGGCCATGGGAAATGTCGGACAGGCCAACTACTCCGCCGCAAAAGCTGGCGTCCTCGGTCTAGCCCGCGCAACTGCGAAAGAGCTTCACCGGTATGACGTGCGGGTCAACGCCTTGATGCCAACGGCATTCACGCGGATGATCGAGGAGATTCCAGAGGAGAAGCGCCCCTTTACGAGAGAGGAGATGCCACCCGAGAAGATCGCCCCAATGGTAGCGTATCTCATGAGCGACGAGGCCGAGGGGATCACTGGCTCGACGCTACGGGCCGCCGGCGATGCCATTGGCTATGTCTCCAACCCCGAAATCGAGCGGCTTGGCTACCGCGAGGGAGGGTGGACGCCGCAGGAGATCGCCGAGCGGTTTGGCGACATCACACAGGGTGTCACGTTGGACCAGTCAGGCGACGCGTTCTGAGGGGCGATCGGTACAAATCTACGGCGCCGGCGCGTGCCATCGAGTATGGGTGAGATATTTCGCGGAGGCGAGCGGCCGTCGATCGAGCCCTGCGATGGGTATGAAGTCGTCCCTCTGGGCGCGAACGATCTGATGAGTATTGGTCGGATGCATTTCGAACCGGGTGTGTCGATTCCGGAACACGCGCACCCACATCAACAACTCGGGTTCATCTACGCTGGGGAGCTCACCTTTCATGTCGACGGGGAGGCGACCGTCCTCAGGCCTGGCGACGGCTACGCCCTCGCTGGAAACGAGCCCCATTGGGGAGAAAATGCCGGGGAAGAGCCAGTCGCCGGTATCTTTGTCCACAGTCCGCCACGTTCCCCGACCGTTTGGGACGCGGAGTGAGGGCAATTCCGGCACCTGATTGTCTGTATCAACGGCTAAGGGCGGTACCGCGTGGATGATCGGGCGGCCTGATTCCCTCGAATTCTGGTCCCCCAAATCGTAATGACGGTCGGTTACCTACCGCCGTGGCATGGTTGTGAGGGAGCCGTCAGCCGATGAAATTCGAAAACTCGGTGAGGAACTTCATTTCGATCTCACGGAAGAGGAGGTGCACGAGTATCACGAGATGGTACGAGAGAGCCTCGGGGCATACGAGACGATCAGATCGTACAATCAACCACACCCACGTGAACCGACGAGTACCCGGAGGGATTCTGGTCAGCGCGCTCGGCCAGAATCCGATCCATACAACTCGTGGATTACGCGGTGTTCCGTGCTGGGTGCAGACGATGGCGCATTGGCCGGATGGGAAGTGGGGTTGAAGGACAACATCTGTCTCGCGGGCGTCGAGATGACATGTGGGTCCCAGGTACTGGAGGGGTATACGCCAAATCTCGACGCGACGATCGTCACACGACTGCTTGATGCGGGCGCGGATATCGTGGGAAAGACGAACATGGATGACATGGCGATGGCGGACACCGGCGGGACGAGTGCCTTCGGGCCGGTGTTGAACCCGGCAGACGATGACCACCTCGCCGGCGGGTCGTCCGCCGGAAGCGCCTCGGCCGTTGCGGCCGGTGAAGTCGACATGGCGATTGGTGGGGACCAGGGTGGGAGCGTCCGTGTGCCGGCATCCTGGTGCGGTATCGTCGGCCACAAACCGACCCACGGTCTCGTGCCCTACACTGGCATCGTCGGTCTGGAAAATACCATCGATCATATCGGAATATTCACACAAGACGTCGAGCGATGTGCACGCTCGTTGGGCGTTCTCGCGGGGAAAGATCCACTCGACCCACGACAACCCGAAACTGTTCCCACCGAAGAGTACGCCGCCACCCTGTCTGGAGAGGTAACAGATCTATCGATCGCGGTGGTAGATGAAGGGTTCAATCATGATGTGAGCGAGACTCGTGTCAATAACGAGGTCAGGGCGGCAATCGACGAGTTCGAGGATCGGGGTGCGACAGTTGAATCAGTCTCCGTACCTATGCACGCAGACGCTTCTGATATCTATTTCGCGGCGCTCGCCGAGGGATTGGTTGCCGCAGTAAACGGCGAAGGGCTCGGACACAACTGGAAAGGGTGGTATAACCTTTCGTGGCTGGAGGGATTCGGCAAGGCAAGGCGTGTCCAAGGGGGAGATCTGCCGCCGACGGTCAAGCTCACCATGCTTATCGGGGCCTACATGAGTGACCAATACCATTCGAAGTACTATGCCGAGGCGATGAATCTTCGCCGTGAACTTACGAAGCGATACGAGGAGGTCCTCGGAACGCATGATCTGGTCGCGATGCCGGCGACGCCTCAAACCGCCATCAAGTACGAGGATTCACCGTCACGAACCAGAACTATCGAGCGGGTCTGGGATGCGATTACGAACAGCCTCGCGTTCAATATGACCGGCCACCCGTCGGTAAGTGTTCCCGTCGATGTCGATGCCGGGCTGCCGGTTGGCTTACTGCTCACTGGCTCACACTTCGACGATGGCACCGTCCTTGATGCGGCGTACGCGTACGAGCACTCGATCAGTGGATAGCCGGATAGTACGTGGGGGCCGTCGTTTCACAGGAGGTGGGCACCGACGGGGACAGTGAACGTGCTGCAGGAGGGCACTTGTGGGTGCTATCGAGGGGCGTCCCACGGTCACAACACCTATTGCGTCCTGGGTTTGAGCGGTGCCATGTCCGATGGCGGTCCTTCGGCGGGGACGAGCGAGCAACGAACCACGTCTCGTCGCCGACTACTCCAGGTGACGGCCGGTGGGACGGTCGCCGGCCTTGCAGGCTGTCTAGGTGGCGGCGATGGTGGCAGTGCCGATACCTTCACGATCGGTGCAAATCTCGAATTGAGTCAGGGGTGGAGTCCATGGGGCGAGACGATCCTGAACGCCGCTGAGCTAGCTGCTCAGGAGATCAACGACAATGGCGGCCTTGGGCCGAACGGAGCAGAGGTGGACGTCATCGCAGATGACAATCAAGTCGATCCGAGTACAGCCCGAGACGTCGCACTCCAGCACGCACAGGAAGACGGCGCCGACCTGCTCTTCGGGCCGATCAGTAGTGCTCAGCGTGTCGCGATTTCGGATGTGGCTGCCTCGGAGGAAATTCCGCTTATCTATCCGGTCCAGTACGAAGGGCACGTCGCCGAAGACTATTGCAACGAGTGGTTGTTCAAAACCGAATCGGTTCCGGTGCAGAATATCGAGCCCTTCATCCCCTGGCTTGTGGACAACTTCGGGACGGACTTCTACATGATTGGCTCGGACTACAATTGGCCCCATCAGATCAACTCCGTCTCCAAACCCATTCTCGAGGAGGCCGGTGGGACCGTCGTGGATGAGGAGTACGTCCAGCTGGGTACATCGGATTTCTCGTCGATCGTGCTCAGAATCCAAGAGGCCGATCCCGACGTTCTATACATGACGCTAACTGGTGGAGAACCGGCCGCGATCCAGCAGGAAATGCTCGATCGCGGCTTGCGGGATGAATGGCAGGATGTTGGGTTCGCCCACGGCCAGGCCGCGATCGGCGGAATCGATGCGGCGGCTGTCGAGGGGGTCATTTCGTGTCACAATTATGCTGAGTTGATGGAGAACGACGCTAACCAGGCGTTCGTAGAGCGGTATTACGACGAGTTCGGCGATGACGCGGTCGTGAATTACATGACTGGACCGGCTTACGTCAGCATCCTCCTCCTCGAGCAGGCGCTCGCCGACGCCGAGGACACGGCCCCGGAAACGATCAAAGAGCGCCTCCCTGGGACGGGCATTGAAGACTCCGTGGTCGGATTTACCGAATTCGAGCGCGATCACCAGCTCACCCTCGACGCCGTCGCCAAACGGATGAATTCAGACAAAAAATTCGAAGTTGTCAAGCAGTTTGACCCGGTGACGCCAGATGAACACTGTGAGGCAATCTGAGGAACCGAGGCCAATCGATATCCAATCTTAGCTCGATTCCATGTCCGCCGTTCCGGCAATCAGCATCGATTCCGGTCTCCTGCTCACCCTCGGGATCAACGCCCTCAGCGCGATTCTGATCCTCGCACTGGTCGCTCTGGGCCTCGCAATCATCTACGGCTTCATGGGCGTTATCAACCTCGCCCATGGGGCGTTTCTGACCATCGGCGCGTACACTGTGTGGTTCATTAGCACCGAGCTCGGTCTCGGGTTTTGGCTGGGGCTCGTCCTCGCACCCGTGGTCGTAGGCATCGTTGGCTTCTTGACCGAGACATTGATCGTTCGTCATCTCTACGACCGGCTTCTCGATTCCATTCTTGCCACATGGGGCGTCGCGCTGGCGATCGGCGAACTGATCAAAATCGCATTCAACGCTCGGTCGAAAGGAGTGAGTGCGCCGCTTGCTGGTAGCGTCGACCTTGGCGTGACGACGTATCCAACCTACCGGCTGTTCCTGATTGTGCTCTGCGGGGCCGTCCTTGTTGGTGTATTCCTGTTGTTCAGTCGGACGGACACCGGAATCCGGCTTCGAGCCGTCATTCAAGACCCGACCCAATCGAGTCTTCTCGGACTGAACGAGCGTCGGATGTACCAATTGTCCTTTTCGTTTGGTGCGGCATTGGCTGGGTTTGCGGGGGCGGCAGTCGCCCCACTCACGACGATCGAACCGGACATGGGTATCCCCTACCTGGTCCAGTCGTTCTTCGCCGTAATACTCGGTGGAACCGGCACGCTGATCGGCATTCTCCCGGGAAGTGTGGTGATCGCGGGGTTCACAAATATCGGGACGTTCTACATCTCCCCGGTCGTTGCTCAAACGCTCGTGTTCGTGATCGTGGTTGCGGTGATCGTCCTCCGGCCGCAGGGCATCCTGGGTGGTGAATAATAATGAGCTCGCAACCTCGGAGCGATCACGACGCGGAAGGGTCTGATGCGTCCGATGCGTCGGCCATGTCGGTCTCGGTCGGCAGCAGACGTATCTCGGCACGACGGATTTCCCTGATTGCTGGCCTTGGTATCCTGCTCGGGTTCCCCGCTGTCTTCCCGAACTTCATCGTCGGTATCCTGTTGTTGGCGCTGATCTTCGGAATCTTCGCCATCAGTATCGATCTACTCTGGGGCTATACCGGGATTCTGACCTTTGGCCATGCAGTGTTCTTTGGCCTCGGAGCATACCTCATGGCGAAGGTGCTCGCGGAGGTTGGTACCTCCCCGTCACTTCTTCTGGCTGGTGTCATTGTCACGGTGATATTGACGGGGCTGCTCGGCGGGCTGATCGCGGGCATCCTATTCAATCGCGGCATCTCCGAGGACTACTTCGCGATAATTACGCTGGCGCTAGCGATCATTGCCGAACAGACGGCGGTATCCTGGAGTTCAGTGACGAATGGCGCCAATGGGTTCATCGTTCCCACTCCACGGGTGGGGATACCAGGCGTGCTCACCATCGAGTTCTCCGGACTGGTGTTGTACTACGCCGTCGTTCTCTTGATTGTGGGCAGTTATGCACTCTCTCGGCGGATCGTGCGGTCGCCGTTCGGGACGACACTAGTCGCGATTCGTGAGAACGAAACGAGGGCCAGCTCCCTCGGCTATGACGTCGATGCATACCGGACAGCCATTTTTGGGATATCGAGTGCCATCGCTGGGTTCGCCGGAACGCTCTACCCCATCTCCGAGGGGTTTGTGTCGCCACCCATCCTCGGATTCATACAATCGACGAATGCCCTCATTTGGGTGCTGGTTGGTGGCCGTGGGACGCTGGTCGGTCCAATCATCGGGGCCAGTACGCTCAATCTCTTCGAAGAGCTCATCAGCGGTCTCTTCCTCCGCTCATGGACACTTGTCCTCGGACTCACGCTGATACTCATCGTCCTCGTATTTCCTGGCGGGATCGTGGGGCTATTCGAGCGGCTGCAAGAGCGGCTTGCGGAGCGCGTCTCATCGACTGCGGAAGAATCGGGTGAGCACGAACAATGACGAGGAATCAGACAAGCGCTCCGGCACAAGAGCAACCAGCCCCCACACTTGCCACGAAGGGATTGACCAAACGCTTCGGGTCCTTTGTCGCTGTCGATCAGGTTTCGATGGCGATCCCAACGGGGGAGTTTCACTCGATTATTGGTCCGAATGGAGCCGGCAAGACCACGCTCTTCAACATGCTGGCTGGAGCGCTCTCACCATCGGAGGGCCATATCATGTACCGTGGAACGGAGATCACCGACGTAAGTGAAGACCAGCGCGCTCGCATGGGTATCTCACGATCGTTTCAAATTACCGAGCTGTTTTCGGAATTTACCGTCCACGAAAACCTGCGGCTCGCCGCTCAGTCACAGGCACAAGACTTCAACCCGCTGCATACGACGGATCCGGCACTCGCGGAGCGGGCCGCTGACGTGCTTGACATGCTCGACCTTGATGCCGATGCTGGGACCATCGCAAAGACACTCTCCCATGGCGACAAAAAGAAGCTCGAGATCGGGATGGTCTTGATCACCGACCCGAGCGTTCTATTGCTTGACGAACCGACGAGCGGCATCTCCGAGGCCGACGTCCCGGCCGTTATGGATCTCATTACAGACGCAACCGCCGACCGGACCGTGCTCCTGATCGAGCACGACGTCGATCTGGTTCTGGATCTGTCCGACAGGATTACCGTACTCAATCGCGGTGCTGTCATCTCGCGCGGGACACCCGCGGAAATCGTTGAGGATCCCAACGTCCAGGAAGCGTATATGGGGGACTACTGATGGCACTGCTCGAGGTCGAGAACGTATTTGCCGGCTACGAAGGCAGCAATGTCCTGAAAGGCGTCTCCCTCACCGTCGACGAAGGACAGGTCGTGTCGCTGCTTGGTCGAAACGGCGTCGGGAAATCGACGACACTTCGATGCATCGTTGGGATGGTGGAGGTCTCGGCCGGCAGCATCCTATTCGACGGCGAGGAGATCACGAACCGCCCACCACACGAGGCCTTCGAGCGGTCGATCGGATTCGTGACGGAGGACCGTGGGGTCTTCCCCGATCTGACCGTTGACGAGAATCTCCGCATTCCGATCGTTGACAGTGCTGACTCGCGAAAAATACGCTCACTTTACGAGTACTTTCCCCGTTTGTCCGAGGTCAGATCGACAAAAGGGAAGCATCTGAGTGGTGGTGAACAGCAGATGCTCGCGATTGCTCGGGCCCTGCGAAGTGATCCACGGCTACTCCTGCTTGACGAACCAAGCGAGGGGCTCGCTCCACAGATCGTTGACGACGTCAGATCCGTCATCGAGGATATCGCCGCCGAGGGCACGACGCTATTGATCGTCGAGCAGAACGTCCGTTTCGCGCTTGACGTAACCGAGTATACCTATGTAATGGATGACGGCCAAATCGTATTCGAAGGTGACCCAGAGGCAGTCCGGGAGAACCGTGCCGGCATCGAAACTCACCTTGGCGTCCACGGGGGCTGAGGAGGGTTGAGCGAGTAGTCCCACCAGGATTCGAACCTGGGTCGAAGCCCCCAGAAGGCTTCAGGATTGGCCGCTACCCCATGGGACTGCATCTCAGCATATCCGGTGGCAGGACGTAAGCGTTGCGCGTTCGGTCCGACACGTACAAAGCCGCGCCGGGTGCACGCGGGGGTATGTACATCGGGCGGTTTCTCGTGGCGGGACCGACGGTCGGCGCGTACCGGGT
The DNA here is from genome assembly GCA_042219595.1 of Haloarculaceae archaeon. GTDB lineage: Archaea > Halobacteriota > Halobacteria > Halobacteriales > Haloarculaceae > CAYLJD01. The sequence goes on from JBDGPQ010000152.1 coordinate 8,805, forward strand.
GTCATCGCGGTCATTTCCGAACCGTCGCGCGGCTGCTCATGACGAGCGTGTCGTCATCGAACCGACGGCAGACGCGCCAGCGACGGACAACCCCTATATCGCGTACAATTGTCTGCGCCTCACTGAGCGCGGGGCCGTGCTCGGGAACGGCTCGCACGTTGATCCGATCGCGGAAAAGCTCGCCCTTGGCACCCCCGCACGTGATGCTCTCGCCGGCCCGCTCGGGGCGCTCGACTTCGAAAAAGACGACTACGACACGCCACGCATCGCTGGCATCGTCGGCATCGACAATGATGACCCGACTGCTGGTAGTTTCGGTGCGGCAGTAGGCATTATCCGACGGGACGCGCTGCTCGTCGAGGCGGTGAGCGAGCCGACTCTCGTGGCAACCTATGAGCACGACAGCCCAGAAGCGTTCGCTTTTCAGGCGAGGGATGCAGCTGAGGCCGCGACAGAGATCTTCGACCTTGACTTCGAGCATCGGGTCTGTGCCGCAGCCGTCGCCGCCGGGGATAGGGGGTTCGACGTCGCGATCGAAAACGGGGACTAAGTACGCCGAGGCCTTCTTCCCGAGCCAATGCGTATCGGTCTACTCGCGGATATCCACGGTAACGAGGTTGCTCTTCAGGCCGTCCTCTCGGACATGCCGGATGTCGACAGCCTCGTGTGCGCGGGTGATGTCGTCGGGTACAATCCCTGGCCCGCTGCTTGTATCGACGCGATTCGAGAGCGAGAGGTTCCGACAGTCATGGGCAACCACGATCGAGCGGTGGCGACCGATACAGCGTTCCGCTTCAATGCAATGGCAGCCGCCGGGGTTCGCTACGCTCGTGAGCATCTGGATGATGAGCGCCTCGAGTGGCTATCGGCCCTGCCGGACGAGCGCCTTGAGTTCGATGGTCGGGTAAAACTCGTTCACGGTCATCCCGACGATCCGGATCACTATACATACCCCCGCGAGTTCGGCCCGGAATTGCTCGGTGACGAAGACGTTCTCGTTATGGGACATACCCATGTCCAGCATGTAGAGGTGTACGATGCGGGTATTGTCGTCAATCCGGGAAGTGTGGGACAGCCTCGTGACGGTGACCGGCGAGCAGGATACGCAGTCCTGGATTTGGACGAGTTAACCGTCGAGACGCAACGCGTCGAATACGACATTGAGCGGGTGGTGGACGCCGTTAGAAAAGCAGACCTTCCGGAGCGAATCGGGACACGACTCCGTCGGGGCGAGTGATCTACGCCGCGGCCTGAATGACTTCGAGGGCTCGCTCCCGATCGGTCCACGGCACGAATACTGCCAATGAGGTCGCGCTTGTGATGACATCGTGGAGGTAGATCCGCTCCTCCGCAAGCGGATCGAGAATATGCCGAACCGCATCGACCTGTCGCTGCAGGTCCCCCCCGGTAACCCTGATCACCGCAATCTCCTCCTCAACGGTCACGCTCGAGAGTACGTCGTCCTCGACGACGCGGTCGTGCAGGAGGGCTTCAGCCTCCTGAGCATGCTCTGAATCGAGATAGAACGAGATCGAATCCATACCACTCGAGACAGTTTGGATGTTGATGTCAGCAGCTCCGAGAGCCGTGGACAGATCCGCAAGGATCCCGGGCTGATTCCGGATTGCCCGGCCCGCCACGGTGACACAAACCAATTCCTGTTCGTGAAGGTCGATCAGGCTCTCGAACTCGCCCTCGATGGTCGTCCCACCCTCCAGGAGGTCGCCGTGCTGATAATGGACGACTCGCACTTCTAGGTCCCCGGTTTTGTATGCGAGCGCCGAGGGTGCCACAACTTCGGCACCCCGAAAGGTCAGGTTGCGCAACTCGTCGACGGTAATCTGCCCGACGTTCCGGGCCCCCTCGACGACGTCTGGATCGCCCGTCATCACCCCTTCGACGTCCGTCACGATTACTACCTGATCGGCATTCATGTAGTTTCCCAGCATGACGGCAGTGGTGTCGCTCCCACCACGGCCCAGGGTGGTGATGGTGCCGTCGTGGTCTTCAGCCAGAAAGCCTGTGATCACGGGCACGACGCCTTCGGCCATCCGCTCGGCGCATCGCTCCGCGCGGCGCCTGGTTTCCTCGACATCGACCTCGCCGTATTGGTCGGTGATGATCGGCCAGTCAGGGCGTCCGGGCTCGAGGAATTCGGCATCGATCCCACGCGCTTCGAGGGCGCCCTTGAGCATTCGGACCGATGTACGCTCGCCCATGCTGACGATCTCCGCACGATCGGCGTCGCTGGCCTCGAACTTCATTTCATCAAGCAAATGGTCGGTCGTGCCCCCCATCGCCGAGACGACGACGGCCACTTCGTGGCCGGCCTCGACCGCCGCCGCAACGGAATCGGCCGCGCGGGTCACGCGGTCGCCATCGCCAAGACTGGTCCCGCCAAACTTCGCAACTACCCGCATCCGATCACCCGTCGCTCAGGCGAATGTCCCGCGGTCATGCCCGCCGTTCAGCGCCGCCGTGGATAACGCTGTTCATTGGTGCGGGGGGTGAGTTTAAACCACCGCCGACCAAGGAATCCAGCATGGAGGTGCGGGATGCCCTCGAGGCTGATGCCGAGCGGCTCGCCGCGCTGACTGAGGTCCCACCAGACGTGATGCGGAATCTCGTGCACGACCGGACGGTACGGGTGGCGGTAGACGATGATGAGATTCGAGGTTTTGTTAGCTTCGACGCCCGGGAGGCGACAGTCCACATCACCCAACTCAAGGGCGAGCCAGAGACGTTCGAGCGCCTCCTGGACGAACCCGTGACCTTCGCGCGGACGGAACGGATGGCCGTGCAGCTCCTCGTCCCGGCCAGCGAATCGGGTCTGCCCGAGGCCGCGGCTGCGGCGGGATTCGAGTCAGCGGGATCGGGGCCCCGATTCGAGGGAGAGCCCACGGAAAAGTACCGCCTCGAACCGGGGACGGAGACGCACTAAGGCCGGGTAATCCAATCCATCGTCTTGTCGTCCGGGACGGATGGGCGGTCGCCCGACTCCCGAATGATCGATGCGCGGGCACCGAGCCCGACCAGCAAGAAGCCTAACACGAACAACCCGGCCCCGGCACCGAGCAATCCCAGTGACGGGGTCCGGACGCCGAACAGCGGGGCAAGTAAAATCCAGGTCGCGGCGCCGATCAGGAGCAGTCCCAATGCAGTCTCACATAGCGCGCGAGTCATCCCCATGCGAGCCGGCACGTTTCGCTATCATAAATAATAACAGGATCGTTCTAGCCTGTAATTAAGTCGATTTCTGGTTATTACAGTTGATAATTTATCCGCTCACATCACATGAAATCTGCAATGCCGCTCTGTTTGTTCCGGTCGTTCTCGAAGAGGCGGTCGATGCTTCGCTCCAGGATTTCGAGGCGCTGCACCGTGTACTCTCTGGCACCATACTCCGCGGCCACCCGTTTCGCCGTTTCGAGATACTTGGTAACCGACCCCTCGTGCACCGTCAGATGGACGTCACCGCCACACTCCCGGCAGTCGCCCGTCAGCGGCATTCGACGATACGACGTTCCGCAGTCATGACACCGCGTCTCCTGTCGGCTGAACGCCCGAAGGTTGCCGATGAGGTCCGGGAGGAAATGATACTCGATCACACGCTCCGCGACATCGGCCTCATCGACGGCCCGCAGTCGTCTGGCAAGGGCGAGTTGAGATTCGGTCTTCTCCTCCATCGTGCCGAGTGTCTTGTACGCCGATAAGGCTGGGCCACTCGCGATGTCAGAGGTATCGTGAGTGTGGCCGAAACCTCGATACTGATCAGCCGTCCCGACGGAGTTGGCCGCAAGGTCTACGCCGACCTCCTCTGGGTCGGCTCGCTCCAACGTCGCCTCGTAAAACGACCGGGAATAGCCGTCGACCACGTCGATGTTGTGCGCTTCATCGTCGATCTCGGCTGGATCGATACGCGACGACATGACCAACGGGGCGTCCATAGAATTGTGTGCATAGAGCCAGTTAGCGGTGAAGATCGGATCGCCGCCGACCTGTAGGTCGTAGAGATGGCCATCGTAATCCACCTGCTGAATGTCGGTGACACGGAGATACGAGAGATCGCCGTCAACAAGTGGACGGAGGTCATCGAGGCGGTCCTCGACGTCTGTGGGGAGGTCGCTGGCGTCCAACGTATCGATGATCTCTCGCAGGAACTCGATCGAGACGGTGTTGCGCCGATGTAGATCCTCTGGAATGGTGTCTTTGACGCCATCTACGTCCATCTCACGAATCTCCAGCAATGCGTCCGGAATCGCCACGTCAAGCGTCTGTGGATCATCGCACTCCCCGGTATCCCTGGGGCGCTCCTCTGCCGTCGTCACGGCGCTCCGGGGAACGGACACGACATACTGTTCCTGCGGCTTCCCTGCGGAGCCGCAGCGCTCTGAGACGTTCGCGACGATACCGAGCCGATGGAGGAGAAAGACGAGCCCGTCCTTGATCTGCTCGTTTGTGGTATGGAGCGCAACGGTGTTAGGATCCTCCGCCCGCCTGTCATTGCTCTGCCCTGCCATATACCCTCTGAGGAATGCGCGGGCAACCTCCCGTGGCGCGGTCAGCATCCGCTCGGGAATCGCCCGCTCACGAGTGGTATGTGATTCCGGGGCCACGATATCGAGATCGGATAATATCTCGGCAAAAACGGTGGGGAAGAACAGTTCACACCCTTGATTCGACCGTCGGCACCTGGGGTCGGTACCGAACGACGCCGCAAAGATGTCGGCCGCGCGGTCGGCGAGTTCCTCATTCACAGAATGAATTGCTGGATGAGCGCCTGACATGCCCCCCAACGCCATGAACAGCCCCAACAACCAGGCAACATCCTCGTCGACCTCGACGGCTCGAGCGATTCCCTCAACCGAGGCCGACTGCCCGACCATGACAGTTTGAGGAACCGTAAAATCGACTCGTCCCAGAAGCCGCTGAAGGCGTTCGTATGAGATTGTTGGGGCACTGAGTAGGTCGGAAAGATCGGTCCGGAAAGGCAGATCTCCTGCATCATCCCGGGCCGCCGCGTCCCACGCAGTCGTGATCAAATCCTCGACATGATCGTCGATGAAAACGTACAGTTCGTCGCAACACTCGACCACATCAAGTGTGAATGGTTCCGTGTCGACTTCCAGGGTCTTCGGCGCAAGAATCCGGTCGCCGGGGTTCAGATCCGCGCCCGCCACCTCCTCGATCCCGTCCTCGTATCGAAAGAGACTGTGGTGATCGGTTATCGTGAGTGATCGTCCGAACTCCGTCTCGATCTCTACCAGTGTCTCATCGGCATCGGCCTGGTATCGAATCGCCTTTTCGATCGGTCGTAAGCTCGCTTCATGTGTATCGCTGAACGCGTACGTTCGCCACCCTTCGGAGTAGCAGGTCCGCTTGCGGAACTTCCCGTCCGACTCTATTGGGGACGAAAGTTCGTTCCAGAAGTCCTCGAATGATAGGAACCTGAGGTTGTCGTCAGGATCGACAGCCACGAGGCGCGCGTCTTCGGCGACGCTCCCACCCCGCTTGTCCGGGAGGTAGGTCTTGCTGAAGTTCAACAGTCCATCCATCAATAACATCACGCAGTCCTCGTCGCCATCGCACTGGCCGGTAAGGATCCCATTGGCGACGACTGTGTGTGTGTCCTCAACGGTAAGACAGTAGGTATGCGCGACGTCCGAGGCCACAAATTCGACGCTCGCCACAACATCAGTCTCGATTCCGCCATCCGTCACTGACGCGGGTGAACAGTCGACCTGTTCACGCCGCGTCGCTGTGTCGACCGGAATCACATCTCCCGCACTCAGGTTATGTGCTCGGACCTCGTGGACAGCATTGTCCCACGTAATCATACGATGGTCGGGCGTGACCGTCAATGACCGACCGGTCTCCGTGACGACCTTCACCAAGTGATCCGGCGCGGGATGTTTCGAGACAGCGGTAACCTGTTTTCGGACCCAGGTACCATTGTCACGAAGCGATTGTACCTGGAGGTCATCATCAACTGAGGCTGTCTGGACGCCGAAATCATCGACTGTCGGATCGTCGAGTCGCTCTTCGACGAACCGAGCGATGGAGTCTGACCGGGTGTCCGCGTCCCCGCAGTCGTACGTGATCGTAGTATCGGGATGGAAGCAGTTCCGTCGTTTGGCCGCATGGAAGTACGGATGGGCATACCCCACGGCGGCAGTGGTGAAGCCGACGATTCGACCGACAGTTGCAGCACTCGTGTGCGGTGCCATGCCGAAAACCAGCTCGCCGACGAGGTCGTCTCGGTTTTCGATCTCGTAGTAGGGTTCCAGACCGTAATACGACTCAAGCAGATCGTCGACAAAATCTGCGGTCCGTTGTAAGTGTTCTGCGGCCCCCGCCGAGAGAACGATATCTTGAACGCGGAGCTCGACGAGTTGATCGGCGTGTTCGAGCGGATCGCCGTGAATGTCTTGCTCATAGCCTAGCGCCCGAAATTGCTCCACCGAAACGTCAAGTTCGATCGGCCGAACTGCCGTCACCGGTAGATCAGTCATATCATATCGAACCGTGCCATCTTTGAACGCGCTCACGCCGTGCTTGGCTCGGAGGATGCCCTTCTCCAACGGTTCGGGAACCTTCGCCGCCGACGTCAACCCCTTAACGCCCTTCAACACCTCGAATGCACTCTCACGCTCGTTGACGGCGGTGAGTGCCGCCTCGAGTTCGTCAGAGATATCGATGGTTTGTTGAGCGGTGGCAGTGGCTTCCACATCACAGCGTGGGCAGAGCGCTTGGCCGGAATCGTTGGGCTCAACCTCGCGGTCGCAGTCGGGACACCGGTGGACCGCCCTGGTTCGGCCGCCACAGTCGGGGCAACGCGCCCGGAACGTCTCCGCCGTACAGTCGATACAGGCACGACGGGCGACGTCAACTGTAATGCGGCCTTTTGTGCCATCGAGGTCGTCGCCCTGACCCGCAGCAGCGGCCACATCTCGCTGATTCCCGCCAGCCTCGCCGAGAGGGAATAACGTATGTACCGCTGGTGATAGCTCACGAACCTCCGACTTCTCAGGGCGACCCATGCGAGCGCCGATACGGGTCGGGGCACGCTCACGAACAGCGAACGGCGCGAGGTCGTTGACCGCCTCGATAGCATTTTCGCCGTCGTCGTACTCCCGGGCCGCTTCAGTGATGTGTTCGGGACCGCGTACACGCTCGAGCGTGCCCTCGGCGACCGCAAACCCGATCGATCGAACAAACGGCCGCCAATCAGGGACGAGCAGGTCATCGTCGCGCTGAACGTGCTCCACCAGGAGTGCTTCCAGCGTATCGGCAACGCCATCTCGACGTGGGATCGCGAGGTCTCCAGATGTGGCACTTCCCTGGATTTCGGCACCGTCCGCCGTCACCACCTCGGCCTCGGTAATCGTCTCTACGAGGAGCTCCAGGGCGTCGACGGTGATATCGTGCCAACAATACGTATACCGCGGGTGCAGTGGAGCATCGTAATCCGTCGCCCAGGACAGGGCCCGCTCGGGATTGGGTGCGTCGAGATCGACGTCCGTGCGGTCCTCGAGCGCTTGGATTGGGCCGCCAGCCGCGGCGAACTCCTCACGCCACCACTCGGGTGTGTACCCGGACGGGGCAAGCTCGTGGTTGTTCTCGACGAACTCGCCAGCGTTTACGAGGTACTCGCCAAGGTCGATTATTGCCTCGACGCCGTTTCGGAGGTCCTGTGCCTCGGCGGGGTCGTCGATCCGACGGACTTCGCCGGTCGCCAGCCGAACGGTTGGCCCCTCGATTGAATCGACGGGGACAACACCGGCGGCCTTTCCGGGTCGCTCAGTCTTGAGTTGAGTGCCGGCCGCAAGGAAGTCGTCGACCAAGTGCATCGTCGCCGGATGAACGCCAGCAGTTGCAAAGCCATGGTTGCGAGCTCGGCCATAGCGCAGTCGAAAGCCGCCGGGCTCACTCGGGTGCCCGAAGACCGGTCGCCCTGCGATGAGATCCCGGAGGTACTTATCCTGAGGTTCGACACGTGGAGGGCCATCGCCGCCCCTCTCGGTGGTCTCCGCAGGGTCCTCGCCGGGTTCGTTTGCCGACTCATCGCCGGCTCCGTCACTTGCATAGTCACCGTCGATGAGAGGCTGGAGCCAGGGCCAATCCACAGCATCGATTTCGCGAACATAGCGCTGGAGTTTCGGGGCCTTGAGGGCGATACCCTCTGCGAGTACCAGGCACATCCCACCACGAGGAGCATTCGTGTCGACGCGATCGAGATCCCGGTGGCCCGACACCTCCTCGCCACCGGTAGCCTCCCCATCGAGCATGATGGGGCAGTGCTCCGCAATGTAGCGAGTTTCGTCCTCGCTTGGTGTATATTGAAGCCCGGTATCCTCGTCATAGAGGGCTACTTCCTCGGCATACCGACCGATTTCGGCGGATCGGGGCTGAAATTCATCGATCCCCAAGAGCGTTCGCGCGTAGTCAGCGACGAGAACCGAGAGAGCCTGGGCCGTGCCGCCAGCGGAGCGAATCGGCCCGGCATAATATACATTGACGAATTCCGTGCCGTCATCGTTTTCCAGCAGTTCGACCCGGTCGATCCCCTCGATCGGTGCCGCGACGACGCCCTCGGTCAGGAGTGCAACGGCCGTGCGCACGGCTTCTTCGATCGTCCCAGCACGGGAGTCAGCGGCCCCAACGGTTCCGTCCACGAAGTCCTCGACGAGAGCAAGAGCGGCTTCCTCGCGGCTGTGATCAGCTTCCAACTCGCGAACACGCGTGGCAACGCCAGGGATGTCAAGCAGATTTTCGACACGGTCGGCCATATCAGTCGCAACGGGGATCTCGACGTCCGGATGCGGATCGCCGCCGCGCTCGCGAGCGCGTTCTGCGACTTGCATCGCATGATCGAGGTCTGCCTCGATCGCCTCGAAATAGCGGGCATCGTCGTCAAGGAGGGGCGTCTCAGTCACCGCCACACCTCCTCGCCGCAATCGATCATATCCCGAGTCTGCACTGCAGGTTGGAACGGGTGGGCCCCACTAAACGGTTGCCGAAGCGAGGTGGAGGTGAACCATTTCCGTTGGAACACCCGATATCGGCTCACGATGGCGTCATCGCGGGAGGGAGAACCGTGCCGCAGTCGTGTCTCGGTGGGCATCCCAAACGACGAGCGTCTCGATCTCGAAGCGATGGGGATCGATGGAGCGGTCGGCGAGCCGACGCGCGGTCTCGAGGTCACCGCCTCGGGCGATGGTGATATGGGGGACGTATGCATCGCCCTCGATCCCGGGCACTGGAGGGAAGGTATCACACAGTTGACTGTGTAGAGCCGTAAGCGCGGGGCTCTGAACGGCCAAATATATGACCGGTCCCGCGCCCGTCGTTGGCTCGGCGAACAGGTCGAGGCCGGTCACCGCCGCTTCGAAGGGCTCGGTTCCGGCGATCGCCTCACGGACGCTGGAGACAAGGTGGTCATCCCGGCCGCCGAGGCGTTTAATCACGAGCGTATGTTTATCGCGCTCTCGCGGTCGTGCCCCCGGTATCTCGGATGCGAGGGTGCCCGCCAATCTCGCCACGCTGGCGGGGACTGGCGCATTGAGGCTATACATCAGAGGCGGTCGAGTAGCCAAAGAACGATCAGGATGAGAATGAGGAGCGTGAGTAACTCCGGGATCGGGTCGAGCAGTGACGAGACGGCCCCAATGGCCTCACGAAACACTCGCAACGCGAGGATGATGACGACGAGGACGAGTATGACCTTTAGCAGTGTCTCGACGTCGAGGGCGCCGCGCATAGCGTGGCATGCGGGTCGATCGCGCATAGCCTTTGGGGCAACAGGGGTTTAGCCCCGACGGGCCAACCGCCGCCGAGTATGGGTTTCCGCCGGCTGGTCGCTGCCACATTGGTGTTGTGCTGCTGTGGCCTATGGATCCTCGCTGCCGGGGCTACGACAGCACCCGGCCTGGGTCCTGCACAGCAGTCGATTGATGCGGACACCGTTTCGCTCCGCGTCGGTCTCGAGGCCGATGGGGCTGCTGACTGGCGGGTCGGGTACCGGCTGTCGCTCGACAATGCAAACGAAACCGACGCTTTCCAAAACCTCCGAGATGATATCCGGGCCGATCCAGCGCCATACATCGAGCGGTTTGGCGATCGGATGCGTCGCGCGGCCCGAACGGCTGAGAACACTACTGGGCGATCGATGTCGATTAGGAACGTGAGCGTCGAAGCCAGTGTTCGCTCGCTTCCACAGGGAAGTTTCGGTGTCGTCACCTATCGCTTCGAGTGGACGAGCTTTGCGGCAGTCGAAGAGAATCGGCTTCGTGCCGGTGACGCGATCGACGAGCTGTTTCTCGATTCGAGTACGTCCCTCACCGTTGCCTGGCCTGATGGATACAGCCGGATCTCACACCGGCCGGATGCGACAAGTGTTGAAAACGGCTCGGTCACTTGGCAGGGTCGGCGGGACTTTGGCCCCGGGGAGCCACGCGTGGTCGTGGCACCGGGTCCCCCGTCAGGGGGTGGGGATGGTGGTGGTCTCTCACCCGCGGCACTAGCAATTATCGGGACGCTCGGACTGGCCGCATTATCACTCCTCATCGCCATTGGACTGTGGCTGGCGGGCCGTCGCGGTAGCTCCGGACCGCCGGCTGCTGAAGATGCCACACCGCCGGATGAGCCCGGCGAGGCTCCGCCAGAAGAGTTGCTCAGCAACGAAGAGCGTGTGCTGCGTGTCCTCGAGGAGCACGGGGGGCGGGTCAAGCAACAGCGCGTTGCGGAGGAGCTCGACTGGACCGCCGCAAAGACGAGCCAGGTTGTTTCGGATCTCCGTGAGGCCGAGGAGATCGAATCCTTCCGGTTGGGACGTGAGAACGTACTAACACTGCCAGACGTTTCCATCGAACCGGCTGCTGAAGAGGAGGATGAACCATGAAATCCGGCTTAATCCGGCCCAATTGGGATTCGGTGTCTGGCGGGTATATGAGCTGTCAGGTGCTACGGAGGTCCATGAACCGACGCGGTGTCCTCGCTACGCTGGTGATCGCCACCATC
>JBDGPQ010000152.1:19833-21380 GCA_042219595.1 Haloarculaceae archaeon
CCGCGGGGTAACCGCTCCCGGGCGGTGGTGTTGATCGCCACCATCCTCGTCGCTGGCATCCCTCTCGTCGGCGTTGCTACGCCAACGCCGGCCACCGGGAACGCTACGGGCGTTGCCCCTGGCCAGCAACTTGGGGGTGTGGTGGATGTCGGTGAGGCAGAGCTCGAAACCGATATGGCCAGCCGAACCTTCGGCCTCGCGATCGCCCAGGCCGACTCGCCAGCGGCGAAAGCGGCCATCATAAAGGACCGCGTCGACGCGGTCGAACGCTCGGTCGAACGTCTCGACGAGCGATTGGCCGACCTCCGAGCAGCCCGTGACAACGGGAGTCTCTCTCAGGGCGCCTACCGTGCACGAGTTGCGGCCATCGCTGCTGAACGTGCCGGCGCAGCGCAGTTGGCAAATGCGACCGCGGCAGCGAGCGCGGATCTACCCGTCGACGTCCTCGAAGCGAACGGAGTAAATGTGGATGCGATCGAGCAGCTCCGGAACCGAGCGCGGGAGCTCGGGGGCCAAGAGATCGCGGAGATCGCCCGGAATATAGCGGGTCCGGCGGTTGGGCAGCCACCGGGGCGGTCGGGGACGGTGCCGGGGCGCGGGACTGATGCCGGCAACGCGACAGCCGGTGGGCCACCGGTCACACCGGGTGGGCCGGCTGGATCGCCGGGTAATCCGTCCACGGATCGCTGAGACGGTCTCGGAAGGTATTAGTACGGCACGCCGAGTACGATGGATCATGATCCGGACCTACCGCGAGGGTGTCGTTGCCTCTAGCCGCGGGTCCGGTGGCGTTCTGGGCCGACGACGACCGGGCCGTTAGGCCCGACAATAGTCTTTCCCCATTGTCCCGTTCTCAGTCACCGCCCACCCGTCGGGTTCCGGGGCGGTCAGCATCCAACCCGACACGAACCACATGCCAGATGGAAATGGAACCGTCGCGCTCGCGTTCTCAGGCGGGCTCGACACGACGGTCTGCGTGCCGCTGCTCAAAGAGGAGTACGGCTACGACGAAGTGATCGGTGTAACGGTCGACGTCGGCCAACCCGACGCGGAATTCGACGAGGCCGAGGAAACGGCCGCGGCGCTCGCGGTGGATCATCATGTAGTCGATGCCCAAGATGAATTCGCAGCGTTGTGCCTGCGTTCAGTGCGGGCGAACGCCACATATCAGGGGTACCCCCTTGGGACTGCATTGGCGCGCCCGGTCATTGCCAGCGCTATCCTCGACGTCGCACGTGATGAAGGCTGTAGCGCGCTCGCACACGGGTGTACGGGTAAAGGCAACGATCAATTACGCTTCGAGGCCGTCTGGCGGGACTCTGACCTTGACGTGGTCGCGCCCGTCCGGGAATTGGGTTTGACCCGGGAATGGGAACAGGAGTACGCGGCCGACCGCGGCCTTCCGGTGGAAGGGGGCCAAGCAGGCCGGTACAGTATCGACGCTAATCTCTGGAGCCGGTCGATCGAGGGGTCGGAACTGGAGGATCCCGCGACGATTCCTGACGACGACATCTACGAATGGACGGAGAATCCAGCCAACCGTGAGG
>JBDGPQ010000018.1:0-21278 GCA_042219595.1 Haloarculaceae archaeon
ACTCGGCTTTGTGGTTGGAGCGGTTCTCTCGGCCACCTTCACTCTCGCCGACGTCGTACGACCGCGATATTTCTTCGCAGCCGCGGCCCTTCTTGGGGCTGCAGCGACGGCGACATTAGCACTGAGCGTCTCCACGGCACTGCCTGCGATTACACTTCGATTCATTACTGGAGTCGCGCTCGCCGGGGTGTATCCGACAGGAATGAAGATGCTCGCAGGGTGGTGGACGGGCGGGCGTGGCATGGCCATTGGTGTCCTCGTCGGGGCGTTGACGGTCGGCTCCGCCTCACCCCACTTAATCCGCGTGATCGGTGGTGTCGGGAATCCAGATGCTGTATTGCTTGGGGCAGCGGGGTTGGCTGCGCTTGGGGCTGTCCTCGTGCTTGCATTTCGCGAAGGCCCTCACCAGCCGCCTCCATCGGCATTCGATCCCCGGGCGATCGGCCGGATTGTTCGCGATCGGCCAGTCATGCTCGCGAACGGCGGATATTTCGGCCATATGTGGGAATTATACGCGGTTTGGACCTGGATTCCCGGCTACTTGGCTGCGAGTTTTGCTGCGAGTGGACTGGCCGCGCCGGACGCCACCGCCGGCCTCGTGACCTTTGGAACCATCGCTATCGGCGGGCTCGGTGCCTGGATCGCTGGCTCGGCAGCGGACCGCTGGGGCCGAACCACCGTCACCACCGTAAGTCTCGTTTCGAGCGGATCTGCATGCGTATGCGCCGGGTTCGTCTTTGGGGCTGCTCCCCTCGTGGTTACCCTGTTTGCACTCGGATGGGGATTTGTGATCGTCGCAGACTCCGCGCAGTTCTCCGCTGCGGTATCGGAGCTTGCCGAAGACGCGTACGTGGGAACGGCTCTGACACTCCAAACCGCCGTGGGCTTCCTCATCACGATCGCCTCCATCCAGCTCGTACCGTTCATACAGAGCATGGCCGGATGGGAGTGGGCCTTTGTCCCGCTCGCTATTGGCCCCGCTGCAGGCGCCGTTTCGATGCTCACGCTGCGGCGCTCACCGGCCGCGACATCGTTAGCCAGTGGCCGCGGGTAACTCATTCTCGCCAGAACGACAGCCGCAATAACACCAGAACCGGAATTATTTCGATTCGACCCACCCACATAAGAAGGGTCATCAGGAGGACTGAAACGCGCGGAAACGTCGCATAGGTTCCGTATGGACCGGCTTGACCGAATGCGGGACCGACATTGAAAAACGTCGATGCTGCGGCGCCAAGGGCTTCGAATTCAGTGACGGTATGACCAAGCCATGCGCTCAATACGACGAGTGCGATGGTCGAGAGTAGAAAGACAAGCAGGCTGATCAGCGTGTATGAATACACGTCTCGCACCGTTTCCTCATCGACGACTTGCCCGCTTAGCCGAACCGGCCGGATCGCTTCCGGGGAAGCTGCGACGAAGAGGTCTCGGTTGAACGCCTTCGCCACGACGAGCCATCGGAAGGATTTGATCGAACAAGTGGTGCTGCCGGCCATACCGCCGATGAATAGGCAGATGAACAGAACGTGTTTCGCAGGCGCCGACCACAGATCGAAATCTACTGTGGCGTAGCCAGTCGTGGTAACCAACGAGACGACCTGGAAGACAGCATGGCGAACCGTCTGTTCAACGGTTTCGAATTCACCATCCACTGTGAGGACGATAGCGATGATCAGACTCAGTGTGAAGAGGACACCCAGATAGAACCTGAGTTCCTCGCTATTTCTGATGCGATCGATATTTCCTCGCAATCCGGCGTAGATCAGCACAAAGCTCGTGGCACCGATCGCCATAAATCCAATCAGCGCCCACTGCACGGCTGGGCTAAAGGCTCCTGCACTCTCCGGCCGCGGTGAGAAGCCCGCCGTGGAAACCGACGTCAGAGCGTGGGCAACCGCGTCAAAGAGCGTCATTGACGGCGCGAGTCCAACTGCCCACAGACCGAGTAATACGGCCACTGCGAGCGTTGTGATACCTGCATACAGCCCAACGAGAATACGAGCGGTATCCCGAAATCGGGTAGTGAGCCGCGCGACATTGGCGATCTGGGACTCGGTTTCCATGAGCTTCGCTCCACCGACGGAAAGACGGGCGAGGACCGCCGTTGCCACGATCAGGATACCGAGCCCGCCGAGCCATTGGATGAGCTGCCGCCAGAGCAGGAGTGCCGACGAATGCACACTGAAATCCCGAACGACGGTGGCACCTGTCGTGGTGATTCCGCTTGTGCTCTCAAATAGCGCCATTATGGGATCGCTAAAGCCACCGGACCCTGCGAGCCAGAATGGAACAGCGCCGACGACGGCAACGACGAGCCAGAGTAGCGCCACCATTAGGAACGCCTCCCGATCGTGTAATCGCCATGTATCACGGAGTCGGTACAGCGCCTGGCCAAGCGCGAGTGTCAGTCCAATCGTAACAAGAAAGGGAATGACATCACGGCCGTTCATAGCCGCGAGAACCAAGCAAGGAATGAGTGGCACTGCCAGACCGCGCAGAACCGCGCCCGTTAAACTACAACTGGTCCGCCAGTCCACTCGGACAACCATACGGTGCTATTGTTCGCGCAGCTCACGCATGTGGTCGATCCGACGCTGGATGAGAGCTGCCGTGCCGATATCATGTCGAACGCGCAACCCCTCAGTACCGGCGCGATCGAGAGCGTTTGCAGCGATAGCCTCCGCCTCCTCGATCGTGTCGGCAACACCGACCACAGCAAATGATCGAGACGTCGTCGTGAATATGCCGTCCGCTCGTTCGTCGACACTGGCGTAGAACAGGATCGCCTCTCCCGCACTTTCGGGATCAATGGTCACTCGAGCCCCAGCGACGGGGTCGGTCGGGTAGCCTTCTGGAACGGCATACTTACAGACGGTCGCCTTTGGACGGAACGACAGCGAGGGGAGCGATTCACCATCCCGTGCTGCAACGAGCACGGACAAGAAGTCGGTTGCGAGCACTGGCAACGTATTCATGGCCTCGGGATCACCGAACCGGGCGTTAAACTCGACCACCTTGACACCCTCGGCGGTTAGCATAAATTGGCCGTAGAGGACACCCTTGTACCCGTCGAGCGCATCGACGGTCGCGCGAAGCACGTCGATCGCTGCCATATAATCGGCCTCGGCCATGAACGGGAGATGTCGGTCGGCGTCGCTGTACGAGCCCATCCCACCGGTGTTCGGGCCTTCATCACCCTCGTAGGCGCGCTTGTGATCTTGAACCGCCGGTGTCGCTCGGAGTTCCCCGTTGGCAACGAGCGCTTGGACAGTAAACTCCTCCCCGATCAGCCGCTCTTCCAGGACAACCCGGTCGTACTCGGACTCGCGAAGGTATTCCTTTGCCTCCTTCCGTGTAACCTGGTCGCCGATCACCCGGACACCCTTGCCGCCCGTTAGTCCTGCAGGTTTGACCGCCAAATCACCATCTGCCGCGTCGATATAGTCACAGGCAGCCTCCATGTCATCGAACGTCTCGAATTCGGGGCAGCCGGGAATATCGTGTTCCCGCATGAATTGCCGCTGGAACGCTTTGTCCGTCTCGATTCGTGCCTCAGCGGCCTGTGGACCAAACGCATACACCCCGGCTTCATCGAGGGCGTCTGCAACCCCAGCCTCGAGTGGTGCCTCCGGCCCGATCACCGCGAGCGTCGCGTCCACGGCGTCGGCGTATTCGGTCACCGCCGCGGGATCCGTGGTTTCGAGCGTTTCGAATTCCTCGGCCACACTGGCGATGCCGGGGTTGCGATTGCCCGCACACCCGTACAGCGTCGCGTCACTGTCGGCGAGCGTGCGGGCGATCGCGTGCTCACGCCCACCGCCGCCCACCAGCAGAACCGTCTCTGACATACCGCGTTAGGGGTCGGTGGAACGGTAAGAGTTTACGGAATACTCAGCCCGGTCGCGTACCCTGCCAACCAGTCAGTAGCCTGTGTCTGACCTGTCGCGGTCGAAGCCTTGGCTATTGCCGGGCACTGGTGTCGACACCTGCCCCATTTGAATTGTAAACTTGAGCCATTTGTCGTTTCGCTCGATCTTCGTGAGATTCGGTGGAGCGATACAGTTAGCCTGGACTCAATTACCTCATTCATTCCGGACCAGGGTGGCATTTGCTGGCGCGATTAACGACGATCGGCATTCCCTCAGTGAATCAATCAGCGTTCTTCCGGAGGCGCTCGTGCTGTTCAACAAATCGTGATTCGCAGGAAGGACAACAAAATTGATAGAGAGTGCCATCGAGTCGAGTCGCCGTTCCTTCACTATCCACTGTGTTACCACATTCTGCACACTGAAGCGCGAACCCAGTTCCAGACGGCTCTGGAGACCAGTCGCTGTCAGCGCGGAGCCGCACGGAGATCTCAGTAATTGCTCCATCTTCTACCGTTTCGTCCAGCCATCCCGAGACATCACTGTCGGGGACCCGGGCCGCGACCACGAGGTTACCCTCAGCAGTCGTGAAGACGTGCTCGGTTGGTCCCGCCTCAAGCAGCGCGTCTCGGACGCTTCCAGCCTCGGCTGTGAGATCGAGTGACACCAGAACTGGAATTCCCGACTCAAGCTGCGAGCGGTCGATGTCTACAGTGAACCGTCGAATGATCCCAAGTTCCTCGAGTTTCGCGACTCGATCCGAGACGGCCGGTGCGGAGAGTCCGACCGCGTCAGCGATATCGCTGTAGGGCCGACGGCCATCTGCGAGCAGTAACTCGAGGATTTCCAGGTCAGTCTCATCGGGTTGATTCATACTGAATTGCGTATCATCGAACGCTAATCAATTCCGATGAAGAACCTTGGAATCTGAAAAATAACTCTACTCCAGCATCACTATCGAATGGCGCTCACCTATCACGCGCTTCACGGTCCCGGAGCGATGCTCGGCGAACTTTTCCGGTAGCTGTCTTTGGAAGCTCGGCAACAAATTCGATTTGGCGCGGGTATTCGTATTGCGCCAGTCGATCTCGAACGTGATTTTGAAGGGTCTCTCGAAGCTCGTCGCTCGGGTTTGCGTCGTCCCCGAGTACGACGAACGCCTTCGGTACCTCCCCTCGCTGTTCGTCCGGGATTCCGATCACTCCGGCGTCGGCGACCGCGGGATGGCTCGCGATCGAATCTTCGATTTCCGCCGGCCCGATCCGGTAGCCAGCACTGATGATGACATCGTCCTTGCGACTCTCAAATAGGAGATACCCCTCTTCGTCGATTCGACCGAGATCCTCGGTTAGGAGCCAACCGTCCTGGACTTTTTCGGCCGTCGCGTCCGGTCGGTCCCAATACTCTTTGAAACAGACAGGATTATCCGGATAGCGAACGGCAATTTCGCCCAATTCACCTGCCTCGGTCATCAATTCGGCTGTCTCAGGATCGACGATCGCGAGTTCGTGACCGGGGGCAGGTGGCCCGATCGTCCCTTCACGGAACGGTGTCAGGGCAGTGCAGTCTCCAGCGGTCATATTGGCCTCAGTCTGACCGTACGCCTCGTGTACAGCAGCACCCTCAAACACTTCAGCGGCCCAGTCGACGATACTCTGTGTGAGTGCCTCTCCACCACTCGCAATGGTCCGAACGGAGCCAACGTCAAATCGGCCCGGATCCTCGACCTGCATCATCATGCGAAGCGCTGTGGGCGGTGCGAAGTAATCAACGACATCGTATCGTTGGATCACATTGAAGGCCCGCTCTGGGTCGAATTCATCTCTGTCGTCTGCGACGATCGGGAGGCCGTAGAACAAGCCTGAGAAGACGACATCGAACAACGATGCAACCCAGGCCCATTCTGCGGGTGTCCAACAGACATCGCCCTCACGGATGTCCATATTTGTGAAGGCTGTGACGAACAGTGGTAAGTGTCCGAGAAGGAATCGGTGTGCGTGCCGCACACCTTTGGGAGGGCCAGTCGTTCCGCTTGTATAGATGATTGCTGCGTCCTCTTCGGCGTCAGTCTCGACGGTCTCGATAACCTCATCGGCTCCATTGATCGCTGCGTCTACACTCTGTTCCTCTGGTTCAAGCTCTGCTGCTCCGTCGACAAAGGTTGTCCCAAGAGTATCGATTGCTGTCCGCGCCTCGCGGTAGGCTGGTAGATTATCGGCATCGACGATTGCTGCGATAGCGCCGCAATCTCCGAGCCGCGCTTCGAGCGCCTGCGGACCGAAGAGTGTGGATAGGGGCACGGAAACGGCACCAAGTCGCCAACAGGCCAGATGGGCGACGACGGTCTCGGGTCGCTGTGGGAGGTTCACACCAATACGGTCGCCCCGTTCGACTCCCGCTGATTTGAGCGCCGCCGCGAAGCCGCCAGCCCGCTTGCTGAGGTCCGCAAAGCTCCACCGGTCTCCAGTGGCTGCATCATAAAGTGCGATCCGTCCCTCGTTTTCGGCCCACCGATCGCAGACGTATGTTGCGATGTTGAATTGGTCGGGGACCTGCCACTCGAAGTCAGCTCGCAGCGATGCGTAATTCTCGTAGTCGTTTTCGTAGAAATGGTATGCGTCAAGTCGATGTCCGCGCGTGCTCATCTTGCCTCCATCGGCCCCCCGCATCATAAGCGCCAGCCAACGAGAAGGTATTTTTACCGCTCGCCACGCCAGTAACCAGCCATGCCGAGGACCTATGAAGGGGTCCAGGACGGGCTAGCCCCACCGATGCGAGAGCTGGACACGGTCGGTGGCGCCCTGGCCGTGGCCGCGGAGCGCTGGCCGGACAGCCCGTACCTCACGTTTGCAACGACGGGGGAAACGTGGACCTTTGGCGAGGCCGAGCGACGCGCACGGGAAATTGCCGGTGCCCTAATGGCGGCCGACGTCAGCGCCGGCGATCGCGTCGGCCTCTACCTCACAAATAGCCCGGATTTCGTCCATACTATCTACGCGTGTTCACGAATCGGAGCCATCGAGACACCGATCAACTGGCAGTACCGCGAACGTGAGGTACGTCATGCGATCGAGACCGCCGAAATCGGAACGGTCGTGGTCGAGCCAGATGAAGAATTGCGGGAGGTTTTGACTGCTGTGGCGGGGGATCTCGACGTATTACAGACAGTGATCACGATTGGAGACGGTCCCGCGATCGATTGCGCCGACGTCGACACCTATCACATTGAGACACTTGCAGAGAAGGCCCCATCGATCCCACCCGATTCGCCGGCTGAACGAGAAGACCCCGTGGCTATCATGTATACGTCCGGGACGACTGGTCTCCCAAAGCCGACGGTGCTCTCAAACGAATCGTTTCTCCTCGGTGCGAAGAGTTTTCTTGGCTTTCCGTTAGCGGACGATGACACGAACTACAATCCATATCCACTCTTCCATGCGAATAACCAGGTCTACTCGATGCTAGGTTCTGCGATACATGGCTCACCGTACGTCCTTGGTGAGCGCTTTTCGACAAGTGATTTCATCGACGTGGTTACCGACTTCGACGTTACCTCATTCAACATCATCGGGGGTGTTCCGAAGATGCTTGAATCCACATATGGCGACCAGGATATTCCCGATACCTCGCTCGAATACGCGCTTGGCCCGATAGCAACCGGTGTGTGGGAGGCCTTCGAACAAACGTTTGATCTGACAGTCTTCCAACTGTATTCCCAGACGGAGAGCCTCACGTTGCTTGCAAATCATCCCGCACCCGACCAGGTCAAAATCGGTGCTATCGGCCAACCGATGTTCCCTGATCTTGGTCATGAGGCCTGGGTCGAAAGTGAGGACGGCGACCGCCTCCCTCCAGATACCGAGGGAGAACTCGTTCGGACTGATCCGGGTCATATGCTCGAGTACCGCGATATGCCAGAGAAGACCCGCGAGACGCTACGGAACGGTGCCATCTATTCGGGTGATATTGTTACCGTCGACGCGGATGGGTATTTCTACTACGTCGATCGGAAGAAGTTCATGGTCCGCCGGGCGGGCGAGAACATTTCCGCCCAGCAAGTCGAAGACGTCATTGATGAACACGAGGGTGTCGCCGAGTCGGCGATTATTCCAGTGCCCGACGAGATTCGCGGGGAAGAAGTGAAGGCAATGGTCATGCCCGCAGGTGAGGTCAATGAGCGTGATATCGTTGACCGTGTGGCAGCGGAATTGGCGGACTACAAGGTCCCACGGTATGTTGAATTCGTTGACGAATTTCCAAGAACCCCAACGGAGCGCATCCGTCGAGTGCAGCTGGCTGATGAGGAGACCGATCGGGATGACCACGGATGGGACCGAGACAGCGAGTATGCCGACTGGCAGACGTAGGGGCGGACCTTTCCGTCGGCGGCACGAACCAGCCCCATGAGCGATCCGACGGCGCGCAACCGTCTCGACGAGTCCGAGAGCCCTTATCTACGCCAACATGCCCAGAACCCAGTACACTGGCAGCCCTGGGACGACGCGGCGTTGACGGCTGCTCGTGAACGGGACGATCCGATTTTTCTCTCCGTTGGCTACGCGGCTTGTCACTGGTGTCACGTTATGGCCGAGGAGAGTTTTGAAGATGAGGACGTCGCCGCGGTGCTCAATGACGGCTTCGTCCCAGTCAAGGTCGACAGGGAAGAACGACCGGATCTTGATCGGGTCTACCAGACGATCTGCCAGCGTGTTACCGGACGTGGTGGCTGGCCACTCTCCGTATTCCTCACCCCTGATGGTCGACCATTTTACGTTGGCACCTATTTTCCGAAGGAAGCTCGCAGGAATGCCCCCGGATTCCTCCAGCTCATTCAAGATATCCGGGAATCCTGGCAAGACCCCAGCAGTCGGGAGGAGATCGAGTCACGCGCCGACGAATGGGCCGATGCGGTTCGGGGAGAACTCGAATCAACGCCCGAGGCTCCAGATAACGGCGAGAACTTCTCCGAGGATATCCTGATCTCCGCGGCCGAAACGGCTGTTCGAGGGGCGGACCGGGAATATGGTGGCTGGGGCCGCGGCCAGAAATTTCCCCATACGGGTCGCATCCATCTCCTATTGCGGGCATACGCGGCCACAGACCGAGATCCATTCATCGATGTCGCGGTCGAGACTCTCGACGCCATGGCGGATCGGGGGCTGTACGATCACGTCGGGGGCGGCTTCCACCGGTATGCAACCGACCGTGAGTGGACCGTTCCACATTTCGAAAAGATGCTTTACGACAATGCGGAGCTACCACGGGTGTACTTAGCCGCTCATCAGATCACCGGAGATGGGCGATATGCCCAGGTGGCGCGGAACACCTTTCGCTTCATCGAGCGTGAGCTCAGGCATCCCGAGGGAGGGTTCTACAGTACGCTCGATGCTCGCAGCGATGGCACCGAGGGCGCGTTCTACGTCTGGACCCCGACCGAGGTCCATCGGGCCATTACTGATGACACGAATGCCGCCCTGTTCTGCGATCGTTTTGGTATTACAGAGCGAGGAAATTTCGAGGGCGATACTGTCCTCACGATCGATCAGTCGATCGAATCACTGGCTGAAGAACATGCGCTCGAGCCTGACGCTGTTCGCGAACGTCTTGATCACGCTCAGCAGCAGATATTCGATGCTCGGAGCGAGCGCAATCGACCCGCACGCGATGAAAAGATCCTTGCGAGCTGGAATGGGTTGGCGATTTCAGCGTTCGCCGAGGGAGCGATCGTTCTCGACGAGGAATATGCTGACACCGCCGCCGAAGCCCTCGGGTTCGTCAGAGAGCATTGTTGGGATGGCCACCGGCTTCGTCGGCGGTGGGCAGACGATGTGGTCCGCATTGACGGCTATCTCGAGGACTACGCCTTCCTAGGACGCGGCGCGCTCGACCTATATCAGGCCAGGGGGGATGTGGATGCGCTTGAATTTGCGCTCGAACTCGGCGACGCTATCGTTGAGCGGTTCTGGGAAGCAGAGACGGAGACGCTGTATTTCACGGCAGCTGAGGGGGAGGACTTGGTGGCACGCCCTCAGGAAGTCACGGACCAATCCACACCGTCAAGCACCGGTGTCGCGGTCGATTTGCTTCACCAGCTCTCGCATTTCAGGCCCGATGATCGGTTTGACACCGTCGTCGAAGCAGCCCTCTCGACACAGCAGCCCCGGATCACGTCGAATCCGCTACAGCATGTCTCGCTCACATTGGCCGCCGATCGATGGATCCAGGGCGATCTCGAGGTGACGCTAACCGCTGACGAGCAACCAGCCGAATGGACCGAGACGCTCCAAGAGCGATATCTGCCCAGGCGGCTACTCGCGCCCCGGCCCGTTGATCTCCAGCCGTGGCTTGACGAACTTGGGCTCGAAAGCCCACCGGCGATTTGGGCGGATCGCGGGCCACTGGACGGCGAACCCGCTGTCTATGCCTGCCAATCCTTCGCCTGTTCACCGCCGAAGCATAGCCTTACCGAGGCGCTCGACTGGGCGGGCGCTGAACTCGATACAGGCGCCATCGATTCGGAGGAAATCCCGTTCTAAGAATCCGTCATCGACGCATCGATCGCCTGCAACTCGTCCGCCAGATAGACAGCAATCGGGACCGCTTCCTCCTCCACGAATCGGGCGATCTCTTCACCATCCCGCTCGACGACCACCGTCGGGATAAATTCGATACCGTACTCATCGACGCCGGGGCCCTGTTTGTTTTCGTCGACTGGGTAGTGTTCGATATTTTCCCCGGGGACACCCGCCTCTTCGAGTGCCGCTCCAAAGTCCGGAAGCTGCGCACGGCAGTCCTTACACCAATCCCCACCCCAGACCTTGTACACGAGCTCGTCGGCGTGTGCGGACAGCGTTTCAACCGCCTCAGCGTAGGCGTCGGCAACCCACACCGGATTTGGCTCCATCGTCTCCAGTTCCATACATGGTGTACGTGAGCCACTCCCATAACAGCCCCGGCCGATGAACGGAGACGTCTTTCAGCGCCGTCTGGATCGGGTGGATCCACCCGGCCAGACGTGGTGATGGGTGATGGTCAGGATACCCGTGCTTCCAATCGTTCCCGTAAGTGGTGTCGGTGACAGCGCTTGTCGTCACCCTCGAAACAAACCAACGCGACGGGCTGTCCAGATCGAACCCGCTTCGCAAGCGCCGCGAGCGCTTCCTGAGCGGACTCCTCGCTACACAGGTACTCACTGTATCGGCGCTCAAACTCAACCGCGTCCCAAGCGGCATTATGTGCGGCGACCTCGTCGAGTTCCCGCTCGAGTTCGCGTTGTGCTTCTTTCACGTCATCGAGAAGCTGTGCAGGTGGCCCAAGGTGCGGGAAATTGTCGTCAACCACGCTTCTGAACCAGCCGGTTGGCCGGCGGACAACGCCCGCACGGAACGTACCGGTAGGGAGCTCGACGTTGTCATGTTGGAGGGCCGCATGATATGTCTCCAGCACGCGATCCTGCGCGCTCATATCTTGTACTGAGCCCGCATGCTCTCAAGTCCTTCGCGCCAAACGGGTAAGTACGCGCCCATGATACAGGCCGTCAGTGCACGAGGATATCCTAGATACCGTTGGCTCGCCCCTGGTTAGCGTCGACGCACCCGACGGTACGACAATTGCAGCGAAAGTTGAATCCTTCAATCCAGGTGGATCGGCAAAGGACCGACCAGCCATTTGGATGGTACGTGCCGCCGAGAACAACGGAGACCTCGAGCCCGGCGACACGATCGTCGAACCGACAAGTGGCAATACCGGCATTGGCCTGGCTCTTGTGGGGGCGGCAAAGGGCTACGATGTGCGGCTCGTGATGCCGGCATCGAAGTCTGCAGAACGACAACGCCTAATGCGGGCCTACGGGGCCGAATTAGACCTCGTCGATGGTGATATCTCTGACGCCCGTGAGCGCGCGAATGAACTGACTGAACAGCCCGATCATGTCCAGATGTACCAGTTCGAGAATCCTGCCAATCCTCAAGCACACTACGAGACCACGGGACCTGAAATCATCCGCCAAGTCGAAGACCAAACTGTTGATGCACTCGTCGCTGGCGTTGGGACTGGAGGGACGATCACTGGCACCGGGCGGCGCCTCCGCGAAGCGTTCCCTGATATCGATATCGTCGCCGTGGAGCCCGCCGATAACGCGGTGCTATCCGGTGAGGAACCAGGCAATGATGCGTTTCAGGGGATGGGACCGGGGTTCGTGGCGGAGAACCTGGATGTTGACCTCCTTGATGAGGTCGAGACGGTCACGATCGAGGCGGCAGAAGACGAATGCCGGCGACTTGCTCGGGAAGAGGGAATTCTCGTCGGCCAGTCCTCCGGCGGCTCGCTTGTCGCCGCCAAACGCGTCGCCAAGCGTCTCAGGGACTCGGCTGATGACCCGTTCGTCGTGACAGTCTTCTGGGACTCGGGTGAGCGGTACCTCACTACCGGGCTGTTCGATTAACCTGCTTCGAATTCAGCCTCGGTGACGCGGATGACCAACGTATCCTCGACGTCATGAAGGTCGTAATTCGGGTATTCACCGTCTGAGCGAACGAGGAACATTGGTTCGAGGAGTCGAGGTGGCCCGTCGGTCGACTGCTCGATACCATATACTTTCAACAACCGGTCGGTTTCCGCCGGGCGAATGTCGTCCGCCCGGATCGCCGCTGCAAGCTCCCGAGAGAGCCATTCCGTCTCGCTTACGGAGGGTTCGAGGACGAATGTATCTGCAACGAGTCTGACGATGTACCAGTTCAGATCGTTGAGTAACGAGATCGCAGCCCCCAGACTCACTGTTTCGAGACCGACAGCGTTCTCAAATGGCGTGGCCAGATCGTATGTTCGAAGTGCCTCACGGGCCGTCTGCCTGGACTGCAATTCATGGCGGAGTGTGACGTCTTCCTCGCCAAGAAGGCAGACCCGCGTCATACCCGGGAAAGCGGTGGGACGTGGAAAGCGGTTACGCCCGCGCGAAGGTGTCTTCTGGGATGGTCGAGACGGATGCGGCGGCCTCCTCTGCGAGATCGAAAAGCTCGTCTGGCTCGGCTGAGCGAACCCGCTCACGGTCAGCAGCTGTCGCTGGTGTATCCGGCGCAATCCGGTTGCATCCCGCCGCGATGGTCGCGTCATCGAACGTGCCAATCGCCCGGGCCCGTTCCGTTATCGTATCCTTATCCATACCGATGAGCGGTCGATGGATAGGCAGCGTGGCGGCCGAATCCGTCACCTGAAGGTTCGCGGTCGTCTGGCTCGACTTCTGACCGATCGATTCGCCGGTGACAATCCCAACCGCGCCGCAGTCTGCCGCAACCCGATCGGCGACGGCAAGCATGAAGCGTCGCAGTGCGAGCATTCGATATGAGTCCATTTCGGTGACGAGGCGTCGAATGGCCTCCCCGCCCGGTGCCACGCGGAGTGTGAGCTCGAGATGGGGTGCATATCGGGCCAAGTCAGCAACGGTTGCCTCCGCACGAGCCCGGTGATCCGCGCCCCCGAAGTCGCCGAGATCAATATATAGGGGTTTGATCGGGGCACCCCGTTTCATTGCGAGCCAGGCGGCTACCGGTGAGTCGATTCCACCGCTGACGAGTGCGACGAGAGGAGCCTGCGTTCCGACTGGCAAGCCACCGGGTCCATCACGATATTCAAGGAATACATAGGCGCGATCCGGGCGAGCCTCGACATGGACGGCCCAGTCCGGATCATCCAAATCGACAACAGGGTCGTGGCCTGACTCTTTGATCGCGGTCCAGACGGCATCGCCCCCCTTCTCAAGAATGTCCTGCGTCGAGAAGGCATGCGCCTCCGCCTTACCGGCACGTCGCGCCCGGACGGCGAATGCGCCACCGGGAAAGCACTCCGTGGCGGTCTGCCCGAGCGCATCAGTAATCGCCGCCAGTGTCGGATCCACGGCGAGTGCTGGGCTCGCGGAGACAACTCCGAAGGTGTCAGCCGCGGCGTCTGTTGCCGCCTCGATCGCCTCAGTTGGCGTTCGAATGTACAGCCGACTATGCTCACGCTCGACTGTCCCTTCGATTCCTCGATCGGCGAGCATCGCAGCTACGTTATTCCGGAGATCCCCCTCCATCGATCGTTGAACCTGGGGACTCTTGACGCCGATCTCGCCATGGCGGATCACCACTGTGTCGGCGTCGGGCGGATGCATACGTATGGTAGGAGACCGCTCCGGCAAATCGCTGTCGCGTTCAGAAGGTCGTCAGCTCGCCGTCGATGACACGACTCGTGACACTCGTCACATTTGCGAGTTCCTCATCGACGGCCGTTTGAATCGGCTCACGGATGTCACTGACATTAACATCCGGTTCGGTCACTACCTGAGCGTCGGCCACATGAGGTTGGTCAATGGGCTGGCCAATCTGGCTGAGCAGCCTGACTTGGAGCTGGCGGATTCCGTGGACTTCCTCGACGACAGATTGGGCGATCTCGGTGCTGAGTAAGTTGTAGATCTTGCCGATGTGGTTAACGGGGTTCTTCCCGCTCGTGGCTTCCATGCTCATCGGACGGTTTGGAGTAATGAGCCCATTTGCTCGGTTCCCCCGACCCACAGAGCCATCATCCCCTTGTTCCGCGCTGGTTCCAGTCGTCGTGAGATAAATCGACTCCTCCTCGTAGTCATCGGCGGTGTTCACTTGGACGTCGACCGATCGGTTGGTCACGTCAGCCGCGACCTCGAGCACAGCGTCCTCGACCCCAGCGACCGCATCGCGGTACTCCTCCAAGCCGGCAATATAGTCATCGATCATCGCAACAGCGACAGTGAGGTCAACGCGGTCGGCCTCCCGTTTTGCCATGACTTTGATATCCTGTCCGATGGCCGGATTGTCCGCACCATATGCGCCGTTCAGGTAGCGTTCGGTTTCGAGTACGAGCCGTTCAGTTTCGGTCAGTGGTGCATGGCCGACCCCGAAGCTGGTGTCGTTGGCCATCGGGACAGCGCCTTCATCTCCGAAGACCGTCTGTAAGTCGCCGCTGCCCTCCCCGAGGCGAACATCGACTACAATGTCGGTGCCAACATCGAGATGGGGAAAGTTGGTATCCAGATACTCGCGCGCAGCCTGCAACGCAATCGGTTCGGCGGGAAACGTCTCTCCCCGATACTGCTTCGTCGCGCGGCCGACCACCAGGAGGTAAATCGGTTCGATAACCTCCCCGCCACCGAAGGCAGGCGATGCGTCGCCGGCAACAAGCTGACTTTCGTCAGTATTGTAGTGCAGCACGGTCCCAAACCGATCGATATACTCGCGAGCCAATGCCCCAGACACGGCTTCCGCAACTCCGTCGCAAATCGAATCCGGATGGCCCAGGCCTTTCCGCTCGACGATTTCGACGGCCTGGTCCTCAACGGCCCGCCCCGCCGCGGGTTCCACCCGGATGTTCCGGTCCGTCATTGGCCGGGCGTTCGCAAGGACCGAGTCTATAACTTTCGGAAACCTTAGCGGGCGACGAAATTACTTTGAATCATCTTGCTCGACCAATAGCTCGAGATACGATCTCCGGATTTGGTTCTCGGCGTTCAAACCAAGGTCTGATAGAAGTGTTCGTGCCCGGTCCCGTGCTGCGTCGATATCATCTTCGGCGGTACTTTCGACTTCAAGAAACGCACCGAGGTCAGCCACGTCATCCAATGCGACAGTGAGCCCCCGGACGGTGAATCGCTCACGATGCTTTTTGACGGTCGCCGCAGCCTCGTACCCGAGAGCATCGAGAATGGCATGCATCTCGTCCGCGTCCGTCAGTACGGTTTCCCGTTCCTCTCGTGTCTTGGAGTCCGGATCAACAAGCGGTCCCTTGTATGTCAAGTGGGCCGTTGGCGATCCGCTCTCGGGTCGTTCACGCCGAATGCGTAGTGCCTCGTCTGTAGCAGCAAAGTCACGGTCCGGGGCATCGAAATACAGGTCCGTTTGCTCAGTCGCCCCCCGACGCTCTGCGTCAAGGTCCGTGAGTCGCTCCCGGACGGCATCGTGGTTTGCTCGGACTTTCAACTCGACCTCGTACATGGAGCGTTTTCGGTATCGGCGATGACGTGGCTTGCGGTCGGCGAAACGTTGTTCTTAAGAGCGCAACGGCAGTCGGTGAGAGCATGAGCAACGATGAGCCGGCCGCGGCGGACGAGGACGCCGAGGCGGCCGACGAGACGGAGCCCGAGGGATTGCAGGAGGGTGACGTCATTCGGCTGGCCTACACCGCCCGGACTGTCGAGGATGGGCATCTTGTCGATACGACTGATCCAGACGTCGCCGCCGAGGAAGGTGTGGGAGAGGATCAGGAGTTCGCTCCCCGGACGATTGTTCTCGGTGAAGGGCACATTTTTGAATCGGTCGAGGACGCGATAATTGGCAGCGAGGTGGGAAATGAGGGCAGTGTCATCGTGTCCGCTGAAGAAGCCTTCGGGGAATATGATGAGGAGGAGGTCCGGACGATCAGCGCCGACCGGATTCCTGAAGATGATCGCCGGCCAGGGGCCCAAGTCCAGATCGATGGACAACAGGGAATTCTCGAGACCATCGTCGGCGGACGAGCGCGTGTTGATTTCAACCACCCACTCGCGGGCGAGGACATCGAATACGAGTATGAGGTCATCGAAGAGGTCCAAGATCGGGAGGAGATCGCCCAGGGATTATTGTCGATGTTCCTGGACGTCGATCTCGATATTTGGTTTGAGACGGAAGTGGTCGAAGAGGAGCAACCGGTCGAGGAAGACGAAGACGCGGAGGAGGAGGCCGATGACAAGGAGTCCGATGAAGGAGAAGATGACATCCCCGGACCGGAGTTCGAGACGGTCGAGGTAGAGAAGGAAAGTCTGTACATCGAGGCTGTCCCGCAACTACAGATGAACCAACAGTGGATGATGCAAAAGCAGCAGATCGCCCAGCAACTGATGGAGCTGGTCGATGTCGATCGCGTGATTATTCAGGAGACGATCGAGGGTGGCGGGATGGGAATGCCAGGGATGTTCGGCGGAATGGGTGGAATGGGCGCCGGTGGTGCAGATCTCGAGGCAGCGCTCGAAGAGGCCGATGTCGATGCAGACGACCTTGATCTAGAGGACGTCGAGGGCATGGCCGAAGAAATCGAGGACGCGTAACGGCCTACAATTCCCACCCGCCGAGGCAGCCATACGCGACGGCGAAACCGGCGACGATGACGGCTCCAGCGACTAATTGGTAGCGTCCACCGCTCGGAAGCACACCCGTGAGAAGCATTCCCGTCAGTACGAGCACGATAGCAGCACTGGCACAGATGATGTCTCGCAGTTTCGATTCCGCCATGAGCTACTCGAAGGCGGCTTTGATTCGGGAAAGCCGCATCGCGTTGCCGGTCACGCCAACTGTCATTCCCGCATCACCCGCGAGTACAGCGAGCCAGATCGGCACATACCCGAAGGGAACGCCGACAGCGAGCGCGGCTTTGACGCCGAGACTCGCCATGATATTCTGCCGGATGACGTCGTTGGCTCGATGGGCCAAATCGTACAGGTATGACAGTTTGGAGATGTCGTCATTCATGAGAGCAATGTCAGCCGTTTCAAGAGCCGTATCCGTCCCGGCTGCCCCCATGGCAATACCGACCGTAGCCGTCGCAAGCGCCGGTGCGTCATTGATACCATCACCGAGCATCGCCACCTCCCCGTATTCCTGTTGGAGCGCCTCGACGGCTCGGACCTTCTCTTCCGGCAAGAGCTCTGCCTGATATTCGTCGACGCCAACTTCGTTGGCGATTGCGCGCGCAGTCCGGTCGTTATCCCCGGTGAGCATCACGGTGTGAAGACCTCTGGTCCGGAGCCGATCGATCGTTGCCGCTGCCTCCGGCCGAACTTCATCGGCGAGACCGATCACTCCCTCAAGTTCCTCCTCTGTCCCAACGAGAACGACAGTCTTGCCCTCAGCCTGGAGTTTTGGCACGACTCCCTCCAGGAGGTCGATACAGTTGTTCCGCTCGCAGAGCTGGCGACTCTTCGCGGTGACGACGCCACCATCGGTAGTGGCATGGACGTGGGTTAGATCAAACCCGAGTTCCTCGAATAGTGTCGGCTTGCCCGCGTAGTGGGGGGTCCCGGCCAGTTCGGCCGTAACTCCTTTTCCCGTGATACTCTCAAAATTCTCAATCTCGTCGGTTACGAGATCCGCATCACTGGCGCGGTCGACGATGGCGTCGGCAATCGGATGCTCCGACCGCGACTCGAGGCCCTGCGCACACCTGAGAACGTCCGCTTCAGTATTCTCGTTGAGCGGAATGACGTCAGTGACGGCAAGTTCTCCCTTCGTCAACGTACCGGTCTTATCGAGCGCAACGGCGTCCACCCCGCCCATCGCCTCAAGGTGGTCGCCACCTTTGATGAGCACCCCATTGCGCGCAGCACTGGTGATCCCCGAGACGACAGACACCGGTGTCGAAATGACGAAAGCACACGGGCACGCGAGCACAAGCAGCGTCAGCCCATACACGACAAACGTAGCCCAGGAGGTGCCAAAGGCGAGCGGCGGCACCACAGCGACAAGCACTGCCAAGGCAACGACCACGGGCGTATAATACGATGCAAACCGATCGACGAATTGCTCCCGCTCGGTTCGATTTTGTCGGGCGTTTCTCACCAATTCCACGATCCGTGAAAGTGTAGTATCTCCTGAGGCTGCGGTCACCTCGATTTCAAGATACCCTGCCTCATTGATCGTCCCAGCGAATACCTCATCTCCAGCAGTCTTATCGACTGGAACACTTTCGCCAGTTATCGGCGATTGGTCAACGGCACTTTCACCTTCAAGCACGACCCCGTCGACTGGAATACGCTCCCCAGGCCGGACCACGACCACCTCCCCTGGGTTGACCTCCTCAACCGAAACTGTCGCTGTTCCATCACCACGCTTTACGGTTGCCTCGTTAGGCGAGAGATCCATCAGTTCCCGCAGCGATGCGCGGGCCCGGTCCATCGCATAGTCTTCGAGTAGTTCTGCAATGCTGAACAGGACCGCAAGCGTGGCTGCCTCGAAATATAGTGCTTCGCCGAAAACGAGGCTTGCGACGATCGCCCCACCGATGGCCGTGCTCATCAGCAGGTCCATGTCCAGCGAGCGGTTGATCGCCGAGAAGTAGCCGTTCCTGATGATGACGTGTCCTGGGACAACCACAGCGACGAGAAAGAGCAGATCAGCTAGATGGAGCGTCCGGCCGACAGCCCCGACTATGGCCGGATTTAGACCGGGAAGAACAAATTCGAGAACTATACCGATGGTAACGACCGCCGCACCGAACCAGGTTTTGCGCGCCCGCGAACTTGTCCAGACGTTCTCGCGATCAAGCGATTGGGCACCGTCAGCAGCCGCTCTGGCCTCATATCCGGCGCTTTCGATTGCGTCTTCGATAGCTTCCGGGGCCGCGTCTCCTTTCACTGTCACAGTCCCGGTCGCCGGGTCCGTCGTATACGTCGAAATTCCTTCGACCTGGTTGAGAGCGCGTTCGACCTTCCCGGCACACGTCGGACAGTCCATCTCGGGCACGGCGAACCGGGTCTCGTCATCCGGGCCGCCGGGGTTCGCCGACGACTCACTCATTGGGTGAAGTGAGCCGGGCCGGACGTATTAATTTGGCTGCCAATTATGGGGCAATAATTAATAACTGAATATTGATATTAACGTGCCGATCTTCAAACTTTGATGTGGTCGGCAATATCTTCACGAATAATCGTATCGCAGTACGCACATCGAACTCCTTCTTCCAGCACCGCGAACGCGCTTTCAACCGGCTCATCTCCAGCAGTGATACAATTGACGTTCGGGCATTCCAGAACGCCGGTAACTTGTTCCGGCCGTGAGACCCGGTGTTTCTCCGCAACCTCGAAGTCTCGAATGATGTTTATCGTCGCTGCGGGTGCAATGAGCGAGAGTACATCGACCTCCGACTGACTGAGTTCGCGCCCTTCGACCTTGACCACGTCCTTCCGGCCGAGGCGGTCCGACGGGACGTTCATCCCGATCGACACCTCCTCCCCGCCAGATCCATCGATGCCGAGAATCGCCAGCACGTTCAGTGCTTGGCCACCTGGAACGTGATCGATGACGGTGCCGCTTTGAATCTTCGATACCCGAAGTTCCCGGTCCCCACTCATGCGGACACCCCAAGCAGCAGATCGAGCAGCGCCATGCGAACCGGGACGCCATTGTGGGCTTGTTCGAAGTACTGCGCCTTCTCTGTCGCGTCGACGTCATGCGCAATTTCGTCGACTCTGGGGAGTGGATGCATGACGACGAGATTGTCCGCCGCGTCAGCGAGCGTTGCCGCGTCGATGCGATATTCCCCCGCAACGGCCCGGTATTCACTTTCGTCCGGAAACCGCTCGCGCTGAATCCTGGTGACATAAAGCACATCAAGGGTATCTAATACGGCGTCGAGATCGGTGTGTTCACGAATCGCTCCACCAGTCTCGTGAAGGTCGTAGCGGACATTCCGCGGTAATGAGAGACTTTCTGGGCTGACGAAATGTTGGCGGACATCGAAATTCGTGAGTGCGTAAGCAAGTGAGTGGACCGTGCGCCCGTATTTGAGATCGCCCATGATGCCCACCGTAATGTCGTCGAGGCCGGCGTTCTCTCGAATCGTATAGAGATCCAGTAATGTTTGGGTTGGGTGCTGGCCGGCACCGTCTCCGGCATTTATCAACGGCACGTCGACGTACTCACTCGCCATTTTCGCCGAACCTTCACTCGGGTGCCGAAGTACGAGCGCATCGGCGTATCCCTCGACGACCCGGACGGTATCTGCGAGCGTCTCGCCTTTCTTGACACTCGATGATTCCGTCGGGCCCATGTCGACGACATCCCCGCCGAGCCGCTTGATCGCAGTGGAGAAGCTCATCTTCGTCCGGGTACTCGGCTCGAAGAAGAGCAGGCCAAGCAAGGAACCCTCGTGGCGATTTGCAGCGGCCTCTGGATCCGAATCGATCTCCGCCGCTCGATCCAGGACGGCCTCGATGTCGGTCCTGGATAACTGCTTGGCGTTGATGATGTGATCGTGCCGCATCCATCGGAGAGGGTTGGGCCGTGGTCTTCAATCTCCCGGAGTATCCAACGGGGAATCCGGACCACGGCGAGACCCACACACGATCCGGCACTCCTGCTTCCGGATCCGGTCCGTAGCCCTCGAGCCAACCCGATCGGGGCCAGCGTGGCCTATATCTATAGCCGATAGATGCGTTCCGTCTCATCACATTCCGGGCAGATGGCTTCCGACGTGTTCATCCCTTTAAATTCGAAAACTGTCTCGCAGGCGCGGCAATTCATTCGATATGTCACCGATTCGCTCGAGTCGCGGCCGAGCAGCTTGGTAATCCACCCCATATATCAATTAAAAAGGACAACCCAGTGAACTACCCTGCCCTACCGCGCTCGGGGCTGCCCGCCCCTCGCTTGTTGAGGA
>JBDGPQ010000103.1:0-21086 GCA_042219595.1 Haloarculaceae archaeon
CGGACGTCGCCGGCGGTGGCGGCCGGCTTCTCGTCGCGACACCGGACGATGTTTTAGTCGGCGAGCACGGTGAGTTCTTGCCATCTGATTTCGGGTGCGCGGCAGCCGTCGGCGTCGCGCCGGATGGATTGTTCGCCGCCGCGCCTGATGGACAGGTCGCGACACTTGACGGTGATCAATGGCGAACTGTGGCCACGGTGGAATCCCCACGGCGTTTCGACGGGAACCTGCTCGCCGCAGAGAATGGAGTGTATCGAGTCAATGCTGGCCTTGACTGTCTGGGTCTGGCGGACGTTCGTGACGTTTCTCGGAATGGCCCCTTTGCGGCGACATCGGATGGCCTCCATCACCGGACCGAGGATGCGTGGGTACGCGTATACACTGGCTCAGCTGTGAGCCGTGTCGCTGCCGATGAGCGCCATCGGCTCCTCATCGACGAGGGGCGTCTCCAAATATGCGGGAATGGTGGTTGGGTAGAGCCGACCACCACGATCGAGGAAGAGGTGGCTGACGTCGCGTGCGGCGAATTGCCCTACGCAGTGACCGTCGGCGGGACTTTGTTGATCAGGGGATCGGCGGGCACGACCGCGGACGGGAAGGCGGGCTGGCGACGGAGTCCGCTCGGCGTGACTGGCTGTGTGGCACTCGCCATCGCATGAAGTACTAGTGCATCGCTGAGGTCGCGGGTCGACAGTCCACCACTGGCGGATTCCTTTTGACTCAGGGCTCGGTATTCCAGTGGGATGGAACGGCCGATCGAATATGGTCGATTCGAGGATGGGAGCAGCGTGAACTACTGGGAGATGGAGCCGGCGCTCGCACGGGCCTTCGGCCATGCATATCGTACCGATGCGTTCGAACGAGCAGAGGCTTCGCTGAGGAGCTTTGGGCAGACAGTGGGACATCGCATCGCGCCGAATGCAGAGATTATCGACGACAACGGTCCCGAACTCTCGACATACGATCGGAAAGGCAACCTCGTGAACGACGTCACGAAACACCCTGCCCAGGTCGAGAACGAACGTCTCGCGGTCGAATCGGGCCTCATCCACGACGCCCTGCGCGAGACCTCTGAGGGTCAACCCCTCGGACCGATCCATGCCCTCGGCATGCAGACGCTCGCGTCGTATGCGGACGTCGGCCTTGTTTGTGCGATATCGATGACCGCCGGCGTCGCTCTCGTGCTGGAACACCACGATCAATCAGATGACTTCGAGAAGCTGTACGAGGAGCTCACGGCTCAGCACGCAGAGAACTCCAGTCAAGGGGCGATGTTCCTCACGGAGCAGCATGCGGGCAGCGACGTCGGCGCGATCGAAACATCTGCCGAGCAGATTGCGGAGCCACAAGCGGGACTGCCAGCGGAGCGTACCTATGCGCTCAATGGAGAGAAGTGGTTCTGTTCAAATATCGACGCACAGGGCACTCTAACACTGGCCCGTCGACCAGGAGCGCCCGAAGGTACCGATGGGCTCTCCCTGTTTTGGGTGCCACACATGCTACCGGGCGGAGGTCTCAACCAGCAAGTCTATCGCCGGCTGAAAGACAAACTCGGCACGGAAAGTGTCGCTACGGGTGAGGTTGTGTTCGACGGCACCGTTGGTGTGCTTCTGGGAACACCGGAGCGGGGCTTCCGAGCGATGACGACGATGCTGAACTGGGAGCGTGTGACAAACGCCACCGGTGCCGCTGGCGTGCTCGGGCGGGCACTGCTCGAGAGCAAGATCCATACTGCTAACCGGCACGCGTTCGGCCATCGCCTCGACGCTCACCCGTTGATGCGCCGGGACCTTGTCGATATGCAAGTAGATTTTGAGGCAGCACTTGTGGTCGCGACCGAAGCAGGACGTTGGTTCGACCGGCACCATCGCAATCCCCAGGACGAACAGGCGCTTGCACGAATGCGGGGGCTGGTGCCAGTGGCGAAGTACCGCACTGGCCGGATGGCGGTCGAGTGGACAGCCTATGCGATGGAAATACGCGGTGGAGAGGGCTATGTAGCCGATTTCGTTCACGAGCGGCTCCTTCGAGATGCCCAAGTGCTGCCGATTTGGGAAGGAGCCTCGAACGTCTTAGCCCTCGACTTCCTCCGAGCAGTGCGCCGCGTGGATGCCGGGGCGGCACTGCTCGCACTTATCGACGAGCTTCTCCAGCCGGTTAGGCATCCTCATCTCGAGGTGGCACTCGAAGCCGTGAGGACGGAACAAGATAGTCTGGAAGCAATGCTATCGGGAATGCAGACGGCAGATCGTGGCGATGCCGAACATCGTGCAAAAGAGCTCGCGGATCATGCCTTCGATGTCGTCGCCGCCAGCCGGTTGCTTGCTGCTGCAGAGAGGCGGCTCGATGCTCATGGGGATCTCCGCACTGCTGCCGTCGCCGGCTGGTTCGTTCGAGAGCGATTGGAAAACGGGCCCGATGCGATATCAGACACGGCCGTCGATGATGAGCTGTTCGACGCTGTACTCCGCTACGCCCAGCTCGATCCGAGCGACCGAAAGGCCGTTTAGGCCTCCGGGCGAGCGCCTGCTTATGATCCTCGCCGGGTCGGCTTCGCAGGGCCTCGCAGCTGCACTAGCTGCCCGGACCACCCATGATCTCGCCGATGTCGAGTATCACCGCTTTCCGGATGGCGAGACGAAGGTCCGGATCGGCGAGCCGGTCGAGCGCGCTGTGATCGTGGGATCGACAGTGTCGGACCGGGCCTATATCGAAATACTGCAACTCCAAGATGCTGCCCGCGAGGCCGGTGCAAAGAAGGTTACAACGGTGCTGCCGTATATGGGATACGCCCGCCAAGACCGGGCCTTCGAACCCGGGGAGCCGGTTTCCGCGCGGGCAATCGCCAGGGCGGTGTCGACCGGGACAGACCGTGTCCTGACCGTCAATCCCCATGAACTGGCCGTGTGCGATTTTTTCGATGTTGCAGCGAAAGCGGTTGAGGGGGCTGGCAGGTTAGCAGAGGGCCTCCCAGCCGGTCTCGAGGAGCCGCTGTTTCTCTCGCCGGATGCTGGCGGTATCGGCGTTGCTCAAGCCATTCGCGATGCGTACGGAACGGGATCCGTGGACAACTTCGAGAAACGTCGCCGCGGGGACGAGGACGTCGAGCTAACCGCTGACAGCGTCGATATCGCCGGCCGAGACGTTGTACTGGCGGATGATATCATTGCGACCGGTTCGACAATGGCCCAGGCCGCCGGCGTCTTGAGTGACGGGGAGGCCGCAGGGATCTGGGTCGCATGCGTCCACGCGCTGCTCGTCGGCAATGCGCGGACACGACTCGAGCGGGCAAACGTCGATCGCCTGATCGCCACGGATACCATCGAACAATCCGTTAGTGCCGTCTCGGTAGCGCCGGCCATTGCCGATGCGCTTTGAGTAGGCGTCACCCTGACGTGGGTCGACACGCCGCCACTGGAGCAAAGATTCGACCGTCTGCGATGGACAAATTTTGAACGTGTTCGAATTGAGTTTTTGGTAGACCGAAATTAAATTCTCCATTTGGAAGATTTATGCGTATGGAGCTCCTGTTTTCAATCGTCATGAGCACCCAACGGACAGTCCGCCGCGCAGCAGGATCCGTCCACGACAATCCCGTTCGGCTCGATGAAGACAAGGTAGAGCAGATCGTCGAAGCATTGAACAGCGATCTCGCAGACGCCTATGTCCTCTATCACCAACTCCACAAGCATCACTGGAACGTCGAAGGAGCGGAGCACCGCGACATCCACGTGTTCCTCCAGGAGGCGTATGAGGACGTAGAGGCAGCCGCTGACGAAATCGCTGAACGGATCCAGGCGCTCGGTGGGGTGCCTCACGCGAGCCTTGACGCACTATCCGCGGCCGCGACAGTCACCGCGGAGGACGAAGATGTCTACGACATCCGTACATCCCTCTCGAACGATCTCGAGCTCTATGCCGAGGTCATCGAAAGTTATCGCGATCACATCGAACTTACCGAGGGGCTCGGCGACTACGCGACGGCACAATTACTCCGCGAACAGCTCGTGATCCTCGAGGAACACGCCCACGTCATTGATCACTATCTCGAAGACGATACGTTGGTTTTGGAGGGCGCGACGCACTGATAGCACGCGATTTCGCTACTGAGTGACGTCGACAGTCATATCGCTGGCGATCCAGCCATCGCTGTTGCTCGTCTCGAGGAAGACGGCTATACCGGGACCGGATTCACAAACGGAGATCGAGGGCCGTGCGTTCGGAGGGATATGCCCAGCATGTGACTGATTGCCGGCGGTCATCACAGCGATTTAGGCATACCTAAATTAAAAGTGATGCGGTCTGACCGCCGATAGTTACGCCCGCGCGTCGGGAATTGGCTCGATCGCAATGTCGATATTCACGCCTTCGATTTCCCACTCGCGGTGATGTCCGTCAGTCACATCACCGAACTCGGCCGCACGAACCTCCTCCGCAACGAGGTCCTGCCGATCTCGCAATAGTGACGCGACGCGGTCATCAGCGACGTCGACAGCGACGCGGATCTGCTCCTCGAGGTCGAGATCGAGCTCCTTTCGCATTTCCTGAATCCGGCGGATGACTTCCCGTGCATACCCTTCACTCTCGATGTCTTCTGTAAGGCCAGTATCGACGTAAACGGCGCCGGCCCCACCAAGCGCCTCGAATTCTGTGCCCGCAACATCAGTCGGTGTTTCGGTCACAAATTCAACCATCTCCGCGTCGAGATCAACGGATTTCCCTGTTGCTTCGCGGACAGATCGTTCGAGGGCGGCGATCGACATCTCAGTAACACGTGCCTCGTTGAGAGCTCGCATGATGTCCTCGGCGTCCTCGCCAAATGCGGGTCCGAGTTCACTCATGTCCGCAGACGCTGAGTACCGGAGTTCCCCCCACCCTTCGTCCGGGTCGACAACGGTCACTGTCCGGGCATTGAGGCGGTCGGCGATGAGATCCCGTCGGGCCCGAATAGCATCCGCGAGACGCTGGTCGGGTACGTCGATGACGACCTCGGGAACCGGCCATCGGAGTTTTCGTTCAGCCTGCTGGCGTGCCGTCGAGCCCGCTTCCTCGACGGCGCGGACGACCGCGATTTCGTCCTCCAGGGTTGGCTCACGGAGTGATTTCGTCGGTTCCGGCCAGTCGCACATGTGAACGGTCGGGTGCCCACCCTCGCCAACGAGAGTGCCATAGATGTCATCGGCAACGAGTGGGGCGAACGGAGCGAGAAGGGCCACAACCTCGGACAGCACAGCGACGAACGTAGCATAGGCGGCGCGCTTCGAAGGACTGTCCTCCGCCTCCCACATCCGTTCACGGACCACCTGAACGTAAAAGCGGGAAACATCCTCGACGACAAAGTCGAGAAGTGTCTCGAGGGCGCGATCCTGGCGAAA
Source organism: Haloarculaceae archaeon (assembly GCA_042219595.1). Taxonomy (GTDB): domain Archaea; phylum Halobacteriota; class Halobacteria; order Halobacteriales; family Haloarculaceae; genus CAYLJD01. Next base: position 5,376 of record JBDGPQ010000103.1, read on the forward strand.
CGCCTCGAAGTCCTCGCTCATATCAGCCTCGACAGCCTGGAGGCGCGAGAGGACCCACCGATCGATGGCCTCGAGTTCCGCGTCAGCGACGGATAAAGCGTCTGGGTCGATGTCGTCGAGTCGCATGTACGGCAAGGGGAAGCGAAAAACATTCCAGAGGATGTTGAGGTTGCGCTGCATCGTCTCGGTGCCCTCCCAGGAGAAGCGCATATCATCACCTTGCGGATCGACGGACAGCAGAAACAGCCGCATCGGATCGACCCCGTGTTTATCGATAACGTCCTGTGGATCAACGAGGATGCCTTTGGACTTTGACATCGCCCGTCCATCCGGCATCAGCGCATGACCGTGCATGAGCACCTCCTCATACGGGATCTCACCGAGGGCCGCCGTGCCCATGCCGAGCAGGGACCAGAACCACCCCCGGGTTTGATCGTGGGCCTCGATGATCAGGTCTGCCGGCCAGAGGTCCTCGAACCGTTCCTCTTCCGCTGGATAATCGAGCGTGCCCCACGTTGCAACCGAAGAGTCGAGCCAGACATCGAACACGTCCGGAACCCGCTCGTAGGTCCTCCCGTCTTCACTGATCGTGAGATCGTCGACCGTGGGTTTGTGGAGGTCAACGGTGTCTGGATCGATCTCCTGATCCACCCTGCTGGCAAGTTCCTCCCGGGTACCGATCACGATCACATCGTCATCGTCGAGAGTCTCGCCGGCCTCTGTATCCACCCAGATAGGGATCGGGATCCCCCAATATCGCTGGCGAGACACGTTCCAATCCGGGGAATTTTTCACAAAATTGCGAAATCGTTCATCGCGGGCCTCTGGCGGATGCCACTCACTGTCGTCGATGTTATCGAGTAGCTCGTCGCGAATGTCCGTCACGGTGATGAACCACTGGTCAGTCACGAGCCGGACGATGGCCGTATCACATCGCCAGCAGTGCCCCTCATTGATGGTGTGGCCATCCTCGTTTGCGATCAGGAGGTCCTTGGCGTCCAAGTCTGCGATCACGTGTTCATCAGCTTCCCGGACCTCGTACCCTGCATAGTCCCCAGCAGCGTCCGTGAAAACGCCATCAGAACCGACGGGAGAAAACACATCAAGGCCGAGTTCCTGACCGCGTTCGAAGTCCTCCTCACCGTGACCTGGAGCGGAGTGAACCAGCCCTGTCCGGTCGGCCTCGACATAGTCGGCCGCATACACACGACCAGCACCGTCGAAATCCGGGTGATTTGGAACCTCTGCTTGGAGTGGGTGCTCGTATTCCCACCCAACCAGATCCTCGCCAGCGGCTCGATCGACGATCTCCCACTCCTCGTAGCCCGCCCAGTCGGCCACATCTCCGGCGACGGGCTCGGCCACCCACAGCGGCTGGGTGTCCATGGCCGGCTCGCCTGAGATGGCGACGTATTCGAGATCAGGGTCGACAGCGACGAAGGTGTTCGCGACGATCGTCCACGGGGTCGTCGTCCAAATGACGAGCGAGCCTTCCCGCTCCACCAAGGGGAAGGCCACATAAATCGATGGTGCGCCGATCTCCTCCCGCTCGACTTCGTTATTCGCGATGGCCGTCTCGCACCGTGGGCATTGGTTGATCGCCCGCTGGCCACGCTCGACAAGGCCACGCTCGTGCGCCCGGGCAAACCCCCACCAAGCAGCCTCCATATACTCCGGATTAACCGTCTTGTAGGGATCTTCCCAGTCGAGCCAGACACCGAAGCCCTCGAAATCCTTCTGGAGCCCATCCAGCTGTGTTTCTGCGAAATCTTTGCACTCCTGGATAAAGTTCTCCTCACCGAAGTCCTCGATGTCCTTCTTCGAGTCGAAGCCTAGGTTCTCCTCGACGCGGGTTTCGATCGGCAGGCCGTGCATGTCATACCCCGGCCGGTCGGCGACATCGTAACCGCACATTCGGTGGTAGCGGACGTAACAGTCCTTGAGGCACTTGTTCCAGGTCGTCCCCATATGGGCCGACCCGGACGTATACGGCGGGCCATCGACAAAGAAGAACGGCTCCTCGTCGTTGCGGTGTTCGACAGTCCGCTCGTATGCGGAAACCTGATCCCAGCGTTCGAATACGCGCTCCTCGACGGCGTCCGGATCGTACTGCTCGTCAACCGCGCCAAGGCGCGGGGCGTCGCTCATGCACACGCATCAGGTGGCGAGCCGAAAAGCCAATCGGTCGGAGCCACCGGACCGGCAAGGCCAAGGGATACGCCCCCAACCGGGCTGGTACATGGACACCGCGGACCTCGTCGCCGTCCTTCGGGACTCGGGCGCCGTGCAGTTCGGGGAATTCGAGCTCTCACACGGGGGAACGAGCCATTACTACGTGGACAAGTACGTCTTCGAAACCGATCCCACGGCGCTTGAGGGTGTCGCAGCGGCATTTGCCGAGCGCCTTGGGGACGAAACCCCCGCGGGCGTCGCGCTCGGTGCAGTTCCACTGGTCACGGCGACGGCACTTGCAGCAGACCGGCCGTACGTGATCGTGCGAAAGGATACGAAAGAGTACGGGACCGGCAATCGCATCGAGGGAACACTCCCGGACGATGGAACGGTTGTCGTGATCGAGGACGTGGCGACAACCGGACAGAGCGCAATCGACGCTGTTCAGGCGCTCCGCGCCGCCGGTGCCACCGTCGAGCGAGTGCTGGTCGTTGTCGACCGTGAGGAGGGGGCGAAGGCAGCCATGGCCGAGCACGATGTGACGCTTGAAGCGCTGGTAACGGCCTCGGACCTCCTGGCCGATGCGGAGGGAGATCCAGCCTGATCCGACAACGGCCGTGGGCTCGAGTCGCACACGCACCGCCGCGTTATTGAGGCTGGGGCGTGTATCTGCTGTTGATGCCGAACTTGGAGCTGTACGAACTGGCGGGCTGCCCGTACTGTGCGAAGGTGAAGAAGAAGCTCGACGAGCTTGACCTGGACTACGAGAGCCATATGGTGCCGTCAGCCCATAGCGAGCGCACTGAGGTCGAGGAAGTCAGCGGCCAAACAGGCGTGCCCGTTTTGGTGGACAAGGAACACGGAATCGAGGGAATGCCGGAATCCGACGACATTGTCGCCTATCTCGAGAAAACCTACGGCAAGGAAGCGACGGCCTAAGCGGCCTCGACGCGCTCGTCGATCAGGTCCCGGAGATCGATCCGGTCCTCGATGTCAGCCATTTCCTCCTGCTCGATGATCGCGGTATTGTCGACAGCGTCGCGGCTGGCTTCATCAACGACGTAGAGGCTCGTCGTTTTTGTGACGCGGCCAACAGAGGACATGATACGTGCACGCTTCTCGGCCGCCTCCGTGAATGATGAGTGGCCTGTGAGGACCTGCTCGGTCCGCTCTTCGTCCTCGCTGACGGTTTTGAATGGTGCCCGATCCGTCGGATGGACATCGTAGCCAACTCTCGTCAGGACGGCGACGATGGGGCGGTCGTCCGGGTCGACTGCGGGGTCCTCCGGAGTCTCCGCATCCTCACGGACGTCTTCAGCGCCGCCAAGCACGTCGACTGGTGCCGTTAGCGGCGCGTCGAACATATCGTCGAGTTGTGCAGCGACCTCGACACTCGCATCCATTCCGTCCTCGTACTTCGAGACCGTGCGCCGGGAGACACCGAGTTCCGTCGCCAGCCGCCCGAGTGACCAATCACGTTCCTCGCGGGCATCGGCAAGCACGTCACTATCGATGTTCACATAGAGCCCACCTGGGGCCGCGTAGATCAGCGGGGGCACCTCCTCAACGAACAGGTCCATCGCGGTATCCGGTGAGAGCACCGGAACGCCATGTCTGAAATACGTCACACCCGGCTTGAGCTCTTCGTCGCGAGTCCGCAGGCCGATGACGAGTGGGGTCGCCCGAAGGTACTCGCCAAGGCGGCGCATCTCGGCGCCGGTCGAGCCATCGAATGCATCAACGTTAGCAAGAATCTTCACCAGCAGGACGTCTTCTCCCCGGCGCGCCGCCACATCGAAGCTCTTTGGCCGAATCGCGCAGCGCTCGCTGACGTCGAAGCCGGCGTCCTCGAGCATGGCGGTGATATTGCCCACCAGGGCCTGCCGTGACATACTGTACTCGTATTTACATAGGGGGACAAACCCATATATACATTGTGCCGGTGTTAGCGCCCGCTCCTGGCGATTCCCTACGATCGGAGTCAATGTCACGATGTTGGGGAATTCGGGACGAAAGGGAAATACGGCCGTCCCGTGAAGACGGTCGTAGTGACAGTCATCGGCGTCGATGATACGGACTCCCGAACTGACGGGCTCTGTACGACATTTGTCGCTGCGAGGATTAGTGAGCGGCTCGTCGACGCGGGTGCCTCCGTCGAGCGGCGGCTTCTCATCCGGTGCAATCCGGCCGTCGAGCACAAAACCCGTGGAAATGCCGCGTTGGCCGTTCATACCGACGCTGATACCGATCTGGCTTTCGAGGTGCTTGCCGATGAACTCGAAGCCGCACAAACTGCCGATCCTGCCACCAATCCGGGTGGTATCGTCGCCCCGGGATCCGCCACTGATGTGCCCCGTTCGGTCGCCGACTTCACCGATGCCGCGATCCGAACTCAACTCGATATTGAACGGGCCAGATCGCTCGCCACCGAGATTGGGTACGAGACGATTGCTGTCGGGAATGGCCGTGGATTGATCGGTGCGCTTGCGGCGATCGGTGCCTGGCGGGCCGGGGATGAGTGGACGTACGAATGTATCGCGTACCGGGAGCGCGAGCGATGGGGGACCACGCGAGATGTCGATCTTGATTCGATCCACACGGCGTCGAATACGGCTTACCCGGCCGCGTGGGATACGATCGATGCAGCTTCGGGCCACCCCGTCTGCGTGCCTCGGACACCGTGTCCCGTGCTACACGCCATTCGCGGCGATGATCGCGTGGCTGTCGAGCGGGTATCTCGGGAGATCGGCGGCGAGCCGGTGGCGCGACGGGCCACGTTTGTGACTAATCAGGGAACGGACGCGCATCTGCAGGTCGTCGACTCGACAGCTGCCGTCCGAGACGGCGAGTGCTTTCGGCTGACAGCGGAGATATCACGCGGTCCAAGGACCAGAGCCGGCGGGCACGTCCACCTGACTGTGGCTGATGGTGATGGGGCGCTAGAGTGCGTCGCATTCGAGCCGACGAAGCGGTTCCGGAACCGAGTCCGGGGACTCCGTGAGGGTGACATAGTCACCGTCTGTGGCGAGGTCGGAGATGGGACGCTCAAACTCGAAAAGTTCGCCCTTCGCGACCCGATCAGGGTCGAGCACGTCAATCCATCGTGTCCGCAATGTGACCGGTCGATGGCCTCGGCGGGGGCTGATCAAGGGTACCGGTGCCGGGATTGCGGAACGGCGGCGCAGGAACCTGTGGAGATCGATCTCGATCGGGATCTTGAGCCGGGGTGGTACGAGGTGCCACCAGTGGCGAGACGGCACGTCGCCAAGCCACTCATTCGCGGCGGCTTCGATGCGACGACCCATCCCGAGCGTTAGATCGTATCGACCTCGGTCCCGAGACTACAGACGTACTCGCCGGTCGCCACCTGTGGGAGTCGTCGGGCCCGCCAGAACACGCCATCAGAATCAGCGGTCACGGTCGCCTTCTCCTCGCCAAAGACCGTCTTGACGGAAAACAGCTCGTCCCCGGCGGCCACCCGGTCGCCGAGCGTTGCCGACAATTCGACCAACCCCCCGGCCGGTGCACCATATTGCTCGAAGGCGCTCGCGCGTGTCTGTGGTTCGATCTCAGTGTCACCCGGCAGAAAATCGTAGTGCCGGAGAACGTTGAATACGCCGTCCACACCGACGCGGATGCTTGTCTCGTCCCACCCGACAGCCGCGCCAAGCTCTGGGTCGACAGCCGGTATGCCTTCATCAGGGGCCGCCCGAGCGAGCTGGCCATCTGGACCCTTCCGGTCAAGAATATGACCGGCGTCAAATACTCGGGCGAGTTCGAGGCATTCGTCGTGCAAGGAATGTCGCGAGCCACATCGGACGCGAACTTCCTCGATCATCCTCGAGGTCGAGCCCTGATGGAGATCGAGTATCAAATCCGCTCGATTGGCGGCCTCAAAGGTGGCAGCGGCGAACCGCTCGGATGAGGTGCCGTTTTCGTCGCCAGGATATGCACGATTGATCTTCGTATCGTCAATAGGATTGCGATGTTCGCCAGCGATAAAGCCGTGGTAGTTGACCACGCCAGCGACGAGGATGGTTCCAGCGAGATCGGCGGGGTCGAGTTGCGATACCACGCGCTGGACGACACCAACGCCATTCAGCTCGTCCCCATCGCTCGCCGCTTGCAAATAGAGTGTCTGCCCGGGTTCGGCGCCCTCGATGACGGCCACCGGAATAATGGCTGGCCGGCCATCGCGAGTTTCTCCGACAGTCAAGCGGCCCGTATCGAGGGTGCCGGGAGCCGCGTCTGCCGTCCCGAGGCTGGTCATTACGCTGAGTGGGCGGTGCCACCACCTTAGGCCGTTCGATACGCCGGATCGACGCGGTTTACTCCCACCGTACGAATATCGACACCGTGGCAGAAGGCTCCCCGCGCGAGGCACTGCTCGAGGCTCTTCATGTGCGACGCTATGCCCGCATCGCGGTTGGCATTGGGGCAGTAGTGGCGGTCGGCGTGACGGTGTTTTTTCTCGGCATCGTGGCGGGGGGCCGCACACAAGCCCCGTTATGGTTCTATCCGAGTCTCGCGTTTGTCGTGTTCGCGAGCGCGTCGATGCTCGCCGCAACTGTATTGGTGGCCCGCCGGGTTCTCCACCTGACAGTACACCCAGCGGCCGTCGTCCGACGCGCGGCAACTGGTGGGTTATTGGCTGGGCTCCTATGGCTCACGGCCGCTGCTGGTCTGGTGATCGGGTCCGGCGGATTACTTATCGTTGAACTAACATTACCGTGGGCAGCCCTCCTCTCTTCATTCGGTCTCTGGGCAGTACATTTGCGGTACAAACGCACCGTCCCATGGCGGGCAGCGATCGGGGCAACAGCGGTAGCGGGAGTCATTGGAGCACTGATCGTCGCTGATATCGCAGCCTTCGATCTACCAATCATTCTCGGCAGGGACATCCGGGGGGTCGAGGCCGGCACAGTGCCGCTATTCACCCTCGGCGTCGGGATTCTGGTCGGTGCTCAGATGGTGCTCTCGATAATGGCGGTCGCAGGTCAGACTCGTGATCGAACCGTTCCGGCGCTACTCGCTGGACCATCATTCATCGGGCTGTCCGGCTGGGCGGTCAGTGGTGCAGGCCCGCCAGGTCTCGCAAGTATAGCGATCGGACTCGGTTCTGCATGGGTTGGCGCGTGCTGGCATCTTCGCCGGACCGATAACGCCGATATCCCACGCGATGGCGAGCGGAGCCAGTAATTATGCGCCCCCGACAAGCGTGGCAAGACGGTCGGCACCTTCGCGGGTCCCTTTCGCAATTAGGACATCCCCAGCGGACAGGGCGGTGTCCGGTCCTGGCGATACCGCCCAACCGCCATCGCCAGCGGCGCGACGGACGGCGATCACCCGCATGCCTGTTTCAGTTTTTACGGTGGCTCCGCCCAATGTCTCACCGGCCAGTTGACTTCCCGACTCGACGGTCAGGCGGACGAGCACTTCGTCGGAATCGTAGACCGCCTCCCGAACGACGGGATGAGTGCTCAATCCACGCAGGACGCCCTCACTGATTTCGAGTGCGGCGTCGGAAATGACCTCGATGCTATTTGCCAGCCTGACAAGGCCTCGCAGCGAGACGGGGTCGTCCGTTCTGGCGGCCGCTCGAAGCGTCCATGCCTCGAATCTAGATTGCAGTGCGTCAACCTCGGCCTCGAGCTCGAGGACTTCCGCAGCGAGATCTTCGGAGTCGAACAGGATCGAGCCATACGCCAAATCCACTGCCAATTCGCCCATATCTTTCATGAGGACGATCGAGTCGACGGCCCGCTCGAGGTCAGCGCCGCTCCCAGGTGGCTCCGCTGGCGGCTCGTATGTCTCCCCGGTGACGTCGGTATAGACATCCGCAATGCCTTCCCGGGGCCCGCGGAGGAGGGTCACGTCGTCAGGTTCGAGCGTCGTCTCTCTATCCGGGTTGAGCAACCAGTCTCCGCCGCGGCGGATGGCAAGCACGCGCACACCCGTCTCAGTTTCGAGATTGAGGTCACCGAGAGTAGTATTGGCGACGGGCGAGTCCGATGCTACTGTTGCGCGGACTAAGGTCTCGACGGCCGCCGGCAGAGCCGCCCTGAGTGCAGTCGGTAGTCCAACCTCGTCTAGGACGACCTTCGCAATGTCCCCCGTCGCATCCGAGATCTTTTCTGCGGCACCAACAACACCAAGCACCGGCGCGAGCGCCTCGGCGTCATCTGGGCTACGCGCAGCGAGCAAGAGGCTCATGCGTGCACGCAGTTGGAGGACGTCCATCTTGGCCTCGAGTTCTAGGACCTCTTCGGCGACCTCTTCGCTACCAAGGAGCACCGCGGAGTAGGACAAGTCGATCAACAACTCAGCGGTATCCTTCATTTCGGCGAGGACGGCCTTCACACCAACCGGCTCGTAGCCCACCTCGTCCCCGGCCATGCACCGCCCTCGGCGGCGGCCGGCCTAAAGGATTCGGCTGGAGCGGGTTTCTGGCCTCCTCGGCCGCGTTACCCACCGTACGGGCCAGGAATGACAACCCTTTTTCCCCGGACCTCGGTAGAGGTTGGGTATGGAAGACGAACTCGAGAAGGGCCTGGAGGGGGTCCTCGTGGCCGAATCCGCGCTCTCGCATATCGACGGCGAGGCGGGCCGGCTCGTCTACCGGGGATATGACATCGAGGACCTGGCCCGGCAGACGAGCTACGAGGAGGTCCTGTATTTGCTATGGAATGGTGAACTACCCGATAGTGACGATCTCGCGGCGTTCACCGACACCATGGCAGCCGAGCGCGGGGTTGACGACCACGTGCTTGATGCACTGGCGTCGCTCGGGGAGGTCGATGAAGAGCCGATGGCGGCGCTTCGCACGGCGGTTTCGATGTTATCGGCCGGCGAGCCTGAGCATGATGCCGACCCTGAAGATATGGACGCCAGCCTGCGCAAGGGTCGCCGGATCGTCGCGAAAATCCCGACGATTCTGGCGAACTACGACCGTCTCCGGCGGGGCGAGGAACCGATCGAGCCACGGGAGGATCTCGGGCTCGCTGCGAACTTCCTTTATATGCTCACCGGGCACGAGCCGGATGACGTCGCCGCGGAGACATTCGACATGGCGCTTATCCTGCACGCTGATCACGGCCTCAACGCCTCGACGTTTGCGGCCATGGTCATTGCCTCGACGCTGGCTGATCTGTACGCCGCAGTCACCGGCGGAATCGGCGCCCTATCTGGGCCTCTCCATGGGGGCGCCAATCAAGATGTCATGGAGGTCCTGCTCGAGATCGAGGATAGTGATCTCGACGCCAGGGAGTGGATCGAGCAACAAGTCGCGGCTGATAATCGGATTCCGGGATGGGGACATCGAGTCTACCGCGTCAAAGATCCGCGTGCACGGATCCTACATGGAAAGCTAGAGGACCTCAGCGCCGCCGATGGCGACCGGAAATGGTTGGAGTACACGGAGACCATCGAGGGGTATCTCAAGGAAGAGGAAGGGCTGGTCGAGAAGGGTATCGCGCCAAATGTCGACTTCTTCTCCGGTGCTGTGTACGACAAACTCGGCATCCCCACTGACATGTACACGCCGATCTTTGCGATGTCTCGCTCCGGCGGATGGGTTGGTCATGTCCTCGAATATCAGGCCGACAACCGTCTCATCCGGCCGCGGGCTCGTTATATTGGCGAGCGTGAGCGCACGCTAACTCCGATCGAGGAGCGTTAGAAGGTCACGTCGATCGCATCGTCGAGCGTGGTGAGGCCTTCTTTGATTGTTGCCGCATCTGCGGTGAGTGGCGGTGCCAAGAGCACCTGCGTTGGAGGGCGGCCACGGCCGATGATAGTTCCCCGGTCTGCCGCTGCATCGATGACATCCATCACGGGATTAGCAGCATCGCTGGTCCGCGGGTCCACGATTGGGTCACCGGAACTCGGGTCGGCGAACTCAACGCCCCAGAGAAATCCCCGCCCACGGACGTCATGGATGACATCGTGGGCGTCGGCCAGCTTGTCGAGTTCCTCCGCAAAAATGTTGTGGAGGTCCCGGGCGTTTTCGATTAGGCCGCCGGCGTATTCTTCGAGTGCGGCAACCCCGGCAGCACACGCCACTGGGTGGCCCGAAAACGTCTGTCCGAGCGGATAGCCTTCGGCCCGAAATTGCTCAGCAATATCGTCCCGAACGAGCACCCCTGCCAACGGTGAATACGCAGACGTGACGGCCTTGGCGAACGTGAGAAGATCGGGTTGGATGTCTTCGGTATCGACGCCGAACCAGTCGCCGCAGCGACCGAAGCCGGTGATCACCTCGTCAGCAATGAAGAGAATATCGTGGTCACGACACAGACTCCGGACCCGAGATAAGTAGTCCGCCGGTGGTGGATACGCGCCGCTCGTGCCGCCGATTGGTTCCATCAGGATCGCCGCGATAGAAGTTGGGCCCTCGTTTCGGATGACATATCGAAGATGGTCCACAGCCCGGTCGGCCAGTTCCTGTGGATCGGCAGTATCAAAGGCACCCGGCAGTGGCGGGAGGAACTTGCCGGTGCCTGGCGCGCCACCATATTGTTCGAGAGGGGCCCGCGTCTCGGGATCGCCAGTAAGCGCACCCGCCCCAGTCGTCGACCCATGGTACGACCGCCACCGCGTGAGGACCTTCGGCCGACCGGTGTATTCCCTGGCGAGTTGAACTGCAGATTCGTTTGCCTCGCTGCCGGAAATGGAGAAAAAGACAGCGGAGAGCTCGTTAGGCGCAATCTCGGTCAGCCGGTTTGCGAGCGTTGTCCGCGCATCATTATGCTTCGCCGGTGAGACGTACTGAATATCCCCGAGCTGGTCCTGCATAGCGCGGATAATGGCCTCGTTGCCGTGGCCGGCGTTCACGCAATATAGTTGGGAGATGAAGTCGAGGTGCTCGGTACCGTCGGCGTCGGTTACTCGGACGCCGTCACCGGAGACGATTTCAAGCGCTCTAGATGAGGGGTCGTGCCAATGGGGGAGTGCAGCGCCGGTCGCGGAATCCCGTGTCGGGTATGACATACCCACACACACGAGGTATGGGGACTTAGTGATGGCAGTCGAGTGCCTCCCAGCCGGCGCGCTGGACCGGCCGTCATGCCCACAGGTTTGAGCCGATCGACGGCGTAGCTGAGGTCATGCTCGATCTCGATGCTGTGCTCGATGCCCGGGACAGGGTATCAGAAACCGCTCGGCATACGCCCGTTGAGTACTCCCACACCTTCTCGACGATGACTGGCGCGGATGTTCGCCTCAAATTAGAGACGTTCCAACGGACCGGTGCCTTCAAAATTCGTGGCGCAACGAACCGTATCGCCACCTTATCCGCCTCGCAGCGTGAGAACGGGGTCGTTACCGCAAGTGCTGGAAATCATGCCCAGGGTGTTGCCCTCGCGGCCTCGCGAAGCGGCGTGGATGCGCTGGTCGTTATGCCGGAGACCGCATCGATTTCGAAAATTCAGGCGACGCGTCACTACGGCGCTACTGTCGATCTTGTCGGACACGACTACGCCGCCGCGGCCGAACATGCGCATGACATCGCGGCAAACTCCGGACGATACTATCTCCATGCATTCGACGATCCGATGGTGATGGCTGGCCAGGGCACCATCGGCCTCGAAATTCTGGAAGATGTCCCAAGTGTCGAAACAGTGATCGTTCCGATCGGTGGCGGCGGGTTGATTGCAGGAGTCGCGACGGCGATCAAAGGGAGAGCGCCCGAAACCCGTGTTGTCGGCGTCCAAGCCGAAGGTGCCGCGAGTGCCGCTGCATCCGTTGAGGCTGGTCAGATCGTCGAACGTGACCGGGTCGATACAATCGCCGACGGGATCGCGACCCGGCGTGTCGGCGAGCATACCTTTCCAGTGATCCAAGAGCGAGTTGACGAGATCGTCACCGTCGACGACGACGCCATTGCGGTCGCCTTAACGCGTCTACTCGAGCGAAGCAAGACGCTTGTCGAGGGGGCTGGCGCGGTCCCGCTGGCCGCCCTACTCGATGGCGCGGTTGATTTCACCGACGATGAGACGATCGTGCCGGTGCTATCCGGCGGCAACGTCGATATGAATCTGCTCACAACGATCATTCTCAGAGGTCTCGTCGCGACCGGCCGGTACTTGCGGATTCGAACGATCCTGGAAGATCGGCCAGGGACGCTGGAGGCCTTCGTGAGTATTCTTTCCGAACATGGCGCAAATATCTACGCGGTCCGGCACGACCGCACGTCACGAGATGTCGCTATGGACGACGCGGAGGTGGAACTCGATCTCGAGACCCGCGGGCCGGATCACGTCGAGGCTCTCATCGCAGCACTCGAAGACGCTGGCTACCCGGTTGAAATCCTAACGTGACAGAGAATCAATCCCGTGACAGATCGTCCTCGATATCATCAAGAAATGTTTTCGTCACTGAACGGCCCTCCGCCATAAGTTCCTCAACGAATGCTTGCGAGCGCTCGAATTTCGAGCTGAGTCCGAACCGTCGATCGAGAACGACCTTACGGACTTCAACATGCTTGTATCGGTCAGCGGACAACTCGCCAGCGGCCACCCAATCGTTGACGCGCTCGATAAACCGGACTTCCTGATTGAGGGATATATTACCTGCAAGTTCGTTGCGGCGGTCGTTAATGTCACCAAGGGACCGCGGCACCTCATCGACGGACTGAGGGTTGATCTGGACGATCCAGATTTCATCGGGCTTCCGGCTAGCGTTGACGGCCATAAGATCGTGTATCGGTGGATTCTGTGAGAAGAGGCCATCCCAATGCGCATGGCCATGCAGCTCGACGGCTTCGAACAGCGTCGGTATTGCTGCGGATGCGAGGATGGCGTCACTTGTTACATCGGCGTCGCGGAAAGTTTCGAATTCGCCCGCTTCGACGTCCACAGTGCCGACGACGAGCTGAGGAGCAGTCCCGTCGGCCAGGGTGGCGAATCGGTCGAAGTCGATGTGCCGCTCGAGGATCCGTTTGAATCGGCGTTGGCCAAGTGCGGACCACGGCAGCGTATATGGACTGAATCCGGGGACCGGCGCGCCTGCGTTCGAGGCCTCGAGCACGGCCACTCCCCAGGCATTGAGCAGCCGTTCGAACGGCGTCGAGACGATGACGTCCGCCCAGATCTCCCGCAGACGGTTGCAGGCGCCCGCTGCACCGCCATCTAAATACCCATTCCAGGCCGCTGTCGCCGAGACAGCACCCCCTGATGTGCCCGATAGGCCGACGAGCGCACAGTCATGGCTCTCCAACCACGGCAGCATCACGTCCAGGGCGCCGGCGGTGAAGGCAGTGTGGCTGCCACCACCCTGACATGCGATGGCGATGTTCGTCACAGATACGTTGAGAGTTGACCGCCATCAACTGTGAGATCGCCGCCATTCAGGTGACGGGCATGCTCCGAGAAGCCAAAGACGAAGAGGTTTGCCACGTCCGCAGGTGTCATCATTTCCTTCACACGCGACTGCCCAAGCATGACCTCTTCCACAACCGCCTGCTCGGAAATGTCGCGCTCCGCGGCGGTGTCGGGAATCTGATTCGTCACGAGCGGGGTTTTGACGTACCCTGTCGATACCGAGAATGAGCGTAGCGTGCCATCACCCTCGGCGGCGATAGATGCTGTGAGGCCGCGAAGGCCGAACTTCGCAGTGATATACGCGACCTTGTCCTGCGTCGCAATGTGGCCGTGGATCGACGCCATATTACCGATCGCCCCGATTCCGTCGTCGGTATTGCGTATCTGCGGAATTGCGTGCTTGGCCACGAGAAACGGCCCCCGTAGCATGACGTCATGCATCAGATCCCATTGCTCGGTTGGGAATTCGTCGATCGGGTCGATGTGCTGGAGGCCAGCAATATTCGCGACGTAGCGGAGCGCGCCGAGGTCAGCCGCTTCATCCACGATTGCTTCGACATCCTGCTCCGATCGCAGATCGCCCACCGTAGTCTCGACCAGGTCTCCACATTCGAGATCGGCGGCTCGTTCGGCGGTTTCAGCTAGGCCTTCAGCATCGATATCGGTGGCGAGAACGGTCAGGTCATTTGCAGCCAATCCGAGTGCTGTTGCCCGGCCGATGCCAGAGCCGCCTCCGGTAACGAGGGCAACGGACGCCGGCTGGAACCGCTCATCGGTCACCTGGAGAACGTCATCCAATTCGAGGGAGGACGGCTCGGTCGGATCTGTGGCCATACGCAAGCATACGGTCGTCGGGGTGAAAAACCCGACCGGCCCCGGGTTTCATGGCGCCGGGACTCCGGATGGAGGCATGGTCGAGACGATACAGACCGACAACGCGCCTGCTGCCGCAGGAGCGTACAGCCAAGGGCGCGCGACCGATGATCTCGTATTTACGGCAGGACAGGTAGCCCGCACTCCTGATGGCGAGTCGTTGAGAGATGCCGACGTCGCCACGCAGACCGAGCAGGTTCTCGAGAACATCGCGGCCGTCCTTGAGGCCGGAGGGGCGGACCTCGACGATGTGCTGAAGGTGACGGTATTCTTGCGAGATATCGAGGATTTCGACGAAATGAACGAAACCTACGAGGCGTTCTTTGGCGAGGAACTGCCAGCTCGAAGTGCGATCGAAGTCGGGCAGCCGCCTGCGGGAATGGCTCTCGAAATCGAGGCGGTTGCGGCGCGGTGAACGGGAGAGAGGCCGCCGGCTGGGGCGTCGTTGGGGCACTGTGCTTTCTCGTGTTAGCACTCGGATATCAGCTCCTGACTACTGCAACGATCGACCCGCCAGTGCTTGCAGGCGGCACGATCATCGTGGGGATGGCCGCGACCGTCACAACATATCTCCTTGGCCAACGGATCGAATGATGTCGAACGCAGCCGCGGACCGATTCAAGGCTTGGGCCGAACGGGTCGCTGACTTCGGTGCTAACCTGTATCACAATGTAAGGGGCGAAGGGGAACGGGATGACGCAATGCATCTCTGGCGCCATGAATTCGGCCGAGTCGGATCTGGAAACGCGAGCCGTATATGGGACGCAATAGCAGCATAGAGTCAAGTTACGTCTGGCGTCACAGGCAATCGGCCCAATTGGGCGGGTTGTGCGCCCCTTTTAGGTTGATTACAGCGATGTTGCATCACAGCTGCCCCGCCAAGCGAGACGCGTTCCATCCACACTCATATCGAACTGGAGAATGATTCCCCGGTGTGCGGGTCGCGTGCCACTGGGCGGAGAAAACCAATTGTGTCAGCCACGGCGGGGTGCTAAGCACGAGCGAAAGTCATTACCACCAGGCCGGCGGAGTCCCGACTGCGAGCCAGGATGGCCGAACGGTAAGGCGCACGCCTGGAAAGCGTGTTCCCGCACGGGATTCTGGGTTCAAATCCCAGTCCTGGCGCTATTCTTTGATATCAGACGCACTGGAGCGGGTAGAGTCTGATGAGAGGACTGGGATGCTTGTCTATGGATACCCTGTCCCGTAACGCGTAGTTCAGCTTGTGACACTGGCCGTCTCGTCTACACCACGAACTATCGACAAGCAGTCGGCGTCGTTCGGGAGTTTCCACGTGTGTTTGAGTGCGAGGGGGGTCGACGGCGGGCCCATCCCACTAAGGTATTTT
>JBDGPQ010000051.1:0-7420 GCA_042219595.1 Haloarculaceae archaeon
CCTGCAGCGGATCAAATGGGTTTCCGGCGGTCATCACGACGACCTCCCCATCCGTAAATTCCCCACGGTCCCGCAGAAATAGCAAGTCCGCGTCGCATCGCCGGATGTACCAATCGACATCTTCTCCGAGTAGCTCCCCGTGGAACCGACGAGCGACCCACTCACCGAGGACCAAATCCAGGTCGTGTTCGTCGAGATACGAACGGAGTGCATGGGGGGCATCGTGAGCCACGACGGATTCCACCGTAGCCTCCACGCCGGCACGATCGGCAAGCATCGCCGCTTCTCCCTCGAATGGGTCTCCGCCGCGATCCTCTGCAGCCCGTGACAACGGAACCTGATCCGGAACATCCACGAACTTCACCGCGTGAAAGCGGCCACCGCTGTACGCCGCAATATTGGCTCCGAGCGCCAATAGGCGGCGCTCAGTTTCGGGATCCGTGTCCGCATCAAGCGCGATACAGACGCTTCGGCCGGTGTCGGACAGCCGCCCTTCGACTGCGTCGATGGCGGAACTGGCTGCCGAGCGGCGGATCGCATCCAGAGCTGCTCCCTCTCGCTCGGTCTTTTCCCGCGCGTACAGCCGGTACCACACTGCGCCCACAATGATCATTCCAACGGCACCAGCCAATGAAACGGGACCCATGAACGGCAGCAGTGCGAGGCCAGCGATGATACCCGCGAGCTGGACCCACGGATATCCAGGGGCCACGAATTCCGGTTCGTAGGACTCGAGATCGCTTTCCCTGAAGGCGATTACCGCCGCATTAACGAGTGCAAAGATGATTATCTTGAATGCGCTCGCCAGTTTGGCGAGGCGCTCGACGGGAAAGAACGCAATCAGTGCAACGAGGAGGATTCCCGTGACCGTGAGTGCCTGTACCGGGGTTTTAAACCGCTCATGGACACCCGCAAGTCGCTGGGGAGCCAGTTCATCACGCGCCATTGCTAGCGGGAACCGGGCTGTTGCGAGTATCCCGGCATTGGACATGCTCGTCAGCGCGAGGACGGCGACGATCGTGACTGCAATCAGGCCGACGCCGTCGGCAAATTGGCTCGCGGCTAAGGCCATCGGCGTCTGGGAGATTCCCAGTGCGTCAGCCGGGGTAACTCCGACGACGACGAAGACGACGAACGTGTAGACGAGCATCATCACGACTACCGAAACGAGGATGCCCGCGGGAATGTTCCGGCCGGGATTTTCGATCTCTTCCGCAACGCTAGCGATCTTCGTGACGCCGGCGTAAGAAACGAACACGAATCCGGTGGCCTCGAGGAGTCCAAGCGAGCCCTTCTCCAGGAATGGATGGAACCTCGCGCCGTCTACAAAAACAATACCGTCTGCGATGAATGCAATGAGCGCGAGCAAGACGATGGTGACGACTGTTGCTTGAAGGCGCCCGGTTTGTTTGACGCCGACAACATTGACGACGAGTAATACCAGCGCGATTCCAATTCCCACCATCTTCAGCGCCGGACCGGGGAGCTGGACAAACAGCAACAGATACGCACCGAGCCCGACGATCGCAAACGCGCTTTTGAATGTCAGGGAGAACCAGGACCCTAATCCGGCAATCGTTCCGGCGAACGGACCCATGGCACGGTCGATGTACAAGTACGTACCGCCAGCCTCCGGCATCGCGGTCGCCATCTCGGACTTTGACAGCGCGGCCGGAAGCGCGATTAAGCCGGCCAGGAAGTACGCCAAGACGACCGCCGGCCCGGCTTTGGCCGCAGCTAGTCCGGGAAGAACGAAGATCCCGCTTCCAACCATTGCCCCAATACTGATGGTGACAGTGGCGTATAGACCGAGATCGCGTTCGAGGTCGGCCGGCACGGAAAAGCGTTGGCCGGAGGTCGCCGTAAATCCCCGCTACATTCGACTGGCGGACACGGCCCGAGCCCGTCCATCCCCGTAGGCTCGCTCTAGATATGCCTCGATATCCGCGACGAGTGCTGACCGAAGCGTCACGAATCCCTGGAGCTGGCCGTCGGGTTCCGGAACAGCGACAAAAGCTGCGCCGCCCTCACCAGACCCCGTTGCCAGTGCCAGGTGGGCATTTTCGAGTTCCCCGCTGGGATCCTGTGACTCGTGGTCGTATACCCTGAGCGACGTCTGCCAGTCCCGCCGTCCAATCGTGTCAGCAGTGTTGACAGACATATGGAGGCGGCTCTCAGGACCGTCCTCAACAACTGAGGCTACTCCTTCGGCGGCCGCCTCAAGCACGGTTTCCGTTGGGGCGTCCAATTCGACGGTCGATTCGTCGATACCAGCGAGTGGACCCGTCTGCGAGGTTGGAATGGTGTCGACGGCGGCGAGAGTACCGTCAAGCACCAATGCAGTCTCGACATTGGGTCCAAGAGCGATCGCCAGTCTTCCAGTCCCATCTCTCACTACCTGGGCCCCAGTCCGTGACCGTCGTGACGTCACTTGAATGGGGACCTCGGGGAGGGCGCGAGCGATGTCGCCTTGCACCTCCGGGAGCGGTCCCGCTGGATGGATAGTCAGATGACGATCGGCGGCAGCGACATCATCCACGAATGCGGCAAGATGCATATCAGCACATCCGACTTGGGCCCGCATGCCCTCAATGCCGAAATCGTTTGGTTCCTCGGTCTGGATGTCGACGTAGTTGCCAAGATGGGCTGGGATCTGTAGCTTTTTACCGGGTAAGCCCTAGTACTCGATAATGACACGCCCGCGGCTGGCGCTCCTTATCGCTGCACACGAGGACGCGCACACCAGCCGAAACTTTCGTCGCGAACTCGACGCCGACCTTGCAGAGTTTCATGCAGCCGACGGTCAGCTCCCGGACACCTTTGACTTCGACGGTGCAGTGATTACGGGGTCACGAGCTTCGGTATACTGGGATGAACCGTGGATTGAGCCGCTCAATGACTGGGTCGCTGGAGCAATCGACCAGGGACTACCGGTCCTTGGGGTCTGCTATGGTCACCAGGTACTTGGCCACGTGTTGGGTGGAACAGTCGAACCGATGGACGAATACGAGATCGGGTACCGAACGGTAAAGCGTGATGGGTCGAGCAAATTGCTCGAGGGTTTAGACGAGGAATTCACCGTTTTCACAACCCACTCGGATGCCGTGGTAGAGGCACCACCAGGGGCGGACGTATTCGCCTCAAACGACTACGGGATCCACGGCTTCCGCAAGGGTCGGGCGTTCGCCGTCCAATTCCATCCGGAGTACGATATGGAGACCGCAGAACGAGTGACACGTGGCAAGGATCTCCCAGAGGATCGCCTTGAGCGAGTCATCGATGGTATTACCTCAGAGAATTACGCGGCAGCATCCGAAGCTAAGCAGCTCTTCGATAACTTCACTGATCTCGTCGACGAATATCGGTCCGCGTCATTGACTGAGGCGAACGCCGACGATTGAATTACTCACCGGCGTCGAACTCCTCAAGGGCCGCCGCGACACCCTCGCCCCATTCTCCGTCGGCAAGTTCGGCAACCCGCTCGCGGAAGTGGCGCTCACACACTCCGACGGTTACGTCGGCGTGTTCGACACCGACGGCCGCCTCGCGGTCACAGAAGTGACACTGCATACTCGCCATTGGAGCCGCAAGCGGTTGAAGGCTCCGAGTTAGGTCAGGCTTGCCTGGACCTGGCTCCATTCGGAGGCATCCAAGCCTACGGTGCCCACGGATGAGCCGTCATGGGCATCGCTTCCACCGGTGACAAGGAGATCATACTCGTCGATGGCTTGATGAACCAGGTCGAGATCCGGGGCTTCATCGTATGGATAATACAACTCGACTGCATCGAGGGAGCCAGCGCGCTCGAGCGCCGCACTGGGTTCGTTGGCACGGAGCGGGTGTGCTAAGCTCACAAATTTACATGCCTCTTGTAATAATGCGGCACCTCGGGCAAACTCCGGGACATTACGGGCTACGTAGGCGGGGCAACCCTCGCCGATGAGCTCGTCGAATACGCCCTGAACGTTGTAGTCAGTCTTTGCCGCGACAGCTCGGGCTACATCCGGACGTCCGAATCCAGGTCCGATATCGAGCTCAAGGTCGATGCCGATGCAGTTCTCGACTGCGGTGACCATCGCCCGACCACGCTCGATCCGATCTGCCTGCAGCCGCTCCAGTTCGTCAGTCAGAGGGGCGGTGCGGCGGACCCCGTATCCCAACAGATCCAAGCGCTGTTGTCCGGCCTCGACACGGAGCTCGATCCCGTGAACGACCACCAGGCCGTTCATCTCCGTGATCGGTGATTGTAGCGCTGGATGCAACCGGTCGTGGTCGGTCACAGCGACGGCCATGAGATCGGCCGCTCGAGCTCGCTCCAGAACGCCGTCGAGGTCGAGCGTGCCGTCGGAGTTCGTCGTATGGATATGGAGGTCCGCCGCCACCATGGGCCGGAAGACCATGCCACCGAGTTTCCGGGTTACCCTAATATGTCATAAAGTTATTTAACCAATTTAGGATTATAAATAGTGAAGGTTTATGGTTCTGCATGCCTCCCCCTGAGCCATGCAGCTGACCGCCGCCCTGGAGAAGCGTCTTGCCGCGCATAGCTATCCGACCACGACCACCGAACTGATCGACGATCACGGAGGGCTCGAACTCGAACTGCCAAACGGACGCGAGCGGTTCGGTGACGTGCTCGGCCGTTTGCCGGAAGAAACCGTGGAGTCAGCAGATGACGCCCGTCTTGCCGCCTATAGTGCGCTCGGGGAGGGCGCCATCGGGCGGAAAGCCTACAGCGACCGCGATCCCACGGCGATGGGCGAGCGAGGGCCGGAGCCCCTATCGCTGTAAGAAATCCGGCAGTTCGAGAGAGGCTCGTGCGTCATCGTTGAGCCGATCGAGTAACTCGATCCGGCCGACTGGAGCAGGAGGGCCGGAATCATCCTCGATCGTCTCGCCGTCGGCGTCAAGCGACTCGTCCAGCACGAGATCCTGCCAAGCATCGGCCGCATCCCCGGGGCCACGCTTGGCTTCAAGGCCCGCCGTCCGGCCCTCATCAAAGGCCAGATCGACGACGCTCCGGGCATAGGGTGAATCCATTTCGGCCCGTATGGCGGCGAGTTCGTCCTCGTCGTAATGCCCAAGGGCCGCTTCGACGCCAAGTGCGTATGCCCGCTCATAGGCGTCAGCTGTGTCCAACGATGCCCACGTTCCATACTCGTCATCGTACCGACTCATTTCAGACCTCGACTGTCGTTTCGGGGTCAACGCGCAAGCCGCGGTCAGAGAATTCGAGCTGACGGATATCACAATCGATGGCCGTGCCCCGCATCTTGATTACCTGAAGTCCGCGGGTCATTTCTCCCGACTCAAGGAAATTATGGAAGAAGAGAACACCATGCGCGAGATAGTGTTCATCGGCGTATGACGTCGGGTCGGTCATCTCTGAGATCAGCACGATGGTCGCCTCCGTTGACTTGAGCGCGGAGAGGAATGCCGTAATCTCATCATCCTTGCCAGCGAAAAAGTGTTTGAGAAGCATCGTCGAATCCACGACTGCCCGTTCTACGTTGTTCTCCTCGATGACAGAAACGAGTCTGTTCGTCAGCCCGCCATCAGTCCCAAACTGCGTCAGCTTCCGCTTGCCATCCTCGCTGACAAGATTCAGGAATTGGACCGCATCGGACTTGAGCGCGCGGTCAAAGCCAAACTCAAAGCTGGACATGTCTTCGGCGAGCTCCCGTTTCGTCTCATGCATCGTCACGTACAGACACGTCTCACCGGCTCGGGCGCCCTGGGTGACGAACTGCGAAGAGAAGGTCGTCTTGCCGCTTCCCGGGGGGCCCGACACAAGGTAGAGCCGTTCGGGTAGCAACCCCCCATTGACAAGGTCGTCGAACCCAGGCACACCGCTCGGAACGCGCATGCGAGTGAGAAGCCCGAGCATCGCGTATGAAGCTTTGTGCCGGGTTCTCAGGCCTGATAACGCCGTGCCCGGACTCGCCTGGCAAGGCTGCTGGCGCCACCGGGATCGAACTGCAGCGGCCGCCGCCACCACGGGCCCGCGCCTGAGTCTGTAGACAACGCGGTCACGATCGGCCCAGGATCGGTGCCATCAACCGGCGAACTGAGGGGGATCGCCCGATCGTACAGCGCCGATGAGTCGTGTGCGCCAGCCAGCAACACCTCTGCGTCGGGCGGGTCCCGTTTTCTGTGTGCATTCGTTGCGACCCGGTCCTGGTCCGCCGCTGGCGCCGCGTCGAAGTCAGAGATCGGTTCACAGACTAGTTCGAAGTGCGCGATGAGGAAGGCACCCCAATCCGGCGGTAACGTCGGGGTGGGCTGCTGAACCGATAGCGTCGCGTAGAAGTAGACTCGATCACCGGTCGAGAGCGCCGACAGGGGCCGCGCCTTCACCCCGTGTTCGTCGCCGTAGGTATATGCTCGACCATGAGGATAATCGGGAAATTCAGGGTCGAGGTGAACCCGACGGTCGTGGACGGCGGGTGGGATGTCTACCGGAAGTCGATCATCTAAGTCGCCATACGTCGGCACGCTGACAGCCGTCGGCGCCGACTCCGGGATCGGAAGGAACGTGAAACGCCGGTCAGGGTGGATGGGGCCCCGGAAGCCAGGTTCATTCGTGTTGGCGCCGACGTTGACCGCAACTGCACGCATCTCAGGATAGTGGTTCGACGCACTCCCGGCAGAAACTGTACCCCTGGTCGGGCTCGTTCACCGCACCGCAAGCGGGACAGGTGATCGCGTCGGGCGTCGCCTCGCGATCGGTCCGCTGCTGACTCGATCCACCATCCCCGGCCGGCGTCGAGATAATCCCACCACCGTCACCGAGGTACCGGACGAGCAGCAGCTGCAACAGCGCAAACCCAACGACGTAGGCCGCAATCCACGCCCAGGGGTTCATGTTGCGTGACACGATGCCACGCCACTTGGATCTTAGGCCTGGGGCGGCTGGAGATCACGCCCGAACTCGTCGAAAACTTCGAGGCCGTCCGGGAGATCGTATTCGATTCGTCGCTGGTCTCGGCGATCAACGTTGGCATCCTCAAGTGAGTCAGCGACGGACTCCCAGCCAGGCTTGATCGCGATCGATTTCGCGGGGGTTCCCGCGGCGATATGGTGAGCGGGAATATCCGAGCCAGCGATGGATTTTGCGGCTAGTATCGCATTCTCGCCGACGCGAACCCCCTCTCGAACCATCGAATCGTACGTAATTCTGGCATCGTCTTC
Source organism: Haloarculaceae archaeon (assembly GCA_042219595.1). Lineage (GTDB taxonomy): Archaea > Halobacteriota > Halobacteria > Halobacteriales > Haloarculaceae > CAYLJD01. Next base: position 7,192 of record JBDGPQ010000051.1, read on the forward strand.
GATAATCGTATGGTAATTACCGACTTCGGTCTGGTCGACGGTGTCATGATCGTGGCTGTAGACGTGGGCGTCGTCTGAAATTGACACGCGGTCGCCGATGGTGAGCTTCCCGCGATCATCGAGGTGCACGTCGTCATGGATAACGACGTTGTCCCCGACTTCGATGTTGTGGCCGTAGGTCAGGGTAATCCCCTTGAAGAATCGACAGTTATCGCCGCACTCGGCGAAG
>JBDGPQ010000051.1:7457-19886 GCA_042219595.1 Haloarculaceae archaeon
TCCTGGACTTCCGCGTAGTACTCACTCTCGAGGGTCGAGTTGCATGGATCATAGCCCTGCAGACGAACCCGCTCGGCCGGACTAACCTCGCCACCGCGCTGCCAGCGCTCGTACGCTTCCCGATCGCCGAAGAGATCCACGAGAACGTCCGTAACCACCTCGCACGTATCTTCATCGCTGGAGAGCCGGTCGTCGACCTCCTCGATGAACGTATCGACGCCATCCGCAGCGTCGTCCGGCAGGGCCACGTGCCGTTTCGTCATGCTTCTGGGGTTGCCGGGCCGCGGGGATAGGGGTTTCCGTTACACCAGTGTTACCGGTCTCGACTGACAGATCGGAGCCATCAGGTTCATGTCTGGCGTGTGACCTGGGATCCTGCGCCAGGAATCCGACGCCGCGACCTTAAACGGCACTGCGGAATCGGTCCGCCGCGACTCAGCCTGTGCCGAGTTACTCCGGCTTGAGGCCGGCTTCTTCGATGCGCATCACCGCCTCGCCATCGGGGAGATTCGGCGCGTCGACCAGGCGCACGATCCGCTTGTCGCCCTTCGACTTGCGGAGGTACAGCCGGAAGGTCGAGGTGTGTCCGAGGATGTTGCCCCCGATCGGCTGGGTGGGATCACCGAAGAACGAATCCGGGTTCGAAGCAACTTGGTTAGTGACGACGACAGCGGTGTTGTTGAGGTCGCCCACCCGCATCAGGTCGTGGAGGTGCTTGTTGAGTTTTTGCTGACGTTCGGCGAGTTCGCCGCGGCCGACGTATTCGGCGCGGAAGTGGGCAGTCAGCGAGTCGACACAGAGGAGGCGAACGGGGAAGTCGGATTCCTGGGATTCGCTGGCAAGCTCCTGGGCCTTCTCGGCCAACAGGATCTGATGGTTGGAGTTGAAGGCCTTCGCGACGTGGATCTTGTCGAGCATCGACTCGACGAGCGCATCAAGCGCGTCTTCGTCTTCCGGGTCGGGATCCTCGGCGATCCCGTGGGTTTCCATGGCTGCAGCGCGGGCTTCGGCCTCGAGGCCGCGGACCATCTGGTCGATACGCTCTGGGCGAAAGGTGTCCTCGCTGTCGATGAAGATGGCACCGCCCCCAAGGCCGCCGTGCTCCGGCGGAAGCTGGACGGTGACGGCGAGCTGGTGAGTGACCTGGGACTTCCCGGCGCCGAACTCGCCGTAGACTTCAGTGATCGACTGGGTCTCGACCCCGCCGCCAAGCAGATCATCGACGGCATCGACACCCCAGGTAAGCTTGCCGATCTGCTCGCGGCGCTCGAGGACGTCGGTGCCGGTCTCGAAGCCGCCGATTTCGGCTTCATCTCGTGCGGCGTCGATGATATCAGCGGCGCTGGATTCACCGATGTCGGCCGTATTCGAGAGCTCGCCGGGACTGGCGACGGCGATCCCTTGGTAGGAATCGAAGCCATGCTCCTGGAGCTTCTCGGCCGTGGCCGGCCCGACGCCTGGGAGGTCCTCGAGGTCTTCCGTGGCTGCCATGGGCGGGGCTTTCACCCCCGCGCACATAAAGTGTCGTTAACAGGGAAGTGGAAGTGTAATCGGCGGACGTATGCCAGGTATCGCTCGTGGGCTCGAGGGTGCCATCGGTATCGAGGTGCCGGAGCGCGCCACTTAACCGCCGACCGCTACTAGCACACCCGATGACGCGCTCGGGAACCTTCTGCCCGCGATGTGGGGCCCCCACCGACTCGGTGGGGGAGGCCTCGGTCGAGGGTCCCGCGCCGGATCCAGGCCTCTGTGAGGACTGCTACCTGGAGGATCTGGACCTGGTCGACGCGCCCGAGCGAATCGAGATCACCGTGTGTGCCCGGTGTGGCGCCATCCGCCGCCCAAACCGATGGGAAGACGTGGGCGCACGGGATTACACCGAAGTCGCCATCGAAGCGGTTACAGAGGCTCTCGGCGTCCACGTCGACGCCGAAGACGTGTCCTGGGAGGTCGCACCTGAACAGGTCGACCAAACGACGATCAGACTTCATTGCTCATTCACCGGGCTGGTCGGCGATCGGCCAGTTACCGAGGAAGTCACTGTCCCTGTCAAAATCGGCCGGGGAACCTGTACCCGGTGTGGGCGGATCGCCGGCGGGTCATACGCGAGCATCGTCCAAGTGCGAGCCCTTGACCGATCGCCGACGGATCAGGAGCTCGCACGGGCTAGTGAAATCGCACATGAAGTTGTCGAGGAGATGGAAGCCACCGGCGACCGGGATGCGTTCGTTACGGAGGTGAGCGAAACTGGTGACGGCTCCGATCTCAAGGTCTCCACCACGAAGATCGGCCTCAAAGTGGCTCGACGAATCGTCGATGAGCTCGGCGGCGAGTATGATGATTCTGAAACACTCGTCACTGAGGACGACGATGGAAACGAAGTGTACCGCGTTACCTACGCCGTTCGGCTCCCTCCCTACCGGCCGGGGACCGTAATTGACCCCGAAGACGGTAACGGTCCTGTATTGGTGCGGAGCGTCAGAGGGAATCTGAAGGGCGTCCGCCTTGGGACCGGATTGCCGTACGAGGCGCCCTTTGGTGATGGGGTGGCGCCGGCTGCTACCAGACTCGGCACGGTAGAGGATAGTCAGGTTACGACTCTCGTGGCCATCGAGGATGAACACGCCGTCCAGGTCCTCGACCCGGAAACGTACGAGACTCGATCAGTCCCACGACCGGAGTTTCTCGACCCGGATGCCGACGAGGTTCGAGTCTTGAAGAGCCGTGCCGGCCTACATGTGATTCCCGACGACGCACCGAACCGCTGAAGCTGGTCGGGGATATCCTAATGAACATGAGTGAGGGGCTCTCGGCTGTTGTTGCGGCGGGACGATCGGAGGTGGCAATCGCATCACTCCGAGCCGAGGGCGTCTATGACGACGAGCGGTCGGTCCAACCTCGTGGCGACGATTGCGTGGCCATCCCAGTGACCCAGCCACCAGAGCGCACAGAGATCCGCGGCATCGTTCGTGAGGCGGGGGAACCCCGCCTCCGAACGCTCGAAGACCATCTCCGGGAACGGGGGTGGTCGGATGAGCAAGTCGACGCAGCACCCGGCTCCTGGGCTGTTATCGGAAGCATCATCCTTGTTGACGCGGGGGAGGTTCCAGATCGCGGAGAGCTCGGCGATGCACTTCTCGCACTCCACGGTGCAGCCGACACTGTACTCGATCGCGGCGGTGTTTCCGGTGACCACCGCGTCCCGGATTTGACCGTGCTCGCCGGCGAAGGAGATACCGAAACCGTCCATACCGAGCACGGGACGACGTATGCGATGGATCTCGCTGAGGTGATGTTCTCGCCGGGAAACAAATCCGAACGCGCACGAATGGGGAGGGTGGTCAGCGATGGAGAACGTGTTCTCGATGCGTTTGCTGGGATCGGGTATTTCACGTTGCCTATGGCGCGGGCCGGCGCCCGTGTGACTGCGGTGGAATGCAATCCCGCTGCCTTCGAATATCTCCTCGAGAATGCCGTTCGAAACAATGTCACGGATCGGATTGCGGCCTATCGGGGTGATAATCGCCAGGTAGTTCCCGAACTCGACGGTGATTTCGATCGCGCCGTACTCGGGCATTATGAAGCACACGAGTCGCTTGAAGCAGTGCTACCGACACTCGCCGAGGGCGGACGGCTTCACTTGCACGAGGCCACACCGTCGACGCTGGTCCCCGATAGACCGTTGGAGCGACTCGAGACGGCCGCCGATGTGGCCGGGCGTTCGGTGACAAAGGAAGCAGTTCGAACTGTCAAGGGGTACAGCGAGGGGGTAGACCACGTGGTTGTAGACGCTATCGTCGCGTGACCAGCAACGTCTTTGCACACGAGCATTTTGCATTAGTCATGGATCGCCAGCAGCTCATCGCCATCCTCTTTGTGCTGCTGATGGTGGGATCATCGATCGCTTACGGTGTCGCGTCGCTGATCTAGGCTCACTCGAGGTCGGAGACATCGTCCGCGGTCACCTCGCGGTCGTCCGGCAAGCGTTGTAGACACTCGAAACAGAGGAAGTGCTCGCTGCCATCGGCTAGTTCAAGCGAGATGCCGCCGGTTTGATCGGCCTCCAGTGTCCAGAGGTTCGCAATACCACCGGCGATCGGGACGGAAGTCCCACACCCGTCGCAGCGATCTCTGGCCATGCGACGGTGTAGGCCGTCCTGGGCATAAGCCCGTGGACACAAATTCCTCCCGATCATGGGGCCAGGCATGGAGGTGCTGGTTACGGGGGCGACGGGCTTCATTGGTGGCCGGCTGGTCCCGGAGTTAGTGGCCGCCGGTCATTCTGTTCGCGTGCTGGTTCGACAACCAGGAGCGTATGCGCCACCCGATGGCGTTGCCGTCTACGAGGGTGACCTCCTCGAACCGGGCAGTTTTGACGCCGCACTCGACGGTGTCGACGCTGTCTACTACCTCGTGCACTCGATGCGGGCCGGGCCGGACTATGCAGCACGGGATCGCCAGGCAGCAGCGAACTTCGCAACCGCCGCGGATGCGGCAGGCGTAGATCGAGTAATCTACTTGGGCGGGCTGGGTGAGGAGGGCGACGAACTTTCACCACATCTCGAATCTCGGCGAGAGGTCGAAGCGGTGCTCGCGAACGGCAACTACGACCTCACGGTGCTTCGCGCGGCAATCATCGTTGGCGCCGGGAGTGTCAGCTTTGAGACTATTCGACAACTCGCCACCAGACTCCCCGTGATGGTTACCCCGCAGTGGGTCCATACGGACTGTCAACCAATCGCCATCGATGACGTGCTCGCGTATCTGACCGGTGTCATCGACCATCCTGAGACGGCCGGCGAGACGTACGAGATCGGCGGGCCAGAAGTGCTGACCTATGGTGAAATGCTCCAGCGGGCGGCCCGTGAATTGGGCGCGCGAGTGCCAGTCATCGTTCCCGTGCCGGTACTGACACCCCGGCTCTCCGCCTATTGGGTCGGACTCGTTACGGATGTTGACTGGGCGGTCGCGCGGCCCCTCATCGATGGATTGCAGAATGCGGTCGTGGTCCGTGATGACTCGATTCGGGACATCATACCGGTGGATCTCACACCATATGATGAAGCTGTAGCCCGCGCCGTCGAGCGAAGCAGCACCACAGCGGGGTCGGAATGAGTGGCGCTCCAGCACCCGGCCGAAGTTGGGTGTATGAGGATATCGTGTCCGCGATTCCCGGGCTTGAACTCCCACCGCGATACGCTATCGCGATTCAGTTTCTCGGGTTTGAGGCGATCGTCCTGAGTCTTGCAGCGGTGTACCAACGCCCATCGGCAGCAGTCGTTGGCACTGTTGCCGTCATTGTCGCCAGTACCGGCAGTGCTGCCATGGTGACGATCGCGCGTGAAATCAGAATTGCCAATCCATCGCCACGGTATAGTCGGTTGCTCTTCGGCTCCAATGTGGAAGTCGTTCTTGGTGTGCTGGCGTATGCGGCGCTATCGACATATCTGGTTATCACTGGTGGCGATGGTGGATTATTCGAGTCGGTCCTCGGACCGGAACCGCCCGCCCCGGCGGTGTTCGTGGCCTTCGTGCTCGCATGGGACGTGTCCTACCGTATCGGTGTGGGGTGGTGGGCAAGTCTGATCGGCTGCTGGCGCTCATTCTCCGAGCGAGTTACAGCGGAAGCAGCTGCTTCCTATCGACGCGCCGATCTCGTCACGCTCGGGTTCGCGTCGGTGCAGCTCCTGCTCGTTCCGGTGATCGCGAGCGAGCGGCTGCTGGCGCTGGCCGTCGTCGGACACGTAGCCGCCGTTTTCACAGTAAGTGGCCTCTCCCTACTCGCACTGGAACGGCGAAAAGTCAGTCCTCCTGAATCTGCTTAAACTGATCGAGGAGATCCTCGGTCGACTCACCGGTGTCGTACTCGAGCTTACCCTCGTATTCAGTGCGTTCATCGTCGAAGCTCGCGTCGACCGCCGTATTCTTGCGTTCACGGCGCTCGTGTTCCTCTTCGTCATATGCTCCCATCGACATTGCGAACCACACTCATAGTATCCTGCTAACGGTTATCAAACTAACGGTTGTTTTGTGGATCGTGCAGTTCATTGGGACGAGTCCGCCGTCAGGGCCAATACCGGGGCATTTCGTGTCAAGAGATCGGTGTTTGAGCAGCGAGGAAGATCTTGCGTGTTCGGCAGGTACCCTCACCCAAGTGATAGCGAGGTCTGACGAGACCAGTCCCGCTCGTCGACGACAGCAATTTCTTGGGTACCAAACACGTACAGGTAATCGCCGACATACCGCGCCCGCTCGGCCTGCCCCTCCGTTGGCACCGCTTTGGTGCGTTCAAGCGTGCCGTTGGTGTAATTGAGGACCTGCCCCACTCCGCCTGCCGGGACAAACACCACACCGTGCTTCCGGTCGATCATGAACGCGTGGTGCGTCCGGCTGACTGCTGAGTGACTAGCTCCGATCAACATATCATCCGCGACCGTCGGGTTTTCGGGATCACTGACGTCGAAGAGTACGACTTTCACCCGACCCTCCTCTTGGCCGACACCGAGCAGGTAGTCACCATCAATCGGGTGGAGATAATTCGAGAATCCAGGCAGTTTCAACGTGCCTACCTCGGTGGGGCTCGTTGGATCGGAAAGGTCGACCACATGGAGTGGGTCGACGCGCCGAAAGGTGATCAGATATGCTGTATCCTCGACGTAGCGGACCGCATATATGCGTTGACCTTTCCCCATCCCGGTTTCGGTCCCGAGTACGTCAAGCGAGTCCGCATCGAGGATAGTCAGATCAGCGACGCTTTCGGTGTTACCGGCTGCCGGCACAGTTGTCGCGATTCTGAGTTCGCCGTTCCGGCGGTCCAGGGAAAATTGATCGAGTGGTTTCCCGGGGACACTCGTCGTATTTCCGATCGCGAGGCCGTCAGCGTCGACGTCCACACGGACGATTCCCGTTCGCGCGAGGTCGCGCTGATGATTGGCAAGGTATTCCGAAAATTCGGTTTGAAGCGCCGACCGGACTGCCCGGCGCTCCTCCTCATCCAGGCTCTGTAACCACGATCTGACCGCCAGGCCAGTCTCTCGGCGGAGTGACGACGAGGAGATGTCGTAGCTGCGCAGCTGGCGTATTCGATTCGCAACAGCGTCTGGCGTTCGGTCGAAGTCTTCGACGAGGAAATCAGCAGCCAGTTCCGCTCGGGAGGTGCGTTTCGTGTATGTTACATATAGCGCGTCGTGGGCCATATAGACCACCGACCGCTGGTCTGTACCGACAAAGCTGACCGAGGTGCCGATATCGCCGGAGCTGGCGTCGAGAGCCATGGCGGTGTAGGTGACGTCGGCCTCGATCTGCGATCGTGGATGATGCACGTCGGTACAGGCGATACGAGCGCCGCCGATCGGGCGGAGCGGACATGGCTCATCCTCGACGGGCGTTTTGGTCACGACGAAAATGGTGCCGTTACGCTCACGCGCTGTCACGAGAGCATCGTTCAGCGGTCGTGACCACAGCTCGGTGGGGTCAGCCGGGTCGCTCACGTCATAGCCGGTGATCGAGGCGTCACCCAGCATAACGAGCCGATCACCGCTGCGGAGAAGTGTGCCAGTGGCGTTTATATCGGCAACCAGTGCTGGATCGGACGGATCGCTCGCGTCAACGATGTGCGTACTGCGGTTCGGGGGCTCTGGCGGTATCACGTCCCCCTGCGGGCCTCCATCCTCCCCATCCGCCACTCTTTCGACCGTCGGTGACAGTGCGACAGGCGTCCCCCGTGGAGCATAAAATAAGGTACTTCCGTAACTCTTCACCCGGTCAGGCTCCGACAGGCCGGCCACCTGGACGTTCGTCGACCCGACCCGGAACGCGGGCGCGGCACCACTCCCACCGCCCCCATCACCAGATGCTGCTGTTGGGCGCGCTGTCTCGACTCGAACAGGAGTCGACTGGGTGGCCCCGCCAACGCCAGCCATAGCACCGGCGCCACCGGCCAATCGGTGTTCACGGTCGACGTAGGCACGGAATTCGGCAGCGCTGTCAAAGGTGTCGAGCGTGTCGAGTCCGCCATTCCCAGTCGGCTCGGGAGGCTGTTGGGCTTCAGGCGGGTGGACCACACCCACAGCGACGGCGATGCCAATCACGCCGACACAGAGGGCCAGGACGGCGATCGATACGGTCGTTCTGGGAACCATGCGCTCGGCTTGTCCAGCGACGACTGATAAGGTGGCGTAGAGTCAAATGGCAGTTTGAGCGGCGGACGCAAGGCGTAAAGTTGCCGACCGCGAATTCCTCACGTGGCCGGTCCGCTACGATTTCGACACTCGACCCAAACGTGGACGATCGAACGGGTCAGATCCGCACTCCTGCGTCCGCTTGACGAGCGCTTCGGCGCTACGCTCTCGACCCCCTGGTATGTCCCTCCGGATGGGTACCAAGCCCGCCGCATCGAGATGGATAATGGGGATTTGGCGCTGTTTGCATGGGGGAATGGCCAAGCCTATTGGCTGGGTAACACGGAGACGCCGGAAGCTCTCTGGCGGACCGACAAGATCGAAATCGGGGCCGCGCCGGACGGTCTCGGCACATGGGCGGAGCGGGAACTCGCCGCGGGAGTCGCATTGGCAGAGCCCTGGCTCGCAGAATATGAGTCTCTCCTCGAGTTCTTTCTGCCGGTGCTGTGTTCGAAGGACGGGGCCGAGAGCACGCGCCGGTTTTTTCGGGAAGAAGCAGCAGGATTCCCGGATGCAAGCCGGGAGGAGGGATTAACGTTCTATGACGACTTTCTCAAGACCGGCGCGCTTGATGAGTTCCGCTATGAGATGGCTGCGAAGCTCGGCACCAGTGAAGCTCCGGACGGCGTCCGAATGCGAGCGACGATGGCGGAATTCAATGCAGCGAAACTTCTCATCGATGCTGGATACGAAGTCGTGCCGGAGCCGGCCGTTGCCGATGGGCACTACCTCGATTTCCGCGTTCCGACGGCGGACGTACTTGTCGAGGTAACGAGGCCGGAGCCACCGACCCGGCGTCGAGCCGGGACTCCAGCAGCGGCGATTCGTGAAACTGTCGACGGAAAGACTGGTACGCAGCTCCGGGCGGCCCCGAATGCACTGCTGCTCGTGGACTGTACCTCCTTTCGGGATGACGAATGGCAAGCAATCCTCGACGGTAAACCCGCGGTGGGTCATGAGCCTGTAGTCATCTACCGGTACCGGCCAGACGGCCAGCTCGAGGGGTACGCGCTCGGGAACGTGCCACTCGAGCTCGGCTTCGTCACAGCGCCGGCTTAGATTGCGTCATCCGCAATCCGGTGAGCAGCCACGCCGAGCACGAATGCAAACGGCAACAACACAATCACCGGGCGGTCCGAGACGAGGCTCCAGATGCCAATGGCGAGAAGGCTTGCGATGAATGTGTGGAGGGCGAGACTGTGCGTCCGGGTTCGATGGGTGCCAGTGAGGGCGCCAAAGAGAGGATCGATTATGACCACAGCTCCGAGCGCGCCGGCGGCGAGCGCAATACCCCCGGTGAGTGGCGGCTCGGCGGAGACACCAAGAATGCCCATCATCACTGATCCCGCGTCCACGAACCAGTCCCACTGCTGTGTAGCCACCAGCGTCACGCCCCCGACGGCGACCGCTCGCACGTAGGGCCGGATTCGCCGGCGGGGAATCGAATCAGGAAGATCCACGTCAGGATACACCGCCCCGACATACACTAAGACGAGCACCATGGCGGGGACAAGAAGGGGTAGTCCAAGTGTCGACGGCGCCACGGTTGCCACCGCGAGGGCTGCAAGGGAGCCAACAAGGAGGCCGACAACCGAGTGGCCCGCGAAGTTCACGCTACCTATATGATTGCGATGCCGTGCTCTTGCCTGTTCCGGACCGCCGATCAATGGCCTTTTCGCGGCGCCTGACGAACGCGGATCCGTCGAATGGTACTCTTCGAGGTGGGGCTCCTCGCCACGCTGTTCGTCGCGTACAACGTCGGCGGCGCAACCACTGGTCCCGCCTTCGGGCCCGCGATCGGGGCCTCGGTCATCAGCAAGGTCACCGCCGCGGCGCTGATGTCGGTCTCGTTTTTCATCGGCGCGTGGACCGTCGGCCGGCGTGTGGTCGAAACGCTCGGGCGAGACCTGCTGACTGATCCGACCATCTTCACACTCGAAAGTTCGATCGGTGTGCTTGCGTTCATCGGCGGAGCTTTGCTTCTCGGAAACGTTGTCGGAGCACCGTCATCGACGTCGATGACGGCCGTCGGGGCGATCGCCGGCCTGGGGCTCGCAACGGGGTCACTCGACTGGGCGGTCGTCGGAGAAATCGTCTCCTGGTGGATCGTCGCACCGATCGTTGGGTTTTGGGTATCGGCCGTCGTCGGACGCTATCTCTATCCGAGAATCGACCGTGCGATCGCTATCGAGCACTCCGGGGGCGCGTTACTGGTGATCGACCGTTCGGGATTGGTGCCGCGACCCACAACCGGTCCCGGGACGACTCATCGTGAGGTGCTTGGGGCCGGGGTCGTCGTCGGCATCGGCTGTCTCATGGCCTTTAGCTCCGGGACGAGCAATATCGCGAACGCGATCGCGCCGCTTGTCGGAAGCGGTGAGCTCGGCATGAACACCGGGATCATCATTGGGTGTGCCGCAGTGGCGGTAGGCGCGTTTACGATCGCACGCCGGACATTGGAGACGATTGGGAACGACATCACGGAGCTCCCACTGACGGCCGCGATCGTCGTTGCTATGGTTTCCTCCACGATCGTGATCGCCCTCTCGGCAGCGGGCGTCCCCGCGAGCTTCGTCGTCGTAGCGACGATGAGCGTCGTCGGTCTTGGTTGGGGGCGGGCGACCCGGACGGTTACGTTCGGTGACGCCGTCGAGGGGGCCGAGACTCCGCAGTTGACAACTGGAGCGTTGGGCGCTGATGACGCGCCAACGGTCGGCGACCCCTCCCGCGGCGCGGACGAGGGGACACACCCGGAGCCGATTGGGACGGAATCCGCAGGTGATCTCCCTGACACGGCCGAACTCTTTCGACCGGCAACCACTGCGCGCGTGCTGGGTATGCAGAACGTCGTGCCACTGATCGCCACGGTCGGCTCGTTCCTCCTGTTTGCGCTCCTCGCGGTGCTCTAGCGTTCAATCCATTCTGATGCCCAGTCGTCGAGCCGTTCGAACGCCGGCCCGAGGGCCCGACCCTTCTGCGTGAGGGAATAATACGTCGCGATGGGGCGATCTTCCACCCGTCGATTCACGAGATCGGCGGCTTCGAGATCGTCAAGTACACGCGACAGTGTCCGCGAGCTCGCCCCGGTCGAACGTTTCAACTCGTTGAATCGCTTCTCCCCGTCGGCGAGATCATGGAGCACGACGAGCCGCCATTGGGAGCCGATCTCGTCGATGGCCTCCACAACCCCGCAGGCCTCCTCGTTCCGCTCCTCGACCGCGGCCTCCTCGGATCGCGTACGCGGTGACATCGGTGTTATCTACTGCCACCTTTGTCGCCGAACGTATATATTGGTTCCGGAACGAACCAAGTATTGGAATGTTACCCAGCATCCATTCAATACCGAATCGAATCAGCACCGTTGCGGTCCGCGGAGGTGAGCGATAATGGCCGTCACCGGCACTGAAGGCATCGCGTTGCTCCTGGCGCGCGTGCTGTTCGGCGGCGTTCTCGCGTTTATGGGACTCAACCATTTCCTGCAGACGGACGAAATGGTCGGGTATGCCCAGCACAAGGGTCTCCCCGCCCCGAGGCTCTCCGTCATCGGCTCGGGGGCCCTTCTCGTACTCGGCGGCGTGTCCCTCGTGCTCGGCGTGCTACCGCTACTCGGAGCGCTCGCCGTCGCCGGCTTCCTCATCGTCTCAGCGGTGAGTATGCACGATTTCTGGGCTGTCCCGGACGAGCAGCAGCAGGAAGAACTCACGAACTTCCTCAAGAACGTCGCTCTGGCCGGCGGGGCGGTCGCTTTTGCGGCGTTTGCGAGCCAATCCTGGGTCTTCAGCGTTGGACTGTCGATTCTCTAATCAAGACAATTCTGCGGTCGCGGGGCGCGATCTCCTCCGTCTGGTCTAGGCGTTGAGCTCGTCTGCGAGTTCACTGAGCGTATCGACGATGAGGTGTGGCTTACCGTCAAAAGGCTCCCAAGGATCGTCCTGGCGATCCACCCAGACGGACTGCATGCCCGCATGGCGTGCTCCGAGGACATCTGACCATCCGGCCGTCGCGTGAACGATTTCGTCGATCGGCGTCCCTGTCCTGGCCGCGCCATGTCGGTAAATCTCAGCAGCTGGCTTGAACGTCTCGACCTCATCGGCGGAAATGGCGTCCTCGATCACATCGCCGATTCCGACGTGTTCGACCATCGCCTCGAGCATCTCCGGATCGCCATTCGAGATGACGTAGCAGTCAAACCCAGCATCGACGAGCCGCTGCATCGCCGGGCGAACGTCATCAAATACGGAAAGTCGAA
>JBDGPQ010000110.1:0-19480 GCA_042219595.1 Haloarculaceae archaeon
CGATGCCGGCTTCCGCGAGGGACGCCGATCGATCCTCATCGGTCGTGATAACGATAACGTCCCCATCAGATCGCTCCCGGGCGACCTGTTCAGCAAGGGCGCTACTTCCCAGCAGCACCCACCGTGCCATATCTTGGCTCCGAGTGCCCTCCGGAAAAGCGCGTCCATCCCCGCCAGCTTACTTGAGCCGCTCCTGCAAAAACGAGGGATGCGCGGCGGTCACGCCATCTAACGCCATAATCCGCTCATTGATGACGTCGCCAAGCGCGTCCCCATCGGCGGCGCGAACCTCCGCCATGAGCATGTGATCGCCGCTCGAGGTGTAGAGCGACTCGATCGCACCGACGTCTTTCAGCGCACCGATCACCTCAACATACTGCTCGCTGGCTACCTCGATGCCAACGAGCGCGATCGATTGCCCGGATAGTTTCTTCGGATCCACATCGGCGGAATATCCGACGATGACGCCCTCCTCCTCGAGTTGATTGATGTACTTTCTGACCGTCGGCTTTGATACGCCGGCCCGTTCAGCGATTTCCGCATAGGAGGCCTGGGCATCATCCTCAAGAACGGAGAGGATCCGCTGCTCCGTCGACCGGGCACTCATCGACGGAACTTTCGCGTCGGGGAAAAAATATCTTCCGAAGCGCAAAACGGCACTGGTCGGAACCGTTTTCGGTTGTGCCGAGCGTTGAGTCCACATGAAATTCGGCGTCGAGGTCGTTGGCCATCACGCACTCGATCGGTCACCAGCGGAGAATTTTGCGGACGTTGTGGAGCAAACCCAGGCTGCCGAAGCGGCCGGCCTCGATCTCGTGTGGTGCGGTCAGCACTACTTGCTCGAGACCCGTCAGAAATTCCAGGTGGTCCCGACGATTTCCAGACTCGCCGCCGAGTCCACGGAATTGTATGTCGGCGCGAACATCCTCTTCCCTCTTCACCACCCTGTAGAGGTTGCGGAGCAGTTCGCGACGATCGATGCACTCTCGAACGGTCGCGCGATCCTTGGACCGATCGAGGGGTACCGTCGCGAGGAATTCGACGCATTCGGTGTCGACCGCCGGGAACGTGCTGGGCGGCTCCAAGAGGGGCTCGAAGTCGTCAAGCGGCTCTGGACCGAGAACGACGTCACCTTCGATGGTGAATTCTATGCGCTCGATGGTGTGTCTGCGAATCCGAAACCCGTTCAGGACCCCCATCCTCCATTGTGGATCGGCGCGAACAAGGATCCGGCCGTCCGGCGCGCCGCCGAGGAAGGAACAGCCTGGCTCGTGAATCCCCACGATACCGAAGACGTCATCGAGCGGCAGCTCGACATGATCGAGCCCCCGGACGGCCACGGCTGGCATGGCCTACAGCCGGCGATCAAGGACGGCTTCGTCGCTCCGACGGATCGGAAAGCACTCGAGCGATTCGAGCCAGCGATACGGGAGTTCTACGACTGGTACGACGACGCCGGTCAGGGCGAGGCGATGGAAACGCCCGAGGCGGTCGATCTCGACGCCGCCGGCCTCGACCGGTTCATCATTGGATCGCCGGATACTGTCGCCGATGAGCTGGTCCGTCTCCACGACGACCTCGGGATCGACTGTATCATCATGTACATGCACCGCCCGGAGATCCCTCAGGAGCACACGATGGAGGCCACACGGCTGCTCGGCGAAGAAGTCGTTCCGCAGGTCAAAGAGCGAATCGACGACTAGCGTTCGGTGAGCGCGAGGACGACCCCGGCGTAGACGATCGCCAGTAGCCCGGGCAGCAACAGCAGCACGGCCTAACCAGTGCCCGCCGCGACGGCCAGCACCGTGGCGAGGGCATGGACCGTCTCGGCCCCGCCAGCTATGCGGCGGCCATAACCCCCGCAACGCCGACGGCGGTGCTAATCGTGCCGCCGGCCCATTTCCGGCGAAGGTTCGGTATCTGTAATATAAGTTTACCAGCCGAAGAACCTGCGGATAGCGCTAAGAATACTATCACGCTCACCGGCCTCCTTTTCGCCATCGTCCGATGCCACCGTAACCTCCGGACTCGATTCATAGTCTGTTGTCGGTATTGTACCGACCGTATAGTCCGGATCCACCGGTTCCGGAGCTTCAAACTCCCGTTTCGACGAAACAACTGTATTGGTTTCTTTGGTGCGAAACCATGCTTCGCTTCGAGAGAGAAATTCCACAGCGTTGCATTCATGTCCTTCAGGTAAGCGGTGGTGGACGCAATATTTCCCGCCACAGTAGTTGCATTGATATGGCATGTCAGGCGCGCTACCGCAATAGTCACACTCTCGCATGCCGTTGCGGATAATCCTAAATCACACTTTCATAAATTTGTGGTAAATATTCATCTAGCTATATCCAGACTGACCTGTAACGCCCGGGGTAATGCTGGGCAGTGGTGGCTGATTTTAGGTGAGTGTCCAGTGCTGTCGCCCTCAGCTTCCCTGCGACGGGTGCTGCTCGGCGCGGACTGAAGCCAGTTTCCCCCCATATTGCGATGCGGACGGTCCGGTATGGCAATCGTATCGGATACCTGAGCTCACCGCAATTCGTCAGCGTCCAAGTACCAGAGCCACCGATGCCCACGTCGGTCCGAGCTGCTCGCTGGAGTGACCTACAGCCCCGCCTTGGGACTCAAAGCCTATCCAGACGGCAGACCTCGCGGTGCGCAGATCTGCCCGGTGGTGAATTACTCTTCAGGTGGATCGATGTATGTCCGACCAGGATCGAGAACTTCTCGCATGATCCGTAATTCCTCGTCCGTCGGTGGATCGGTCTCCTCGACGTCATCCGCAAACGGCAGCTCCCAGCCCGTGGCCTCTTGGACCGCGTCCCGCGTTACCCCCGGGTGGAGTGCCTCGACGTACATCTCCCGATCCTCATCGAATCGCATGATCGCCTTGTCCGTGATGACGGTCGAAGGACCCCCACCTTCCAGCCCATGGCGATCCCGCCCGTCGGGCCCATCGACGTGGCCGGGACTCGTCACGAAATCAACCTCCTCCGGGAAGCGTCGGCGCTCGTGGGGGGTAATGATCATGAATCGCTTGGCATTCGATGCGATTTCGCACGCCCCACCACTCCCTGGAAGCCGGACATCTGGATCCTCGTAATCGCCGATCACAGACGAATTGATGTTGCCGTAGCGGTCGATTTGAGCCCCGCCGAGAAAGCCCACGTCGATCCGGCCACCCTGGAGGACCCGACTGAAGCTGTCATGCATCGGATAGATCGCTGAGGAGTTACTCGCGAGTTTCGGATCCGCGATCGATGTCGGGACGCCGCCTCGTGAAATCGGGGCGCCAACGACACCGGATTCGTACACGAGTTCGAGATTCGGTGCATGGGTCGATTTCGCGAGATTACACGTTAACATCGGAACGCCGATGCCGACAAACGCGCGCTCGCCGTCATCGAGCTGTGCGGCGGCCGCTGACACCATCATCTCCGTGTCGCTATAGCTCATAGGTATCCCCCCATGTCGACTGGCGTCGCAAAGTTCGTGTCCGGTTGCAGGTCCATCAATTTCCCTGCGCCGAGTTTCTCGACATATTCCCGCCGATTATCGACGCTGTACACCCACTCATCGAGATAGTCCATGACGTCGTCATGGCTCCGAGCGATCTCACCCCACTCGGTAAAGAACGCCCGATCACGATCGTATACACCTTGGACGTACGTGGGGTGACAGCAGTACGGCTCCTCGACGACGTAGTCGACCATCGATCCGGGGACGACCGTCCGATTCGGATCGCTGCGGACGACATCCTCGTCGACGATCTCCTCGGTCGTGAGAATGACCGTCTCCGCGGCGTATGCCGCATCGACGATCTCGCCAACGATCCCCCAGACCTGTCCAGTTCCGTCGGGGGAGGCCCGATGGGTATGCACGATGGCGACATCGGGCTCGAGTGGCGGGACGACCGGAATCTCACCATCGCCGTATGGACTTTCGACAAAGCGGATCTTGTCGTTATATTCGGGCAGATCCGAGCCCGCGAACGTGCGGACGGGCAGGAAGGGGAGGTTATATGCACCGGCGGCGAGCCGCGATACCGTCCCGAAATGGGTGTACTCCTCGATCTCGACGTCGCCCTCGACGATTTCACGTCGTAAGCCATCTCCGGCATACGAGAAGATGACCTTCGACGCGACACCGGCGGCGACGAGTTGGTCAACCATCGCGCCCGGAGTGGCCCGGGCGACCGTCAAGTTCGAAAAGTCCTGTCGAATCAGCTCGTGACCCGCGGCAAAGGGAATCAAATGGGTGAAGCCGGCCGGATAGACTAATTGGCCATCCGAAATGGCCTCGCCGATGGCCGTCTCCATGTCCACGACGCTCATACCGGCACAGGGCCCGGCGCGCGCTTTGAAGCTACCGGTCCCTCACGGTTGCTCGACCTGCGTGAGTACCTCGTGGCCAGCGATCCGGTACTCCCTGGCCTCAGTTCGGCCCGTATCCACGACGCTGTAATCCCGTTTGTCCGCGATGATTTCTGCAAGGCCGTTTCGGTAGCGCCGCAGAATATCGAGGTCAGCCCCTTCGATCGGTGGGTTATGGCACGTCAGCAATGCATCGAAGACACCCGCCTCACGAAGACCAACGAGATCAGCGAACGTGCCCTGAGCAGCGGTGACATCTCCAGTCTCGAAGTGAAGCTTTTGTCCAAGATCTCGATGAATGACGTCAGCCCCGAAGAGTACGCCGGCCTCTCGGTCGAGCAAGGCGAGCTGCCCGGGGGTGTGTCCGGGAATGTGAATCGCTTCGATCCCGCGGTCACCAAGGTCGATGTGATCACCTGGTGCGAGCGGCGAGACATTCTCGGCCGGGACGGGATCGAGCTCAAACTGGTCGTCAATTCCAGCTGGGAGCTCCTTGCCCGCAGCTCGCCATTCATCGATAAAGTCCGCGGCACTGCCGACGAACTCGTCGGTCACGGCGTCGACGGTCACCCGCCCGTCGGCAGCACGTTCCGCGGGATGAATCCGGACATCTTCGAATTCAGCCGCGCTGCCGATGTGGTCCCAGTGCCAATGTGTGAGCGCGAGTGTGACCGGGAGGTCCGTGAGCTCAGCGACGAGATCACGGAGGTTACCGATTCCACGGCCAGCGTCGATGACGAGGGCACGCTCCTCGCCTTCGACAAGAAAGATCCGGACGCCCTCTGTATCCTCAATTTCGCGAATCGAGTCTGAATAACGAGTTACATCGAACCAGTCCGTCGTCGGGTTCATGGCGGCTCCACGGCCGTCCGTCCCATAACTCATGCGCCAGCTGGCACATGGTTGCGCTGTCGCGACTCGGACGTCCCGCCTCGCGGTTCCACAGGTATCACGCACTGATGCCCGACGAGGTCGCTCGGTATTCACCCAAATCGGTGGACATGAGCGAGTCTGCCGAGGCGAGCGATGGCGAGTGTGGTGGGCGCAGCCGGGGCGAGCGTTGCGGCCAAACGATTCACCGGGGCTACCAGAAGCGAAAACGCGCGGCCGAGTGTCCGAGTACGGCAGCTCAGTCAATACAAGCCGTTGACGATCACTTGGCGATTGATTTCGTTAGTGCCTTCGTAGATCTGCATCCCTTTCGCCTCCCGCATGTAGCGTTCAACCGGATAGTCCGTCGAATACCCGCGGGCGCCGTGCACCTGAACGGCTTCCGTCGTAACATCCATCGCCACATCAGTCGCCCGCGTCTTGGCCATGGCAGCGGTGGCCGGCTCGACACCGCCGCCATCCTCGTCAGCCGCAGCTTGGTACGTAAGCAAGCGCGCCCCCTGAATGTCCATGCGCATATCTGCGAGTTTGAACCCAACGCCCTGGAATTCGTGAATCGGGCGGCCGAATTGCTCGCGTTCGCCGGCAAACGAGCGCGCAGCCTCGAAGGCGCCTTGGGCCACACCAATCCCCTGCGCTGCCGTGTTAATCCGACCGAGATCGAGTGCCCGCATGATGTATTCGAAGCCGGCGTCCCGCTCGCCAACGAGATGATCCGCTGGAACCCGACACCCATCATACCGGATCTCACTTTCGACTCCGGCCGATCCAGCCATGGTCTCCTGGTCGCGAACGAATTCGACGCCGTCACGTTCACCAGGTGGATCCATCGGCACCCCGATCAGACTCAGATCATGCCGCTCGTCACCCGTCCGAGCGAGCACGAGCAGGAGTCCGGCGACATGGCCGTACGACGTCCAATGTTTGTGGCCATCGATCACCCATTCGTCACCGTCACGGCGGGCCGTCGTCGAAATGGCACTCGCGTCACTCCCGGCGTCTGGCTCCGTCATCGAAAGCGCACCGACACTCCCGTTCGAAAACATGGCGCCGAGCCACTCCTCTCGCTGCCACTCATCGCCGTGTTCACGTATTGGGTGGCCGACGAGCGTGCTCGCGACGTTCATAACTCCCGCGGGCAGCTTCCAGACTCGAGAGAGTTCCTCCTGAATGACTGCCATCGAGCGCATATCCACGTCTCGGCCGCCATACGCCGGCGGGTAACTCGCACCGAAATAGCCCTCGGCCGCGAGGTCCTCGATGATGTCACGTGGAAAGCGGCCCGAGTCTTCATAGTGGTCGATGGCCGGCTCGAGCGCGGCCTCGGCGAATCGCCTGATCTCGTCCCTGAGGTCCGCGTGGCGGTCGGCGAGGCCGATAAACTCGCTCATGACGCCGCCCATGGCGGCACGGGGCAAAGGTATGCCGGGCGATATTTGTGCGGGCCCCGCGGAGCGGCGATATGGTCAACGCAGCATTCGCTGTCGAAGAGGAAGTCGGCTACATCACGATCCAGCGTGAGGAAGCACTGAATGCGATCGATACGCCGACCAAGCTCGAAATCATCGACCGCCTGGAGGCCTATCGCGTCGATGATGACGTCCGCGCGGTGGTATTCCAAAGCGAGGGCGATCAGGCGTTCACCGCGGGCGGGGACCTCGATGAAGTGATCGACGTCGACTTTGACCTCTCGTACCACACGGAGACGTGGGACGAACTCTTCACCTCGATGATGCGGCTCGGCAAACCCACCATCGCCAAAGTCGATGGTTGGGCACTCGGCGGCGGATTCGATCTCTTGCTGCATACTGATATCGTCATTGCGGCGGACGATGCGATGATCGGCCAGCCGGAGATCGGCCTGGGTATTCTCAACCACTTCTCGCCGGCGATGTTGCCCTCGCTCGTCGGTCTCAGAACGACGATGGAACTCCTCCTCACGGGGGATCCGATTACCGGCGAGCGGGCCGCGAACGTCGGTCTCGTCACCCGGGCTGTCCCTGCTGATGAACTCGACGACGAAATCGAGGACGTACTCGACTCGATCCGGTCCAATCCCGCCCGCATTACAAAGCATGTCAAAGATGCGATCTGGGCAAGCATCGACATGTCACCGTCGGCAGCACGCGCTCACATCGAGGCGCGCTCGCTCGATAGCGCCCGCACTGAACCGTACTATGAAGAAGGCGTTCGCGCGCAGCGTGAAGATCGCGAGCCCGATTGGGATCTACAGTAAATACCCACGGAAGAACGGGTGGTCGTCGAGCCGCCGGCGATCAGCGCCACCATCATATTCGACCGGACGGAGTTCGATTCGGTCACCGATCGTGAGGGTCTCGTAGTCTGCCTCCAATCTGGCCAGCAGCCGGGGTCCCTCGTCGAGCTCCACTGTACCGAGAACGATCGGACTGTCGAATCCGGCTGCCGTCCGATGCTGACGGGTGAATGCATAGAGGTCGCCGCGGGCGTCGGACTGGAGCCAGTCGACATCCCGATCGTGGCAGTCCGGGCATGCCGGCATCGGTGGGAAAAAGACGTGGCCACAGGCCGAACATTCGTGTAACAGGAAGCGGCCGTCCGAGAGGGCGTCCCAAAACCGATCCGTATACGGGGCAGCCGTCATCTCAGGCACCCCCGAAGACGGTCGCATTCACACCGTCGACGTGGCCGTGCTCGGCAGTAGTGAGAACGCACTCAGCCCCCGACACCTGGTTCGGGGCCGTGCCTCGGAGTTGCCGAACCGCTGCGATATGGTTCAAAAGCGGCGTCACCATTGGCGGATGGCCGCGACCGATGCATCCGCCCGACGGGCTGACCGGCAGCGGGCCGTTCACGGCGGCCGTTGCGCCGGCGCCTCGATCGACGAGTGCCAGTTCCTCCAGCAGTATGCCTTCCACGTGTGGAAACGGCGCGTACGGCTCGAGTGCGTCCACCGTTCCAGGATCGCATCCCGCATCCTCGAGCGCCTCGTGCATGGCCCCACCGGCAGCGGGCAGCTCCGAGAGCTGATGGCCCCGCGCACCGATGAAGTGACTGGGTGGGTGTGCATATCCCGTGCCGGTGATGGGGATGGGCTGGGCGTCGCTCTCGTCGGCCCGGTCAGCGGTCGTGAGGATGAGTGCCGCGGCGCCGTCACACGGTCGCGGGCATTCGTATAGGCGTAATGGGTCGGCAATCGGTCGCGAATCGAGGACAGCCTCGACATCGATCGGGTCATCGAACACCGCCTCGGGGTTCGAGAGGGCGTTCTCGCGATTCTTGACGACGATCTCGGCGATCCGGTCACGGTCGATACCATAATCGTACAGGTATCGCTGGAGGCTCTGTGCATACACGCCGGGTATGGTCGGCCCGGCCGGTGACTGAAACTCGCGATCGAACAGCGAGAGGATATAGTCGAAGTATCGATCGGTATCACTAATCGAGGAGCGCTCGGCGGCAATGACGGCAGCTACCTCGACGTCGCCATCCCGAATCCCCCGGACGGCCGATCGAAACGCAGAGCCAGCGCTTGTGCCGCCAGAATATACCTCAAGAGTGCGGTCGAGATCGAGACCGAGATGATGGGTCAGGAGTGTCGAGAAGAATTTTTGCGGCGTCCACGGCCGGGGTTTCGGCATATACAGCCCATCGAGGTCGCCACCTGACAGGCCGGCCTCCCCAAGAGCGTCCAACAGCACCTCCGCGGCAAGGTCGCGCTCAGGCCGTTCATGAGTGCCATTTTCGACCGTTGCGATGCCGGATACATGTGGCGCTGGCATGCCGGGATGGCGGAGGGCTGGCCAATAAAGACCAGTGGCGGATCGTAGTGCCCGGCATGGTACCGGTGCGGCCGCCGCCAGTGGAATAGAGCCCTGGAGTCGTCGGAAAACTGTCCGGGGAAACGGTCGGGCCTGCCCCGAATCCCAGACCCCACCGTCAAAGCTGTGATTGCCTCCCGTTCGTTGGGATCACTCCGTCGGATCCGGAGCGTTACGCGACAGTGAACTCGCTGGGAGCCGGTCGGTCAGATACAGGATGGCGATGACTGCGAGCACGGCCACGACACCGATGGCAAGCACTCGGAAGGCGAGGGTATAGCTGACGCCGCTATCCACCGCCGTCCCAACCACTCCGGCACCGCCGGCCTGAAAGGAGATACTAATCGCGGAGTACACTGCAAACGAACTGGCGCGATGGCGGTCCGGCAGCGAGGATAGCATGAATTCCTCGGTCGCGATGATCGCCGCGAAAAACAGCGCCCCAATGGCGACGCTGGCGAGAACCACCCCGATGAGGCCCGACGCGACCGTGAGCGCGACGACACCGGCGGCAAAGCCGGTTCCAAAGACGAACAATAGTGGCATCGTCGCGTACCGGTCGGTCACACGGCCGGCAAGGAGATACCCTACCGCTCCGGCGACGAAGACCAGCGAGAGCAAGACCCGCCCCGTCGCCGGGGTGATGCCCTTGACGACCGTCAAGTAGTCTCCGTAAAGGTTGAACAGGGCGTTCCAGGTGAAGCCAACGGCACCGATCGTAACTACTGCGACGAGGATGAGGGGCCATTGCGCTCGAACCGCCGCGAGCAGACTGCGATCAGCGGTTCCCGCATCCGGCAATTCCGTCCGTCGGGCCGCCCAGAGCAACCACAGCGTGACGGCCATCGCACCCGCCGCGACCACGAAAAACGTCAGGCGCCAGTCGCCGATGATCAAGATCCCGCTGAGGATCAGCGGCGCGCCGACCGCCGCTGCCTGGCTGGTCGAGCCGATGATCCCCAGCACCGAGCCGACACGCTCCGGATAGAGCTCACTCGCGAGGGGCTTCGCGGAGACGAAGTAGACACCGCTCGATAGCCCGAGGAGGAAGGCCCCGACAGCGAGGTGGAGGATCGAGTCGGCGACAGCGGTGAAGAGCGCTGCGGCAGCCAACCACGCCCCTGTCCCCGCCACGACCGCCGTTCGTGAGACGCGTGTAAGCAGGTAGCCCGCAGGAATTCGCGGGGCGGCACTCCCGAGCCACGCAGCCGTCGTGACGACACCGAGCGACGCTGCTGTAACGGAGAACTCGGCTGCCACAGGTTGGAGCAGTGGGGCGAAAACGATCCGTGCAAGATTCACGAGAAAAACCATCCCGCAGAGCGACCCCAACAGCTCTCGGCGGGACATTGTCGGCGGCGAGGACCCCGGGGGTAAAGACTCTGTCCACAAGCCCTCAAGGTTTATCCCCGGTCTCGATCATGCCCGAACATCATGGACGACGCGATCGATCCGGTCACGTTGGAAGTACTATGGAGCCGGCTTCGGGGATTGCCCCGGGAAATGGGTTCACACCTGAGTCGGACGGCGTATTCGGCCGTCATCAAATACGCACGCGACTTTTCGACAGCGACGTTTACCGCGGATGGCCGGATGCTCGCGCAGGGCGTGTATGCGCCGGGTCACCTTGGATCGATGCCGTTCATGGTCCGGAAACTCTTCGAGCACTTTCCTCGCGAGACCTGGGAGCCCGGTGACGTCGTCCTAACGAACGATCCGCGGATCAATTCGGGGCATCTGCCGGACCTGTTCGTCTTCGCGCCGGTATTCTATGAGGGTGACCTCCGGGGGTTCTGTGTGATTGGCGGTCATCATCTCGATATCGGCGGTGCGGGCACCGCCTCGTATACGATGCACGTCACGGATCTGTACGCCGAGGGGATTCAAGTCCCGCCCGTCAAGCTCTATGACGCGGGCGAACCGGACGAGAAGGTCTTCGATATCGTCACCGCCAATTCTCGAGAACCGGAGAAACTACGAGGGGATCTCGAGGCACAGATCGGTGCGACACAAGTCGGCCAGGACCTGTTCTGTGAAATCCTCGAGGAGCACGGCGTCGCGACCGCGGAGCGATATTTCGAGGAAATCCTGGATCGTTCCGAGGAGCGGATGCGGACGGCAATCGACGATGTGCCCGACGGTGTCTACGAATTCGAGGACCGGATGGACGGCTTCGACGAGCCGCTGCCGGTCCATGCGACGATCACCGTCGACGGCACCGAACTCGAGGTGGACTTTGCGGGCACTGCGGATCAGGTGCCAGGGCGGGCGATCAACGCGGTGTCCCAGTACACGTTCGCCTACACGATGCTTGGATTGAAGTCGGTCATCGACCCGGATTCGCCACAGACGCAAGGGGCGATCGAGCCGGTCACGGTGACCGCGCCCGAAGGGTCACTGCTCAACGCACAGCTTCCTGTTCCTGTCGGGTCGCGGCAGCTGGTTGCCGACCGTGTGATCAGCACCGTCGTGGGGGCGCTCAACGAGGCGGTACCCGGCGAGACCCCCGCACCAGGCGGCCAACCCCACCGGCAGATGTTCAAATTCACCCATCCTGAGACAGGCGAGCTGCAGGTTCTATTCGACGGGCATTATGGTGGCGCGGGCGCGCGGCCGGAACGGGATGGCAACCACGCCGTCGCCGGGACGAACAACCTTCAAAATACGCCGGTGGAGGCGATCGAGTCCGAATACCCGATGCGAATCAATACGTACCGGTTGCGTCCGGATTCGTCGGGAGCCGGCCGATACCGGGGAGGGGCGGGGACGGTGCGGGAGTACGAGTTCGACGTCCGGACGGAGGTACAATTGGTAAACGAACGCTTCAAGTTCGGACCCTTTGGCGTCCAGGGCGCGGGTGATGGCCGACCTGGGGCTGCAATTCTGAATCCCGACGGTGAGGCCCGGGACTTGCACTCCAAGGAGCAGTTCCAGGCTGATGCAGGCGATGTACTTCGCGTGTTCACGCCGGGGGGCGGCGGCTATGGCGAGCCGAATCGGCGTCCGATGGACGCGGTCCGGGCGGACGTTCGCGACGGGGTGCTCTCGCCGGAGGTTGCCGAACGGCGGTACGACGTAGAACTGGATTAAGCGTCCCAGTCGGGTATCGATCGCTCCAGAAACTCGCCGTCGCCGGGATCTCCCACCAACTGGCCGTTTGCGACGATACGGTTCCCCCGCAAAAAGACGGCGTCAACGGCACCATGGACGGTCCGGCCCTCGTATATTGAGTAATCAGCGGCAGACGCGTTCGTGTCGGCCGAAATTTCCTGTGTTCGTTCAGGATCGAATATCACGATATCGGCGTCAGTGCCGGGCTCAAGCGTCCCTTTCTGCGGGAGGCCAAAGGTATCGGCTGGATTCGCACACATCTTTCGAACGAGGAATGGGAGCGAATGGCCCCGCTGAACGACAGCAGCCTCATGAAACAGCGGGAGGCTCCGCTGTAGCGAATTACACCCAAAGGCTGCGTCCCACCAGGTGTCGGTTTCCTTTGCCGCCCGCGGGAAGGGGACGTGATCGGTCGAAACGACCGATAGGGTCTCGTCACGAAGCCGTTCGAACATCGCCTCGATATCGTCTGGCGTGCGGAGTGGGGGCGCGATTTTCGGCAGATTGCCCTGCCGTTCGTGTGCACTCTCGTCGAGAACGGTGTAGTGAGTGCAGGTTTCTCCACGGACGCGACTTCGGTCGGTTTGGAAGCGGGCGAGTGTCGCCGCAGAGAGCCGTGCCGTCGTGTGGACGGCGTAATACTTGACGCCCGCGACCCGGGCAAGGTGCAGCGCGCTGTCCAGCGCCATCGCTTCCGAGTAGTCGGGACGGGTCGCCGGATACTCGGTAGCCGCCGTGCGTCCAGCCTCCCGAGCTCGGGCTGCGTGTCGGTCACAGACCTCCGGATCCTCGGCATGCACCAGCGCCACGGCGTCCTGCTCGGCGATAGCCTCGAACGCATCGACAAGGAAGCCAGTGTCGACGCCGGAGTCGTACGTCGAGCGGAACATCTTGAACGACGTCACGCCCGCGTCGACGGCGTCGGCCACGGCATCGAACGTGGCTGGATCATCTCGGTGGAGGACGCCGTGAACCGACGTATCGATATGCGCTTTCGCGGTCTGCTCGCGTTTGTGAGCGATGCCATCCAGCAGCGTAGCGTCGGGGTCCGCGAGCCGACGATCGCCACCCTGCCACGCAAAATCGATGACGGTAGTAACGCCACCACGCGCAGCTGCAGCGGTCTCAGTCTGATAGTCGCCAGCGCGCTCGGGGAGCAACGCGTCGATATGGACGTGAGGGTCCACGACTCCCGGAAGGATGAGCCGATCGGTTGCGTCGATAGTGCGGTCGGCAGACGGCGCGCCCCCGGGATCGGTGATGCCGACAATCTCGCCATCGTCGATCGCCACACTTCCATGGAACGTCCGGTGCGGGGTGACGATCCGGCCCCCGTCGATCACTGTATCGACCATTATGAACGTGGCTCACGGGGTACTTCCGAATACCTTGTCCTTAGGCCGGAGCACATCGAGAAGCGCGGCGGATGTGGGGGGAGAGTGCGAATCGCTGTCGATTCGCGCCGCCGCGTGGGTCGTCCGGGGGGACGACCCGGGGGGGATGACCCGGCGCGGCTCCGTCACGGCGGAGTCGGAGTGTGGTGGGGGGATCAGAACCGTCAACCGTGACGGCCGCGCCAGCTGATGCTCCGAAACGACCGGTATAAAACCTTCCGTCAGTATCGATGGCTGAGCCGTCCGGGGATTTGGTGACATGGCCCACGGGGTGAACACTGAAGAGGCCGCCGCGCGACGACCTCCCATGGACGTCATCCACACGGCAATCTGGGTCGAAGATCTCGATGGCGCGGTCGAGTTCTTTGTCGATGGTCTCGGACTCGAAAAGCGGCGCTCCGGTATCACCGGTGAGAATATCGAAAACGTCTGGCTGGGCGGGGAACACGGCGAGCTTCAATTACGGACTGCGCCGGATCACGAACTCCCCAGCACAGGCCGGGATGTCGTCGATCACGTAGCCGTCAGTGTCGATGATGTCGATGCAGAAATCGACCGGCTCAAGGACGACCTTGGGGTCGCAGTCCTCGACGGACCACGTGACGGATCGACCGGCGATGTCCGCATCGCCTTCATCGAGGGACCAGAAGGGTGGGCGGTTGAATTGATCGAAGACACGAGTTAGGCACGGACAACGGCACCAGGGAGCGCACCGGTCGATTCGCCATCGCGAACGACGAATTCGCCACCGACGATCACGTGCGGAAGCCCCTCCGGGTAGCGTCGTGGCGATTCGTACGTCGCCGTGGTTCCGATGAACGTCGGATCGAACACGACGAGATCAGCATCCATTCCGGGCCGGACCAGGCCCTTCTGGTCGAGGCCGAAGCTTCGCGCCGGCAGCGATGTCATCTTGCGAACTGCCGCTTCGAGTGTGAGCAGGTTTTCCTCACGAACGTAAGTCTCGAGGACCCGTGGATATGTCCCATAGAGACGAGGATGGGGTTTCCCACCGCCAAAAATGCCATCGGTCCCGATACAGATCCGCTCTGCCTGCACCACCGTCCGGACGTCGTCTTCCTCGAGCTGGTGTAGCGTCATCGTCGCGTCAAGCTCGGTTTCGAGGAGGACATCACAGACCGCCTCCACCGGATCGACGTCCCGGTCCTCTGCGACGGCCGCGACCGTCTCACCGACGACAGATTCGTCACCGCCCGGACCAACGCTCGCGATGACGACCGCATCCCAGCCGATATATTTACCTGGATTATGCCAGTCCTCGAGTCGCCACTCCTCGACATCCCGACGGATCTCTGTGCGCGTTTCTGGGTCTCGCAGCCGATCAAGTGTCTCCGACGTAGAACCGGCGACGGCCCAGGGCGGGAGCAATGCCGAGAGCATCGTGCTGCCAGCTCGATATGGATACATGTCGCCGAGATAGTCGATCCCCCGTTCCCGAGCGACCTCCACGAGTTCGACGGCGCGGTCGGCCTTTCCGGATTGAAGCGGTCCGACGACCTTGAAATGAGAATGGTGCAGCGGTACGCCGGTCTCCGCACCGATATCTGCAAATTCATCCATGGCGTCCCAGATATCTAGTCGCTCGTCGCGGATGTGCGCGACAAACGGGCGGCCATAGGGGGCGAGTGCCTCTGCCATCGCCCGCACCTCCGCGGTGCTCGCGTGATACTGTGGAGCATAGACGAGACCGGTCGAAAGCCCGACCGCACCATCGTCGAGACTCTCCCTGACAAGCTCCGCCATTTCCTCCCGTTCGCCGGCGGTCGGCGCATCGTCGGCCATGCCGAGGACATTGAACCGGACGGTGCCATGGCCCACAAGAGGGGCGACATTCGGGGCGATGCCGTTGTCCTCGATGGCGGCCATATACTCGTCCATCGACCCCCATTCCCACTCACGGTCCAATCGCCCATCCAGACCGCTGAGGTGGTCTTCCCAGCGCGCGGCACCGTCATCGCGATACATCGGTGCCATGGAGAACCCGTCCTGACCAAGGATTTCGGTCGTGATCCCCTGACGGATCTTGGGCTGCAATGATGGATTCGCGAACAATTCGAGATCGGAGTGGGAATGCGCATCGATGAACCCAGGTGCGACGACATCTCCATCGAGATCAATCCGTTCTTCAGCGGAGCCGGGTTCGCCGCGGTAGACAGCATCGATCCGGCCATCGTCGATCCCAACGTGGCCCCGATACCAGGGCGCACCGGTCCCGTCGACCACGCGGGCATCTGCGAGGAGGAGGTCGTGTGCCATGGCCAGTCTGGCGGCCCAGCCCGGATAGTGCTTGTCCTCAGCTGGCCTCGAATGTCTCGATCGCGTCTCGATTGACGTCCAGGCCGAATCCGGGGGCGTCGGGAAGCTCGAGGCGGCCGTCGACGAGGGTCGGCCCGCCACCGTACAACGTCTCGGTGATCGGTCTGAAGCCGTCGGCGCCGATCACTTCCGCGCCATAGCTGTCAGCCGTGAAGGCAGCGACAAGATGGGCATGGATGTGGGGTGCAGCATGTGGCGCGATCCGTACGTTCTCCTGGGCGGCATATTCCGCAATATGGATCGCCTCGGTGAAGCCCGCGAACCGAGTTGCATCGAACTGGACGTATCGGATCGCACCTGACTCGATGAAATCCCGCGTCGTGAACCGGTGGAATTCGCGCTCTCCGTGCGCGAGTGGGACGGGCGATCGGTCCGCGGCGCGGCTGAAGTCTCTGGGTTGGAGATACCAGTAGAGCGGTTCCTCCAACCACCCGATGTCGTATTCCGCGACTTCCGTGGCGAACTCGATGCATTCCTCGACACCAAAGGGTGCGTTGACGTCCAGTAACAAGTCCGGCTCGGGGCCGATTGCATCCCGGACTTCCCGGATGCGGGCACGTTCGTCCTCGAGTGAGAGTGCGCCAGCCTTCATCTTGACAGCGTCAAAGCCGTCGTCGACAAAGCCGCCGAGTTCATCCGCAACTCCCGCAGCCGGGTCATCGGGGTCATAGAACCCCCCGGTCGCGTAACAGAATACGGGCTCATCTGTCCCACCGAGAACGCGGTACACGGGCTCATCGACAGCCTTGCCGGCAATGTCCCAGAGAGCAATGTCGATCCCCGCCATCGCAGTCATTGCCTCCCGGCGCTCGCGTCGGGGAAGCGGGCCTGGAAGCTCGTCCCAGTCCCCAAGCCCACCCGGCCGTGGGCGCGTCGCGCGCAGCATCGCCGCTGCGCAGTCTCGGCGGGCCATATGATCCCGGCCGAGGAGCGCTTCACCGAAGATCTCGACGTACTCACAGATTCGGTCCTGTGGCGCACCCCGAGCCTCTCCGAAGCCGGTCACACCGGCGTCGGTCTCGATCTCGACGAGGACCAGCGCATCCGTATCCCACCGCTCCTGTGCCGTCCAGACAGGCTCATCGATTGGGGCTCGAAGCGGGTACGCCGTGACGCCGGTGATTGCCATGCCCCGTTAATCCTCGGCGCCGGGAAAGACCTACCGCAGGTCTGTGGCGATAGCCTCGCCGGCGATTTGAGCGAGTACCGCATTGACCGTCATGGGGCTGACCTCTTCCATCAAGATGATGCCACCGACATTGCCGACATCGGCGCCGACGGCGTACAAGCCGTCGATCGTCCCCACAATGTCCGGATCCGGGTCCCGACCAGCATGAGCGAATGTCGACCCGGTATTTGGCCGGCTCTTGACCTGCATCTCTTCAGTGACGTCGAAGCCGCCAAGCGTGAGCGTGATCGAAGGCTGAACCTCGATGGCGTGGAATGGCGGGGTCTCGATCGGGAGTTTGACATGTCGCCGTGGTGGCTGGAGTTCCGTCTCAGCGGTCCCGTTCCTGATCGCGGCATTATACGCCTCGATGGTCCGAACGGCCCGCTCGCCAGCCACATCCCATGTCGAGAGTTCCGCCCCGAGTCCCTCGAGCGAATCCGCGGATGTGATATTGCCTCCCAGAGCGCGCTGTTGCTCGAGGAGGTCCTTGACGGTCTGCTCACGTGTCACCTGTATGGTCGACTCCGCAAACCGGTCATCCATGATGTAATACAATCTGCTGTACCCCTCGCGGGTGGCCGCCTTGATCACGGATTTTTCGTGGATAGATGCCGATTCGTCGGCGATACGCTCCCCGTGGCGGTTGAGGCCGACGCAGTACGGTGCGTAGAAGGCGGTTGCCGCGGGATACTCGAATGGGGAGAACTCGGCGGGCGGTGTGACCATCGACTTCCCATAGAAGTCATTCATCCCTTTGCTAAACTTGGCATTGACATCCTTACCAGCGAGTAGGCCGTCACCGGTACACCATTTCGATGCGCGCAGCCAGAGATCGTCAGTATGGCCGGCAACGTGATGCTGCTCGACAAGCCGCTCGTTGGCGGCATAGCCACCCGTCGCGAGGACGGTCACATCGGCATCGATACCGATTCGGTTCCCGCCATCCCGCACGACTGCACCAGTGACGGCGCCATCGGACACCTGGAGTTCCTGCATCGGCGTCTCCAGAAACAAGGCCCCACCCGCGGCCTCGAGCGCATCGACGAGCGCGTCGATCATCGCATGCGTATCGACCCGCCGGCGCACCGGCTTCCGGTGGAGATAATCGACGACTTCGGGAAGCACGTTTTCGAAGTCATTGTGTGCGATGTCGACCTCGCGCAGCGGTACGCCGTGATCGACGAGCCAGTCCCACGCGGCCTCGTGACGGCGCACGACCGTTTCTTGGAGTTGGGTATTGCCGGGCGGGTCGCGGTCCCGATAGGCCTCCAGATCCTCGAAACAATAGAACGCGCCGCCGCTCTGTCTGGACGTCCCGCCCGCTCGAGTCCCCTTCTCGACGACAGTCACATCGAGGTCATTCCCCTGTTCGGCCGTCTCAATGGCCGCCACGAGCCCCGCGATGCCCGCTCCAACGACGAGAACATCAGTCTCAGATGGAACCATGGCTGCCAGTTCACGGCGGCTCCCAAAGTCTCTGGGGTGGGCTCCTGACCAGGGCGGTCCGTACATTTTTGACCCATGGAGCCGCAAACCGTCCCGTCAGGATGCGGGGGGTGACCGGAGTGGCGGTCGTAGTGGCGCTACTCGGTATGGCCGGCGTAGCCGCAGCGAACGCGCCGCCGATGGCCGAGGCCGGCCTTGATCAAGAGGCAACGATAAATACGACCGTATATCTCGACGCTGGGGGATCAGTGGATCCCGATGGCGACGTCGTCAGCCACCACTGGTCGATCGAGCGGCCCAACGGCAGCACGATGGAGCCGGACTGTGCCTCATGCGTGTTGACGCACTTCGTTCCGCACCAACTCGGCCAGTACAATGTGACGGTGACCGTCCGTGATGACGATGGAGCAATGCAGTCTGATACGATGTACGTGGAGGTCGGAGGGGTAGTCGTCGATCCAGATAGCAGCCAGTCGATGATGAGTAACCAGGGTGGAGGCTGGGGTGGTGGCGGTAATGCTGATTCCGTGATGTTCAACCACGAGAGTGGGCATCTGTGGATTTCATTGGACGGGAACGGCGTCCAGTTGAGCGGTGCTAATCGGAATCCCGCGGAAACGGGTGCTGCCTTCAACAAATGGATGACTGAGGAAGAGATAGCCAAATTAGCAAAAAGTAATGTGGCAGTCATACACGATGATCGATTAGAAGTTACTGGCGAACAAGCATTGGATCTACGTTCTACACTAAATGGATCAAATACACTGGAATATCAACATCCAAATGCAGAGTCGTTCAGCGCATCCGACCGTACCGCTGAAATGGTATTAGAGGATCCGAATAAACAAACAGGCAACAAAAAGGTCTCAAGTAATGAGGATACGGGTGGAGTTAATAGGGGTCGGAGTTACTCTCGATCTGAGAGCGAGGATTCGACTATAATCAATCCAGAAA
>JBDGPQ010000113.1:0-19453 GCA_042219595.1 Haloarculaceae archaeon
CGGCGGCATGGGCGGCATGGGCGGTATGGGTGGCATGGGCGGCGCGATGTAAGCCCGGTCACGACCCAACCCCCTCCCGCTCCGCTGTACCATCCGACGACCGATCATTTCTTTCGCGACGGCGACGCAGCTATCGCTCGGAGAGTGGGATCCACGTCCGTCCTTCCGCACCAATGTACCGCGCCCGAGGGCGAACGAGACGGTTATCCGCGAGTTGCTCACGACCATGGGCCATCCACCCACCAACCCGAGATATCGCAAATGTAGGCGTGAACAGGGCCTTTGGAATGCCGACGCCATCGAGTAACACGGCCGTGTAGAATTCCACGTTGGTTTCTAACGTGCGGTCCGGGGAGTGTTCGGCCAAAGCTGCCACGGCGACATCCTCGAAGTGACGGACGGAGGCAAAGAAGGCATCAGTATCGTCGTAGAAGCGCTCTGCGGCCGTCTCGAGGACCGCAGCGCGTGGGTCACGGACCCGGTAGACCCGGTGGCCAAAGCCCATGAGGCGCTCACCAGCGTCGAGGCGGTCACGAACCCACCCCGCGGGATCGTCCGTGGCGTGGACCTCCCGCAGCATATCCAGGACTGGACCGGGAGCCCCACCATGCAGGGGGCCCTTGAGCGTCCCGACAGCAGCGGTTGCCGCGGACACTAGATCCGACTCGGTTGAGACGACGACCCGGGCGGCGAACGTGGAGGCATTCAATCCGTGATCGATGACGGCATTGAGATACGTCTCAAGGCCGCGGACGGCTGCATCGTCTGGCTCCTCGCCGGTTAGCATATAGAGGTAATTCGCCGCATGTCCGAGGTCCGAACGGGGCTCAATTGGCTCCTCGCCCTGCCGGAATCGCCAATACGCGGCAATGATGGTGGGGAAGGCGGCCACGACACGCTTCGCAGTGGAAGCACCGTTGCCGCCATCGATCCCTAGGCTCGCCGTGGCGGCACCCATCCGAAGCGCGTCCATGCCTGTCGCCCCATCCGCGGCGGCCCGCTCAAGGACGGCAAGGACTTCATCACTAACTCCTCGGCGGTCAGCCAGCGCCGATTGAAA
This sequence comes from Haloarculaceae archaeon, assembly GCA_042219595.1. Taxonomy (GTDB): domain Archaea; phylum Halobacteriota; class Halobacteria; order Halobacteriales; family Haloarculaceae; genus CAYLJD01. Next base: position 1,061 of record JBDGPQ010000113.1, read on the forward strand.
CGCGGCGAGTTCGTCAGCATCCGGGAGGCGGTCCTCGAACAACAAGAACAGCGTCTCTTCGTAGTTGGCGTTCGGCGCGAGTTCGCTAACTGGATATCCAGCGATCGTCAAGGTACCCGCCTCGCCATCGATCCGAGATAACCGTGTTTCAGCGACCGTTATACCCTCCAGACCGGGGTGAATCTCGTCGTCCATAGCCCGACCTGAGAATGCGCCGCCAGTAAATTCCCCTCAATCGTGTGTCGGCTGACCATCGACCTCGGCCGACTCCGGCTCGTCGCCGGTGAGGTCCGCGTCCTGCCAGGTGCCACGACGAAACCACATAAACGCCAGCGTCGCGGCGACGACGTTTGAAAGTGGGAAAGCGATCCAAATTCCGGTCGGATCCGGCATTGAGAGAAAGCCCCAGCCGGGCGGTGCCAAGCCGCTCGAGGCGAGCAAGGCGATGGGGAATCGGATGACACCAAGCATCGTAATCGAGATGGCAGCGGCAGTCAATGTCCGGCCAGCCCCCCGGAAGCCGCCGCTATACGCTCGAACGACGCCGATGAGTCCGAATGTAGGCGCAGCGATCCGGAGGAAGGCAGCACCTTCCCGGATCACAATGGGATCATCATTGAACACGGCGACGAGTGACGGGGCGATCAGGAAGATCACGACACCGAGAGCCGCGAGAATCAGGAAGCTAGCTTTAGCGGCGAAGTGGTTCGTCCGGGCCGCTCGTCCGGGCTTGCCTGCGCCGATGTTCTGGCCTGTCATCGTTTCGACGCCACGATCGACTGCGATTGCTGGCATGAAGACGAGCGAGAATATCCGGATACCAACGCCGAACGCCGCCTCGACCGCGACGGCAAATGGGGCGACGACTACCAGCAGCAGATTCACCGAGATGGCCCGGCCGGCGCCCTCTACGGACGCTGGCGCGCCGATACGAAGGAGCTTCGGAAGGTATGATGGGCGGGGGATCATCTGTCGCGGGCGGATGCGGATCCCTCGCGTTCCGGCGAGCATGATCCCCATCCCCACGAGCATCGCCGTGCCCCGCGAAAAAATGGTCGCGATGGCGGCACCCTCGACTCCAAGTGCGGGGAAGGGGCCCCAGCCGAAAATCAGGAACGGGTCAAGGGCGATATTGACGACGACCGTCCCGAACATCACGATCATCGGCGTCACGGTATCCCCCGCTCCACGCATCAGGGCGATAAACACGAAGAAGCCGAACATGAACGGCAGGCCGAGGGCGATGATGGCGAGGTAATCAGTCGCCAGGGCGAGCACCTCGCCGGTAGCCCCAACCAATGAGAGGACGTCTTCGACGACGAAGAACCCGCCGAGACCGAGAAGCGCGGAAAGCACGAACGCGTAGGTGACCGTCTGGGAGGCGGCGAAGACGGCGGCTTCGCGTTCCTCAGCACCAGTGTGCTGAGCCACAAGAACGCTACCGGCCACTGAGACACCCATGCCCAGCGATATCAGGAGAAATACCATCGGGAACCCGAACGTGATTGCCGCAAGTGCCGTCGCGCTCAGCTGGCCGAGCCAGAAGGTGTCGGCGAGGTTGTATGCCACCTGGAAGAGGTTCGTAAAGACGATCGGGAGCGACAAGTAGAACAGCGGCCAGCCGATGCCGCCTGATGTCAGGTCAAGGTCATCTGGATCTTTGAAGAGTCGGCGGAGGCGGCTACTCATCCCGGGATGTCCTCCCGGCTGCAATCGCGTGATCGACGTACATCTGCAAAAGCTCTCGCGTGGTGTCCGGAGACTGACCAACCGAGACCGCTCGTGTCCCGGCTCCCGCGAGTGCGGTCACGATGAAGCGTGCAGTTGCTTCAGCATCGATATCGGAGCGGAAATCACCCGATTCGACGCCTGCCTGGAGTATATCCGCAAGCAGATCACGAAAGCAGGTATCGATGGCCTGGAAGTCTGCACGGATCGCGGGGTCGTGAGCTGCTCGGGCTTTGAGGTCGAGCAGGATCCGCTGCAGTTCCCAACAGTCGTCATCAGCCGGCGATTCCAGCACCGCGTCAAGGACTGCTCGGAGGCGCGCTGGCGGTGCAGCTTCGGGGTCATCGGCAGCCTCGATCCGGTCAACAAATCGCTGTGAAATGTACGATTGGAAGGCTTTGACAAGCCCGCGCTTGCTATCGTAGTGGTAGTGGAGAGTTGCCTTACTAACAGGTGCCTCGTCGGCAATAGCCTGCATCGTGAGGTCGGCATAGCCATGGTCGCGGAGCGCGCGATACGTGGCGCGCATGATCGCGTCCTTCGGCTCGCCGTCGACCTCCACACCCATCAAGCGGTACTGACTGACCAGTCAGTCAAAAGGATTCGGACTCGAGCAGTCCGGCGATCGCGGCGCGGAAATCGGAGACGGTGTCAAAGCGCTCATACGGGTCAGCAGCGAGCGCTTCGAGCAAGATATCGTCGAGTTCAGGTGGCAGGCCGGGCTCGCGAATCGAGGGGCGTACCACCGGGCCCTCAACCCCGGCTGCACCGTCGGGTCGTGGCGCCGTCCCAGTGCAACGACGGTAACACAGTGCGGCTAATCCGTACACGTCCGTCGATCGGTCGACGAGTCCGTCGTCATCGAAAATTTCTGGTGGTGCATACCGCGGGTCGACCAGCGCCGTGACCTCATGATGGCGTCGGTAAACGTCCAATAGCCCGATATCAGTAAGCGCTCGACCGGCACCCGCTCCAGCAGGGGGATGAGCGATACATGCTGGGGCAATCGCCCCGTGAATGAGGCCGCGATCATGCAGTGCGGCGACGGTGCCGGATAATGTTAGCGCTTCATCCAGGGCTGTTCCCAAGTCGACCTGATCGAGTGGTGGATCGCGGTCGACCGCGGCAGTGACCACCCAAGGACGGTCCGCAAGGCCAGTTTCGACCACCGGTACAACCCCATCGATATCATCGGCGCTGTTCCACCGCCGATGCTGCGTCGCAACCGCCCGTGCAGCTGCTGGCGGCGCCGCGTCGGGTAGGCTGGCGACCCGGACATCGAGAGCACCGTCGGGCGTGAACAGCCGTCGCTCGGTGCCGAAGGCACGGTCGACCACTGGACCGGCGTCGACTATCCGGTCGAGACAGTCGGCATCGCGAACAGCGGCTGCAACCGGTTCGAGACGTGGTCGTGCCGGTGTTCGTCGGCCTTCGGTCGCGCGACCCATTCCCGACACGTCAGCGCGCCGAGACGCCAGTCCATCATCGGCTCCATCACTCATACCACGGGCCGAGACGGCCAGACCCAAGTACTTCAGTCAGACGTCCGTCACTCGATCTCCAAGGTAAACTGTTCGTGCTCCTTGGCGGGATTAAGGACGACGCTCGTATTCGATTCCTTGATCGCAGGTTCGTTCAACAGGGTCTTGATTTCATCATTCATATCGTCGGTGTCTTCGAACTTGCCAATGGCGACGATGTCATGGTCGCCAGTAACTTCATACACACTGACCATTTGTTTGTGTTCGGTCAGTCGTTCCGTGACCGAAACCAATTCACTCCCTTCGACCTTGAGATGGAGAATAGCAGTCACATCGTACCCGAGCTTATCGTAGTCGACTTTCGGCGTATAGCCCCGGATGATGCCCTGCTCCTCGAGGTCCGAGAGATGATTCGAGACGGTGGTTACCGACACATCGAGGTCCTCTGCGAGACTGCGGAGGCTAGCACGGCCATCCCCGAGCAGGGCATTCACCAACTTTCGGTCGAGATTTTCGTACGTCATCGTTTCCGGGCAGGGGACCCGCGCATTAGAATTTTACGAATACACAGTTTGACGCCGAGCCGGCGGTATTTGCGCGGAATAGTAGCGCTTTAGTGAGCGGGGAGCGGCCACACGAGTGTCGAAATATGACAAGCGCAAATCCCGAGACAGCAGCGGACGTACTGGACGCCATCGAGGCGGAAGGTGTCGACTTCCTTCGACTCCAGTTCACCGACATCCTTGGAACGGTTAAGAACGTCTCCGTTCCGGCCTCTCAGGCGGAGAAGGCCTTCGACGAGGGTATCTACTTCGATGGTTCCTCGATCGACGGCTTCGTCCGCATCCAGGAATCGGACATGCGATTGGAGCCGGATCCATCGACATTTGCGGTTCTGCCATGGCGGGACTCGGAGGACGTTCGCACCGCCCGGATGATTGCTGACGTCCACGACACGGCCACCGATGCGCCGTTCACTGGCGACCCCCGGCGGGTACTCAAAGACGCGATCGATCGGGCCAACGATCTGGGCTACACCGTCAATGCAGGCCCAGAGCCGGAGTTCTTCCTCTTCCGCGAAGACGAAGATGGGAACGCGACAACAGAATTCTCCGACAAAGGTGGGTACTTCGACCTTGCACCGAAGGACCTCGCTCAGGATGTCCGTGGGGACATCATCTATGGCCTCGAGGAGATGGGCTTCGAAGTCGAAGCGAGCCACCACGAAGTCGCGGAGAGCCAGCACGAGATCGACTTCAAGTACGACGACATCCTGACGACGGCAGACAACGTCGCCACGTTCCGCGCTGTCGTCCGGGCGATTGCGGCCCAGCATGATCTCCACGCGACGTTCATGCCAAAGCCGATTCCGCGGATCAACGGCTCCGGCATGCACACCCACTTGTCGCTCTTTACTGAGAATGGGGAGAATGCCTTCCATGATGGCGATGACGAGTTCAACCTCTCGGATACTGCGAAGAGCTTCCTCGCGGGCGTTCTGGAGCACGCCCCGGCGATCACGGCGGTCGCGAATCCCACCGTCAACTCATACAAACGCCTCGTGCCCGGATACGAGGCGCCGATCTATATCGCGTGGTCGGATGTAAACCGTTCGGCGCTGGTGCGCAAGCCCGCCGCCCGGGTCCCGGCCGCCTCACGTATCGAGTACCGCGCCCCTGATCCGGCGTGTAATCCCTATCTTGCGTTCGCAGCCCTGGTCCACGCAGGTTTGGATGGTATCGAGCGGGACCTCGAATGTCCCGATCCGGTTCGGGAGAATATCTACGAATTCGGCGAGGAGGAGCGAGAGGAATACGGCATCGACACCCTGCCCGAGAATCTCGGTCAGGCCATCGACGCCCTGGAAAACGACGAGGTGATTATGGACGCCCTCGGTCCTCACACGAGCGAGAAATTCGTCGAGGCAAAGCGCCAGGAATACAGCGAGTATCTCGCCGAGGTCTCTGAGTGGGAGCTGGACCGCTACCTCGAGACCTTCTAAAAAGCCGCTCTTTTTTGCCGCACGACAAGCGGGAGAGCGATGAGTATAATCATCCCGAAGAATCCGCCGAGTGCTGCGACAGCCGGGCTGCCGAATTCGATCACGACCAGTGCGATCAGGCCGACAAACAGGGAGGCGCTGATGAGCATTGCAGCAGCGAGACCAGTAGGTGGGTCGAGCGTTGTGAGGCGACGCTCGACACGTCCCCAAGAAACAAGCGCGCCTGTACAGAGGCCTGCGGTGCCGAGTGCGGCGGAGACCGTATCGAAGGCGATCCACGAGATACTCACGAGGATCCCGAGCGCGAACGTCCGGCGCTGGTGAGCGGCCCACCGAAGCGCGATCCCCGCGAGAAGAAAGCCACACAGCGCACCCGCAACAACGTCAACGAGATAGTGAACACCAAGGGCGAGGCGGCTCGCCGCAACCGTCAGGATCAGGAGTCCTGCGACGAGCCCTGCACGGTGACGATTCGAGCGATCGACTAAGCCTACTATCGCCCCGTAAACGGCACTTGCACCGAGGGCATGGCCACTCGGGAAGCCAGGCCCCTCGGCTGTGGCAAGCCAGGCGTAGACATCCCCCAGGGCGATTGCTGGTCGGGCGGATCCGGGCGGACGCGGCAATCCGAAGAGGGCTTTGAGGGCGCCGGTCGTCGCCACCGCTAAAAGGAGCACAGCGACGATGACAGCGCCTTTTCTGCGATCCCAGCCGGCCACCGGCACACTCCGGCCGAGTGCGTAGAGGGATACCGCGAGAACTGCGAGAAACCAGATATCACCGAACTGAGTGAGCAGCGCGACCAGAGGTTCGAGCGGTTCGAGCCAGGCGGAGAGCTGACGAGTGACCCCGATGCCACGACTCATCGAAGCGATCGGAGGCGATCAGCGAGCTTTCCGGGGAGTCCCAGGGCCGCCCCTGCCAGGCCAAGGATAACCATCAACGCGTACAGACCAAGTGTGGATAGCCAGACGACGATCATCGCGAGAATGGCCCAGCCACCATTGAGGAAGTAGAACGCACCGAGGGTCATCACCGTTCCGTAGAGTAACACGAGGTATGGACCCCATCCGCGGGCATGCCCGCGGCGTTGACGCCACCGAACATATCGACGGAGATCCGCCTCGAGGTCCGCTCGGTTCCTAGTCTTCTCCTCGAGGTCAGTTGACAGCGTGTCGACATCGTCCCGGAGGTCGTCGATCTCGGCCCCGAGATCCCGCGTGTCAACCGACTCGATCTCGTCGGACTCGCCGCTCATCCGTTACGCCGAACCTTGGTCGGCGACCTGTTGTAGCTGCCGGTTGTTGGTTCGGCCGCTGCGGACTGCGTTCAAAACCGCACCGAGGAGGACGAGGAGGGCGCCAGCATAGAACCACGTGAGTGCCAGCAGCACCACGCCGACAGCTCCGTATACCGATGTGGTAGCGAGCGTAGCTGTGTAGACCGCGAATAGCCAGCCGAGGAGTGTCCAGCCGAGACCGGCCAGAATCGCTCCGGGGAGGGCCTCGCTGGGCGTCATTGGCACATTTGGCAGGAGGAAATAGACGGGGAAGAAGGCCACTGGCAAGAGTAACGCGGTGCCGAGCGGAGCAAGGAGCGATCCGCTGGGGAGAAGTAACCGAACGATCGCCATAACGGCTGCAAGGGTGCCGACGGCGGTGCCGATCGCCGCGAGCGTCACCGAGGCATCACGAATCTGGCGGACAAACGTTGTCGTACCGGTCGTCCCATAAATACGACCGATGGCCTCGTCCAGGCCTCGGAATAATCGAAGACCACTCCACGATAATACGATAATACCTGCGATGGTTGCTCCCCCACGGCCCGTGCCACCGGAAAGTGCGCCCTCGAGCACTTGCAAAGTTTCCGGCGTCAGAACGCCGGCCAGCGTCGCGGCGACGGCCTCGGCAAATGTCTCACCGCCGACGAGCGTTGCGGCGGCCAGCGCGATGATCACAAGGGGAATCAGTGAGACGAATGCGTAATAGGCGATCGCCGCTGCGAGGAAACCTAGGCCTTCGGATCGAGCGGCGTCAATGAGCAATCGGAGGGTCTCACGAGCGTCCGGCGATTCCGCCATTGTGAACATTCCGGGTTGCCACGCCATATAGCCGCCACGGCTCGAAAGCCATTACTGCGCCGACGGTCTCGCTCCTACCTATGCACCGGCTCGGTCGGGCCGTCGCGATCATAACTTCCGTTCTCTTGGTCGCGAGTTTGACGCTGATCGTGCCCGGCGTGGTCGGACTTGGATCGTCGCCCCTCCTCGTGCTCGGGCTCGCGCTCGGGTCTGTGGGACTGTATGCGGTGCGAGACCGTATCGGAAACATCGGCTTGATCGGAGACGTGAATGTCGGCGCCATTCTTCGAGTTAGCTGGGTCGGATCGGTCATCGGAACCGTCCTAGCACTCCTGGTTCTCGGTGCTTCACCGGGCGAACTGCAAGCAACGGGCGGCCTGTGCGGACTGGCGGGTATGGCGAACTACTTTCTCCGGCCAGTCTACAGCCTGGTTTACGGTGCGGGTCGCCGACTCGACAGTCTCCGGTCAGGAGCCGGGAGGAACTAATTACTCACTTCCGTCGCTGTGCGAATTTCCTCGACCGTCGCGTCTGTCTTGAATGTCGTTCCGCCGTAATGGGTTCGCGACGCGGCGTGTCCCGCGTCCCGGAGTGCATCGAGAAACTCGGCCATCGGGCCCGCAGAGCGGTTCCAACGTTTGCACAGTCGGTGCTGATCATAGTGTGTCGGTTCGTCGAGTTCCGCCGCCAATGTGTCGAGCAAATCCTGCGCGCGATCGGCCGTGCCACATGAATCAGTTAGCTTCGCCGCCGAGCTCGTCGCAAATTCGGGATCAGTGGTTCGTGCAAGCCAAATCGAGGAAGCCGTTTTGAGCGGCTCACCACACACCGGGCACGTCGACGGCGGATGGGGGATCAGACCGCGCTCAGACGTCCGATACAGGCAGTGATCGCAGTGGTAAACGGCGCCGAGTTCATCCAGCACGTCGGTCGCGTGACTGGCAGAGCGCTCCAGATCTAGGTAGGTGCGTGCGTAATGTCGCGTAGCGTGGCTGAGGAGTGGCCGTGCAGCGATATCGTGACGAGCGGCGGTCCGGACCAACGCAGAGATCAGAACACGGAGTCCCATTTCGCCATGATACTCCGTATTTCGTGGGACGGCACCATATCGGCGGACGCCGGCATCGAAGTGGGCACCGCAAAGCGGTGCGAGATCTGTCGCGGTCACACAAAGCAAGTTCCGAGTGCCCCTGACGGCAGCGTCCGCAAAGGGCATCGGCGACCCGAACGGGTCCAAGTCTACGATATCGTAGGTACGCTCGTGTAGCAGGACGTTGGCATCGCCGTGATGGACCGTCCCGTCCAGGGCGTTCGCTTCAAAATTTGCTCTGCAGAGTTCGATGGCATCGTCATCGGTATCGCAGCAGGTAACGGTCCAGCCATCTGCGGCCGCCCTGACGCCACGAACACCCGTGGCGGCGGTGGCGTCGAGATACGAGCTTGCACGCGGCTCGAGGGCACGATATGCGCGGAGGGCAGCAATAGTGATGTCACGGTTCAGCTCTTGATCAGGATTAAAAAAGACCGGGTCGCCGGCGCCAGCCGCCGGTTGTTCGGGAACTCGGAGCTTGACGCCGCCCTCCTCGACGTCCATGGCTGAGATCGAGGTCGCTGTGGCGAAAAGCCACACGGTGACGCGCAGTCGTCGTGACCTGGGAGTCAGCGGTACAGTCGGACTCGGGACTCAATCGAGGCGGCAGACCGGCTGTTCGCCGCGACTCGCGTGGGTGTCGTGGGGTTTTCCCACCGGAGTTGTTTTGTCGGCGGCTCGCCAAGTTTCTGTTGTGACGGCGGCCGACGAGTGGGAGCGCGCGTTGCAAGCAGCGGGCTCGCTCGAACCGGAAATCGTCGAGCGGATTACCGCAGTGCACGGCGACCGCGGTGCGAGAGCGGTCGCGGCTGTCGGGGAAGACAGAGTAAAAGGCTATAACGATTTCACCGTCGTCGTCGGACACGAGGACGAGTATGTCGTGGAGAATGACGGGTGTACCTGCAAGGACGCCGAATTTAATCTCGAAGCCGAGGATCCCGAGCAGCTCTGCTGGCACGCGATCGCGGTTCGCATAGCGCGGGCGATCGACGCTATCGATGAGCACGACATGTGGTATTCAGAGGTCCGAGAATTCCTATGATCGCGGCGTTTTTGCCGGTCCTCGGCAAACAACGGCCATGAAGGTGTTGACGCTTGGCCCGGCGGGGACCTATTCCCATCGTGCCGCACGGGCTGTCGCTGACGACGCGGACATCGCATTTTCTGAATCCGTGACCGCGATTATCGAGGCTGTCGCGACTGGGGAATTCGATCGTGGCGTCGTGCCGGTGGAGAATAGCATTGAGGGGAGTGTCACGGAATCATTGGATGCGTTCGCCGACCACGAGATAGCAGTCGTCCGTGAGGTCGTGACACCGATCCGTCATGCCTTGCTAGCTCAGGGAGAGGATTTCGCAACCGTTGCGAGCCACGCACAAGCGCTGGCACAATGCCGAGACTTCCTCGAAGCCGAGTATCCGGGTGTGGATGTCGAGGCTGTCGCTAGTACTGCCCGGGGTGTCGAGCGTGCGCGCGATGATGCCTCCATCGCTGCGATCGGGCACCCCGACAACGCTGGTGAGGACGGTCTACGAGTCCTCGCAGAAGATATCCAGGACCGTACGTCGAACGCGACACGGTTCCTCGTCGTGGCGCCCGTTGCTGAACGGAGCGAGGCGGGCAGCAAGACGTCATTTATCGTGTATCCAAACGTCGATTATCCAGGGCTGCTGCTCGAATTGCTGGAGCCCTTTGCCGACCGGGATATCAACCTGACCCGTGTCGAGTCACGCCCGAGCGGCGAGCGCCTCGGAGATTACGTATTTCACATCGACATTGCCGCCGGCCTCTACGAGGAACGGACACAAGCCGCCTTGGCGGAAATCGAGTCCATCGCCGAGAAGGGATGGGTGCGGCGCTTAGGATCGTACGACAGCGAGACAGTCGTTTGAGCCGGGGACGTTTTACCCGCCGGCGGAGTAGCAAGTGGCATGAGCGGACGGGATCCATTCGACCAGATCGAGCGCGTATTCGAAGAGTTCGGCGACCTGGCCGGCGAGGGGTTGGCCGTGGACGTCGTCGAGCGGAGTGACGTGATCGAGGTGATCGCCGACCTTCCGGGCTACAATCGCGAAGATGTCGATGTGCGACTTCACGATGATGGCCGACTGGAGATCACTGCAACGCGCCAAACGGCCACCGAAGCGGATGAGGGGACGGTCCACCGGCGAGAGCGTCGGCGGCAATCCATCGAGCGAACGGTCACTCTTCCAGCCCCCGTCGATCCGGAGGGAACACAGGCGTCTCTATCGAACGGGGTGTTGACAGTGCGCCTCGAGAAGCGCACGACTGATGATGAGGGCACGGCGATCGACGTCACCTAAGAGCTTTTTTCGCGGGGGGCGTGGGCCGGTCATGGTGCTCCAGCCAGGTGATGCTGCCCCGAATATCGCCGCACAAAATCAAGATGGGGCAACGGTCGAACCGCAGTACGACACGCCAACAGTAGTGTACTTTTATCCGGAAGATGGGACCCCGGGCTGTACGACGGAAGCCGAGCAATTCCAGCTCGAGGCAGCGGCGTATGATGATGCTGGTGTGGACGTGTACGGTGTCTCCGTCGATTCGGTCGAATCACACGCCGAATTCGCGCGTGAGCACGGGATCGAATTCGATCTGCTCGCCGATTCAGATGGGGCGGTAGCGGAAGCCTTCGGGGTCGAATTACGTGATGACGGGCGGACTCCCCGGACGACTGTTGTCATCGTGGATGGCGAAGTGCATCGAGTCTACGAGCGTGTCAGCGCCGAAGGTCACGCCCGTGACGTACTCATGGATCTGCTCGACGACGGTGTCGTCTCACTCGAGTAAATGGCCAGCCGTCACCGGATCGTCGTCGAGAACGCTGAAGCCCTCACTGCCGTCCACCACCCACCCATCGGTCCGGAGGATCATGGCTGGATCATCTTTTGTCATGGATTCCTCAGCGACAAATCCGGCAGTTACGAGGGGCGGTGCGAGCGTGCTGCCGTGGAGGGATACCACGGCGTCCGGTTTGATTTCCGCGGCTGTGGAGAGGCCGACGGCCAGTTCGCTAACTCCACCTTGTCAGGTCGATTGGCGGATCTTCGGGCGGTACTTGCGCATTTCGCGCCCGACCGGGTGGCGTTATTCGGCTCGAGCTTTGGCGGGGCCGTCGCCTTTCACGCCGCTCCGGACGTTCAGGCGGACTTGATTGCTGTCCTAACTCGGGCGCCGGTGACAGACCTCAGCAGTTTCGACGACCGACGGGCGCAGGTCCAGAAGGAGGGTTCGATCGAGGTAGGCGATGGCCGATCGATAGACGACCGCTTTTTCGAGGATCTCGACAGCTATGCTTTTGCGGATATCCTCGACCGATTATCCACACCGGTGTTCATCGCCCATGGGAGCGAGGATGCATCCGTGCCGATGAACCACAGTATCGATGCTGCACGGGACCTCGATACCGATGTCCTCCTGGAGAAGTTCAGCGGTGAGGGGCACCGGTTTTCGCGAGCGGCCGAAGATCGGCTTCGCGATCGGATGTTCGGCTTTCTGGCGACTATCTGATTTACTCAATATGAATCGCTGGCCGACCCGGTCGGGCATCTGCGGCGAAATCCGCGTCGGTCTCTGCAGCCGGGAGCACCGCGACACTAGCATCGAATTCTCGCTCGATTAACCACTTCGCGCGCTCTAAGGCCGCGTGCTCGGCATCCGGGTCGAGAAACCTATCGACATGTCCCGCGGCAGCGAGGTCCTTCGCGTATTCAGCAGCGGCCTCGCCGCGTTCGCGGAGTTGTTCGTCACTCATGACCGCACCGACGATGTCGCCGTCGGCCGCCCGGGCTCGATCGGCGACCCGATGCTTCCATTTCGGCGCGATCGCGATACGAATCTCGTCCGGATTTTCGATGCCTGCGACATCGACGATATCACGAATGTCCTCACGCGTATCATCGACCAGTCGACGCTCGATTTCGTAATTCGCTGGGGGGTCCGCGTCTGGCCAGTCAGCTTCGGCAACCAGATTCTCGCCTCCGAGTAATGACCAGAGTTCTTCCGCAACGTGGGGTGAGACCGGTGCCAGTAGTTTCGTTGTCGCCCTGAGGCTTCGATCGATGACTGCGGGATCAGACGCCCCGGTGTCTCGATATCGCCGCAGCAGCGAGACGTGCTCGCGAACTGCTTGGAGCGCATGATTGAATCGGAATGCAGCAAACTCTTCGGTCGCCGTCTCGACTGTCGCTGCCGTTTCGCGGCGCACATACTCCGCCATGGCTGAGTCTGCTTCCGCGGTTGTCGCGCTTGCGCCGCGCGTGTGTTTCGCTACGAGGTCGTACAGGCTCTGAAGGAAGTTGTGCGCTGAACGAACGCCCTCCTCAGTCCAGTCGAAATCCTTCTCAGGTTGGGCGGCACTCATGATGAACAACCGAGCAGTATCAGCGCCATACTCCTCGACGATCCGCTGGGGCGAGACGACATTACCTTTCGATTTTGACATTTTCTCGCCGTCGAGCAATACCATCCCCTGGTTGGTGAGATTCCTGAATGGCTCCCGAACGCCCGAGAGAAGGTCCAGATCCTCGAGAACCTTGGTGACAAACCGCGCATACAACAGATGCATCACAGCGTGTTCGACGCCGCCCACGTACTCGTCGACCGGCATCCAATCCGAGGCCCGTTCTCGGTCGAACGGAGCGTCATCGAGCGTTGGCGATATGTAGCGCAAAAAGTACCACGAGGAGTCGACAAACGTATCCATCGTGTCGGTCTCGCGTTCGGCTGGACCGCCACACTCCGGACACTCGACAGTCTTCCACTCAGTCGCCTCATCGAGAGGGTTGCCCCGTGACTGAACGAATGTGGGCAACTCGACCGGTAACTCGTCATCCGGCACTGGGACGAACCCGCAGTCGGGACACTCGATCATCGGGATCGGCGTGCCCCAGTAGCGCTGGCGTGAGATGAGCCAGTCTCGCAGCCGGTAATCGACCCGATGTTCACCATCAAACTCCTCGATAAAGCGGTCGCGGGCGGCATCGCTCTCGAGACCGTCAAAGTCACCGCTATTCACGAGAATGCCGTCCTCGACGTAGGCAGCCTCCTGGACATCGATGGCGTCAATATCGGCATCCGGGCCCGGCTCGATTACCTGCCGAATCTCGAGATCATGCTCGACGGCAAATGCGTGGTCGCGTTCGTCATGGGCCGGGACGGCATATAGCGCGCCTGTGCCGACGTCCTCCAGGACATAGTCGGCGACGTACACTGGGATTTCCTCGCCAGTTGCGGGGTTGATGGCGTATTCGCCAGTGAAGACTCCGGAGGTTTCCGAGAGCTCCTCATCCGAATGCTCGGCCTCGTGTATGTATTCGGCAACCTCGTCGTTCTCCTCTGCCAGAGACGTTGCGACCGGATGGCCCGGCGCCAGGGCAAAGAATGTGGCACCATAGATCGTGTCAAGCCGTGTCGTGAAGATCTCGACATCATCACCGGTCGAGAGTTCGAAATCAACGCTGGCGCCCTCCTGGCGGCCGATCCAGTTGCGCTGCATCTCACGGACGTTTGCCGGCCAGCCGTCGAGATCTTCGAGAGCTTCTAGGAGGTCGTCCGCGTAGTCAGTAATCGTAAGGACCCACTGTTCGAGATCGCGGGCCTCAACCGGTGTCTCACACCGCCAGCAGACTTCGTTGGGGCCCTCGACTTGCTCGTCTGCGAGAACAGTCTCACATGAGGGGCACCAATTGATTTCTTCCGCGCGGCGGTCCACGAGTCCTGCCTCGCGGAATCGTTTGAAGAGCCACTGGTTCCAGCGGTAATACTGCGGCTCGCAGGTGGTTACCTCGCGGTCCCAGTCATACCCAAAGCCCATCGCCCGCATTTGTTCCTTCATCGTCTCGATGCAGGACATCGTCCACTCGCGAGGGTTCGTATCCCGCTCCTCGGCGGCGTTTTCGGCAGGAAGTCCAAAGGCGTCCCATCCCATCGGGTGGAGGACACTCTCGCCGCGCATCCGCTCGAATCGAGCATATGCGTCGGTGATCGTGTAGTTGCGGACGTGGCCCATGTGGAGGTTCCCAGACGTGTATGGGAACATCGCAAGGACGTACGCCGGGTCCGCCTCGTCGTCCTCGATCCGGAAGACACCGGCCTCCTCCCAGGCGGCCTGCCACTCGGGTTCGATCTCGGCATGATCGAAGCCCCGCTGTCGCTGCTCGCCTGCGGTGGTCATCGTTATTCCACGTTCGCTGTCGCGGCTTGCTATAGCTTTCCCTTCCGGGGTTCGAGAGAGACGGCACCACCTCCGCGGGTCTGCACATGACCGCCCTGGGTGTACCAGGCACCGCACCTACTCCGCTGTCTCGATGAGTGTAAAGTGGGTCCCCCGCCCGGCGTCACGGGCACTCTCGTAAACGACATGTGCAGCGGCCACGTCTTGGATTGCCAGACCGGTCGAGTCGAAGACTGTTACACCCTCGTGAACTGCCGGTACCTCACCGGCGACAACCTCGCCAAGCGTGGCATAGAGGTCATCATCATCCAGTAGCCCGTTCGACCAGGGGACATTGATTTCGCCGGAGTGGGTGCACTGGTCGTAATCGTCGACGATGATCGTCGCCGCGGAGAGGATGTTGTCGGCGATCTCATGCTTGCCTGGCGCGTCGGCACCCATCGCGTTGATGTGAGTATCCGGACCGACCGCGTCGACGATCGGAGCACGGACGGGCGTGGTCGTCGAGACGATGTCACAGCTCGCCGCCTCGTCGATCGAACCACGCTCGATGCGATAGGCGTCCCCATACAGCGCCTCGAACTCCGCCAACGCGTCCGTATCGCGGTCGGCAATCACCACCCGCTCGATCGGTCGGACGGTTGCAATGGCTTCCAACTGGGCATGGGATTGTACACCGGCGCCGACGAGTCCCAGCGATGACGCACCCTCGGCGGTGAAGTATTGCGTCGCGACGGCTGCTGCAGCGCCGGTCCGACGCCGGGTCAGCGTGGTCCCATCCATAATTGCGAGCGGCAAGGCGGTCTCCGGGTCTGAGTAGATCATTGTGCCCATGACGGTTGGTAGGCCATGCCGATCGGGATTGTTGGGGTGCGAGTTGACCCACTTCACGCCGGCGGCCTCCCAGTCTTCACCGGGCCCATCGGTGGCATCGATATGCGCGGGCATCGATCGGAAATCCCCGCCATACTTTGGGAGGTCGATGTAAGATTTCGGGGGCATTTGGGCGTCGCCACGGGCGTATGCACCAAAGGCGGCTTCGACAGCATCGATTACGTCTGCAATCGTGGCGCTCTCGGCAACCGCATCCGGGCCGAGAAGCAGCGTCTCCATGCCTCCAGTTCGCGTGCGAATGTACTTAGGTACCAGTGTAGAGCGGCTACGCCCTACTACGGCCCCGGCGTTGGGCTCCGCGTTCCGGCTCGGATTTGCGGTCCTCGAGGACAGCCCATTCGTAACTTCGGCCACACGTCTCGCAATACGCGGTCTGAGTCCCGCGCGAGGGCTCGAGTCTAACGTGTCCGGCTGGGCAGGCAACCCGCCACTTCTCCGTAAATGCGCTGCGGTCTACCATCGGTCGGTGCGGCGGACAAGCCATCTATCCTCGCCGACGATCCGGTGAACGGCGATCCGGCTCTCACGTGCCAGTCGATCCATTGCCCCCGCAGCAGTCCGGGGCTCGAGGCGTACCACAGCAAGGAGGTCTTCAAGCGCCAGCGTTCCTCGATCGGGGATGAGAGACCTGACGGCATTCCGGACGATTCTGACGGCACTGTCCGGAATGGGGTCGGGGGCAATCGGTACAGCCGACTCAGTGGCCGTCGTCTGCATGTCCGCATCCGGGCAGCGTGACGTAAAGAACGTGATAGGGGTGCTTCCGGAAATGCCGAAAACTAGCTTGGCTTCGCCGGCGCTTACATCGCGCCGCCCATACCGCCCATGCCGCCGCCCATGCCGCCGCCGGGGCCGCCGGCACCTCCCTCATCATCCTCGCCCTCGGTGGTGAGGTCACCTGCGGAGATGATGTCGTCAATCTTCAACACCAAATTGGCAGCCTCGGCCGCGGAGGCGAGGGCCTGTCGCTTGGCGTGGGCTGGCTCGACGATACCGGCCTCGAACGTGTTCTCGACGTCACCGGTGAAGACGTTCAGTCCAGCCCGGGTGTCGCCAGCGTCATGGGCGGAGCGAAGGTCGACAAGCGTATCGATCGGGTCGAGCCCAGCGTTCTCCGCTAATACCCGTGGGACGACCTCGAGCGCGTCGGCAAAGGCCTCGATGGCCAGCTGCTCCCGTCCGCTGATCGAATCCGCGTAGTCTCGCAGATGCCGTGCGACCTCGACCTCGGGGGCGCCCCCACCCGGCAGCACCGCACCCTCGGCGATGGTATCGCCGACGACCTGCATCGCGTCATCGATCCCACGCTCCAGTTCGTCGACCACGTGCTCGGTCGAACCGCGGAGGAGGATCGTGACCCCGTGACCATCGCCACTGCCTTCGACATAGAACATTTCCTCCTCTTCGTCGTACTCGACGCTGGCGTCAGCGAGGTCATCGGGTTCTGCATCAAACACGTCGGAGGCGATCGAGCCGCCGAGTGTGTCGTGCAGGAACTCCAAGTCGGACTTCCGCACGCGACGGGCCGCGAGAATGCCCCGCTTGGCCATGTAGTGCTGAGCCATGTCGTCAACGCCCTTTTTACAGAAGACGACGTTTGCACCAAGCTCCTCGATTCGGTCGACGATCTCACGGAGCTGCTGTTCCTCCTGTTCGATGAAATCGTTCAATTGATCCGGATCCGAGAGGCTCACTTCGGCACCCACCTCGGTATCCTGGACTTCGATGGGTGAGTCCAGCATGAGGACCTTTGCGTCCTCGACCACGTTCGGCATGTTGTCGTGGAGCTTGCTTTTGTCGATAAGCGCTCCGTGGAACAATTCGGACTCGTTCGCTGGCCGCCCAGTCTGAGTTTCGACCTCGAGGAAAGCGAGGTCCGCAATCCACGAGCCGTCGTCCGCCTCGACAGTGACGGAGCGGACAGCATCAACGACCAATTCAGCAAGGAATTCCTTGTGCTGTTCGGCGCCTTTTCCGGTCATCGAGGTCTCAGCAACCTTCCGCAGGAGATCCTCATCTTCCCGGTCAACATCGATGGCTACCTCATCGATCTTCGATCGGGCCTCCTCGGAGGCTTTCGAGAAGCCTTTGATAGCGGCTGTTGGGTGGATATCCTGCTCGAGGAGGTCCTGCGCCTCGCCGAGGAGTTCGCCCGCAATCGCCACTGCTGTTGTCGTTCCGTCACCGGCCTCGTCCTCCTGAGTCTCGGCGACCTCGACGATCATTTCCGCAGTGGGATTATCGATATCCATCTCGTCGAGAATGGTCACGCCGTCATTTGTGACCGTGATATCCCCCATCGAATTAACGAGCATCTTATCCATGCCCTTCGGACCGAGCGTCGAGCGCACCGATTCGGCTACTGCGCGCGCGGCCGAAATATTGTGATCTTGGGCGCTCTCGTCCTTCATTCGCTGGGCGTCTTCGCCCAGAATTATCATGGGCTGGCCCTGCATGCGCTGGCTCATAGTCGGTTGAAGGTATGAATGTGATTCTATATAAATGGTAGTGATCCGGGACTCACGGTGGCCCGGAGCTGAAATTCCGGAGTCGCGCTGAAACCACCGGAACACGATAGTTTGCGCCTACGTAGCATCAGGACCTGGATTGTGATTAGATTCGGATTCGGAGGGTTTTTAAGTTGTACGGTGGTGCGGCAGTTTCGACTTAGCTTACTGGCCGGTAGGCGAACAGGACGGTGAATGCGACCAAATAGCCACCAATTACCGCAGCTGCAGTCGCGAACATGATGCTATATCCCGTCGCTGTGAGAAGGAGGCCGAAGGCCACAGGCGCAGCCGCCTGGCCGACACGCTTGCAGACATATAATGCATTGACCACTCCGGCGCGGTACTGACGTTGGGCCGTAGTGGTCACAGTTCCCTTGTTAACCGGGTCAAAGAGCGCGTCGCCGATGGTATG
>JBDGPQ010000050.1:0-19146 GCA_042219595.1 Haloarculaceae archaeon
CCACAGAACACCTTGGCGCGTATCTGGGGTTTCCGACAATTTCCCGACCCGAGGGGGTGTTCATCCCGTGGGAAGCGACAAAAGAGGGAGCGTTCATCGTGGATGCGGCGGGCCACCGGTTCGCTGATGCTGGCGCCCATGCATACTCAGAATTCGCGGAGCGAATCGTCGACCATGATGCGGACGCTGTTTTCCTGATCTTCGACGGCCCCGTCGACGAGGCGATGGCAAGCCAGCCATCTACCGCAGACCGGTGGGCGAACTGCCGAGAACATGGCGTATTCGTCAGCGCTGAGACACCCACCGACCTCGCTCAGGCACTCGGCATCGATCCGAATGGCCTCGAATCGACAATCGAGAGTCTCCAAGCGGTCGGGGAACCGGGCGATACCGCGCCCGACGGCGTAACGCGCCAATTCGCCAGAGCCCTCGAACCACCGTTTTTCGGGACGGAAATCAGCCCAGCCGTCCTCCAGACTCAGGGCGGACTCGTAGTTGACGAGGGGGCGCGCGTTCTGGATGCCGATGGGGAACCGATCCCCGGACTCTTTGCTGGTGGTGGTGCGGCCGTTGGCCTTAGCGGCAGCCGTCCCAGCGGGTACCTCTCCGGGAATGGGCTTCTTTCGGCACTAAATCTCGGCCGGATCGCCGGCCGAGCAGCGGCAGACTGGGCCACGCAAGGGAACAAAGAGTATTAGGCGCCAAGCGCGATGGAGATACGATCAGCAACGGCGCTGATCGCTTCTCTTGAACGGCCAATGTCCTCGTGGTAAAACGCCGTCCCGGTCACATGGTGCGGCATATCGGGGTAGTGCAGGTGGTGAACATCGACGTCTGCCGCATCGAGTCGTTCGACATACGCCACGCCGTCATCACGAAGGGCATCATGGCCGGCGGTGAGGACTGTCGCCGGTGGCAGTCCGGACAAATCCTTCGCTTGAAGGGGCGCTGCATAGGGGTGCCGGCTATCCACGTCCCGGTCCACATAATGATGCCAGAACCACTCCATCTCTTCAGGAGTGGGGCCGAAGCCACCGGTGTTCTCGCGATATGACTCTGTGTCGCGTGGACGGTCGAGCACGGGAACGAGCGATGCCTGGTGGGCGATTTCCGGCCCATCACGGTCACGGGCAAGCAGGACCGT
Organism: Haloarculaceae archaeon; assembly: GCA_042219595.1. Classification (GTDB taxonomy): domain Archaea; phylum Halobacteriota; class Halobacteria; order Halobacteriales; family Haloarculaceae; genus CAYLJD01. The sequence continues at coordinate 1,145 of JBDGPQ010000050.1, forward strand.
GGCAACCGTGAGGTTTCCGCCAGCACTCTTGCCGCCAACCGCGATCGGCTCCCCGGTCCCGAGAAGAATATCGCGGTGCTCGGCCGTCCATTCGACGGCCCGGTAACAGTCTTCGAGACCCACCGGAAACGGGTAGTCAGGGGCGAGGCGGTAACCTACGGATACGATCGCGAATCCACCCGACTGGACAAGGCCCCGGCAGATCGGGTCATTGCCATCGATCGTATCCCGCACCCACCCACCACCGTGAAGCCAAATGAGGGTGGGAAATGGTCCAGATCCAGTGGGAGTATAGAGACGGACCGGGATCTCACCCCCATCAACGGCGATATGATACTCCCGAACGCGACCGACGGGTTGCGGATCGTCGAGCCAGCCGCCCTGGTCGATCGCTGCTTCAGCCTGCCGGCGGACCTCTGCGACGGAAAACTGATGGGCGCGGAGGAGTTGGCCCTCGGCCCGTAACTCGTCAAGACGTTCGGCTACGGCTGGATGCCGTTCCGAGCGTGGTGCATCTGGCATCGAGTGGGAGTTGCCCGGCGCCGAGAAAAGCTGTTCGACGGTCAGTCCGGCCCCCATGGGAGGTCATTGGGATCGATCGACCAATCGTCGGGATGCTCGCGAAGCCACTCGACGTATGCTTCGACGGCCTCTCGAACGGTGTACTCCGGTGCCCACCCGAGATCGTCCCTGATGCGGCTTGTATCGCTTGGCGGCCGCCGCACAAGTTGATCGTCGCCTCGATCAGCGCCCAGCTCGAGCTCCGCACCGGGCACAACGTCGCGGACGAGATCAACCATTTCTGTAAGGGTCTTCTGTTCACCCGTCCCGATCAAATACACGTCGTGTGCAGTCCTATCCGCGAGCGTGGCGTCGACGAAGGCCCTCGCCTCATCCTGGACAGCGATGATTTCTATGGGATACTCGATCGCCGGAACAGTGATGGGCTCGCCGGCCACCGCGGCCTTCACAACCACCGCGTCTTCGACATTTCCTCGGACCCGGTCGGGCCCGAGACCGTGGACTGGTTCGATCGCACAGAAGTCGAGATTGCTGCGTTCTGCATATACCGGCCCGATGTGTTCAACCGCGTATTTCGTCATACCATAGACGCTGTCCGGCGTCCTGCGCGAGGTTTCATCAAACCGCGTGGCATCAGGCGGAAAGTGTCCATACACCGATGCACTTGAGGCGGCAACGACCCGCTCGACACCCGCGTCCTCGGCGGCTTCAAGGACTGTCAGCGTCCCCTGGAGGTTGACCGCGACAGCCTGGCGAGGCACGTGCTGGCTCTCACGACCCAGCAGCGATGCGAGGTGGATGATCCGATCGGGCTCGAAGTCAATGACAGCACCATACACCTCATGAGGATCGGTGACATCGCCGGTGTAATCAGTAACCTCATCCGCAACTGGCCGGGAGACGGCCGAGGGATCACCAAGGTCGAAACACGCAACATCGTGGCCTGCGTCAATCAATTGGCACAGGACGTGGGATCCGATAAATCCGTAGCCGCCGGTGACGAGCACGCGCATAGCGGCGGTTCAGCGGGGGCCGGCAAAGGGTTTGCGAGCTGGCGGGCCCGAAACGTCTAACATCCCCTTGTCCGTCAGTCCGGACGAATGAAGGGACGGACGCGGCTCATTGAGTTGATCGACGAAGCCGGTATTCAGACGATCTTCACACTCATGTCCGAGGACACGATGCGGATGATGTCGGAGATCGATAATGACTGGCCGGGGATCGAGATGGTACAGACACGTCACGAGCAGTGTGCGGTCTCGATGGCGGATGGCTTCGCGCGCGCCACTGACGAGATCGGCGTTGCATTGGTCGGTCGCGGGCCGGCCATCGCGCAGGCCGGCACCGGCATGGTCACCGCTCGGAAAAAGGGCTCCGACGTTCTCGTAATCGTGCCCACGATGCCGATCTTCGGCACCCATGACCAGAAGGACTTCCCCCAGGAGGATTACCTGCACAACACGATAGGTGAGGTGGCTGCGGTTCGGAGCCACGAAACGCTCGTCGAGGTGGCTCGAGAGGCGATTCGGCAGGTCCGCGTGGGAGAGGGGCCACTCGCATTACAGATCCCCTGGGACTTGCTCGATTCAAACATGCGGGAAGACCAGCTCGGCAGCGAGCCGACAGTCGATGTCGGCGACACGGCGCCTGGGTCTGTCGAACCTGATTCAGCTGCTATCGAGAAAGCGGTCGACATGTACATCGACTCCGCAGCCTTTCAACCACCAGTTATCCTCGCCGGTCGGGGGGCAGTCCAGGCTGGCGCCAAGGACGCGATCGAGGAATTCGCCCGCCGCACGAGCGCGTTACTCGCGACGAGTCTCCAAGGCCGGAATTACTTCCAGGATCATCCGTTTTATCTCGGGTTTACGGGCGAATGGGGTCACGATATCGCGAACAAGTATGCGGCAGAAAGCCAACTCGTCTTTGCCGTCGGCGCGAGCCTGAACCCGTACACCACCGACGAGGGACACGTTTTCGGCGAAGAGGGCAAGGTGGTCCACATCGATGCCGATCTCGGGAATATCGAACGATACACTGATGTCGATCTCGGGATCCATGGCGATGCCAAGCATACCATCGAGGCGCTCAACGAAGCACTCGAGCACGAGGGGATCGATCGCGATGGTGAACTCTGGACTGACGATCTACGCCGGGAAATCGAGGAGTTCGACCGGCTGGGCGATCGGGATTTCGATGACGTGCCCGGCACGATGGATCCGCGTGACCTGATGCGAACACTGAACGATCTTCTGCCGGAGGATCGGAAAATCGTAACCGGGGCCGGTCATCACACTCGATGGGTGCTCGACGGTATCGACGTCCATCCGGCTGACTTCACGTTCCCACTGGATTTCGCCTCGATCGGGTTAGGGCTTCCAATGGGTATCGGCACCGCCGTATCCACGCCCGATCGTCCAACCGCCGTGATCACCGGAGATGCCGGCCTCACGATGTCGATCCAGGAATTCGATACGATGGTCCGTGAAGACGTTCCGCTGACTGTCGTCGTCGTCAATGACGACAGTCTCGGTTCGGAATATCACTCCATGGAGGCGGGCGGTGTCGACGGTTCGGTCTCACTCGTCGACTCCCCGGACTTCGCGTCGGTGGCAGAATCGTTCGGTGCCGACGGCTATACCGCGACCTCGATCACCGAACTCGAGGAGCTATCGGACGTCCTCGGCAGTCATGAGGGCCAGCAAGTCATCGACTGCAAGGTCAATTACAAAGTGCGCCACCGGTCGAAGATGTGATCTGAGCGGTGGCTGCGAGAGTTCGTTGACGTCAGTAGTTTAGGACGACGCTCACGAACGCACCAAGCGCGTATCGGTAAGACCGAAACGCACTCGGTCGGAGTGGTTCACTCAGGTAGGTCTAAGGGGGGCCGGCCCCGGCGGATCGGCATGGAGATCACAGACGTCCGAGTGCGGACCTTTGCGGTGCCGTTGGATCAACCGCGGAAGCTTTCATTGCGAACAGCGGATCAGCTAACCGCTGCAATCGTCATCGTCGACACGAACACGGGATTACGGGGTCTCGGAGAGGCCAGCGCACCGGATGCACAGACGGCCAAGACGATCATCGAAGACCGGTTCCGAGACCATCTCATCGGTGCGGATCCTTTGGATCGGGCATCCCTGACGTCCGAGCTGCTTGGGGGGACCTACCCGGAGCAGACTGGCTCCGCTGTCGCTGCCGCGAGCGGCGTGGACGTTGCACTGTGGGACATCGCCGGTAAGCACTACGACGCACCGGTCTGTGAACTCGCCGGTGGCGTGCCGACATCGATCCGTGCGTACGCCTCGAATCTCTACTGGGACGATCCTGCTGCGATGGGCGAAAAGGCGGCTCGCTTCGTCGACAACGGCTTCGACGCGGTCAAAACGCACCTCGGTCAAGATCCGAGAGCCGATGAACGGCGGGTGGCTGCGATTCGTGAGGCCATCGGGGATGATGTTGACCTGCTCGTCGACGCGAACTGTGGCTACGATCGGCCGACGGCAGTCCGCGAGGCCAGAATGCTTGCCGACTACGACGTGTTTTGGTTCGAGGAGCCGATCGATCCAGCAGATCTGGACGGCTATACGCGGCTCGCCGATGAGGCGCCGGTCCCGATCGCCGCTGGCGAAAACGTGTTTAGGGCCCGGGGCTTTCGGCGGCTGCTGGAACGTGATGCCATCGACTACGCGATGCCGGACGTGATCCGAGCCGGAGGCATCTCGGAGATGCTCAAAATTTTCGGCATTGCAGACGCCCACAATACGAACGTCTCGATCCACAATTTCGGCACGGGCATCGGCCTCGCAGCGACGCTGCACGTCTCCGCCGCCTCTCCGGGTATCGATCTGCTGGAATTCGATGCCGACGGTTGGCCGCTCTACGAGCCGCTCCTCGCCGATAGTCTTCAGATCGAAAACGGCATGGTCGCGGTCCCTGAGGGCGCAGGTCTCGGCGTGGAACTTCCAGACGAGATCGACGATTACGAGACAGGGGGAGCCGCCGCCAGGTAATCCTCGACCGCCGAAATACCCCGCCGAATTCGATCGGCACTCGTCGTCGCGGAGATCCGGACATGACCGGGCTGTCCAAAGGCAGTACCCGGGGCGAACGCCACCCCCTCCTCCTGAAGCATCTCTTCACACAGGGCAACATCGTCGCCATCAGTGATGCGGGGAAAGGTGTAAAAGGCCCCTTCAGGGGCATTGACCTCAACACCCGCCTCTCGAAGTGACGTGACCATCGCCTCGAGGCGGTCTTCGTACGTGGCTCGCATCGCCTCGGTCGGTTCAGTCGGGCCGGTGAGTGCGGCAACTCCACCGTGTTGGACAAAGCTCACCGGGCACGATACGGCGTGAGACTGGATCTTCTCGACGGCATCGATCAGGTTGGCGGGCGCGGCGCAGTAGCCCAACCGCCAGCCAGTCATGGCATATGCTTTCGAGAAGCCGTTTACGGTGATCGTCCGGTCAGCCATACCTGAAAGCGACGCCATTGCATGAAAGTCAGGCCCGTACCGCAACGTTTCGTATATCTCGTCACTGATGACCGTCACGTCGTGATCGACCGCGAGATCCCTGATCACGCCGAGTTCGTCGCGAGAAAATACCACGCCAGTTGGGTTGCAGGGATTGTTGAGGACCAGTACGGACGTGTCATCGTCAACGGCGTCGGCCAAGGCGTCCTCGTCGAGATGGAATCCATCAGTGGCGGAGAGCTTTACAGGCTGGATTTCCCCGCCGGCAAGGCGGACCATCTGGCGATAGGAAACCCACGACGGGTCAAGAACGACGGCCTCATCGCCTTCCTCTATCGTCGCCTGAATCGCCGCAAACAGTGAGAACTTGGAACCCGGCGTGGTGATGATACGATCCGGATCGGCCTCCACATCGTTTTCCTCCCGCAGCTTCCGCGCGATGGCTTCGCGGAGTTCGGGAATCCCCTTTGCCTCGGTCGTACTCGTCTTCCCCTCATCCAGCGCTCTTTTGCCGGCCTCCCGAATGTGCTCAGGGGTATCAAAGTCCGGTGCACCAGGAGCCATGTTGATGACGTCGACGCCCTCCTCGCGTAGCCGGAAAATCGATTCTTTGACCTGGAGTGTCGCGCTATGTTCGATACTATTGACCCGATCGGTGAGATCCATACCCGATGCCACGCGGTTCGAGGCTTAAAGCTACCCCCGCTGCACCGTATGCGGTCTCCCCGGAAGGCATAACTCCCGGGTTGTTCTGGTGGGGGGCATGATACGCGTGGGCGTCGATACCGGTGGCACCTTCACCGATGCGGTGCTGATCGATGACGGAACGGTCGTGGCAGCGAAGAAGCCGACGACCGATGACCTCATCTCCGGCGTGTTGGCGGCCTTCGAGGCAGTGTGTGAGGAGCGCGGCGTGGATCCAGAGGAAGTCGACACGTTCAGTCACGGGCACACTGTCGCGACCAATGCCATTATCGAGGGTACAGGTGCGGAAACGGCCCTGGTGACCACCGAAGGTTTCCGGGATGTCCTGGAGGCCGGTGAAGCGTATCGCGATGCTGACCTCCTCTATAACCCATGTGGACCAGTCGAAGATCCGCTCATCCCCCGCCGACGACGATATGAGGTGCCCGAACGCCTGGATGCCGATGGTGAGGTCATCGAACCGCTTGATACCGAGGCGGCTGAATCGCTTGCAGCCGATATCGAAGCGAGCGAGGTTGAGAGTGTCGCGATCTGCCTTTTACATGCGCACCGAAACGATTCACACGAGCGAGAACTTGCCAAATGCTTTGACGACGTCGAGATCAGCCGCTCATCGGCAGTCTCACCGGAGATCCGCGAGTACCCGCGGACGGCCACCACTGTTGTGGATGCGTACATCAGCCCAACAATCAAATCGTACCTCGGTAAGCTCGAAACCGAACTCCAACACCGCGGACTGTCGGTCCCCATCACCGTAATGAAATCCGACGGTGGTGTGGCACGGCCGGATATCGTCGCCGAGCGGCCGGTCACACAGACGATTTCCGGTCCGGTCGCCGCAACCCGGGCCGCACAATATCTCGGTGCTGCACTCGGCCTTGAGGATCTGCTAACGCTGGATATGGGGGGTACGTCAGCCGATACAGCAATGATCAAGGGCGGCGAGCCGATCGAAGAGCGCCACCGTGAGATCCGCGGGCTGAAGATCAATGGACCCTTTATTGATGTTGACACGATCGGAGCCGGCGGCGGCTCTATTGCCCGCGTCACAGATGTCGACTCGCTTCGGGTGGGTCCGGAGAGTGCCGGCGCCGAGCCGGGCCCGGTCTGTTATGGGAAGGGTGGCAAGCGTCCGACAGTCACAGACGCGGACCTGATTCTTGGTCTTCTGAATCCCGAAGAGTTCGCCGGCGGTGAGCTGGAACTCGATGTGAATGCCGCTCGCGCAGCCCTCGAGCGAGACGTTGCCGATCCACTGGGAATGAGTGTCGAGGAGGCCGCTGTCGCCGTCCGCGACGTCATCGATAGCAAGCTTGCCTCCGCACTGCGGATCACCACGGTCGAAGAAGGATACGATCCTCGGGAGTTCGCGCTTATGGGCTTCGGTGGCGCAGGACCGATGCACGTCTGTAATGTCGCCGACGAGCTCGACATCGACCGCATCATTTTCCCGAATAATCCGGGATTGACATCGGCATTTGGGCTCCTGGTGACCGATGTCCAACACAATTACGTCCGATCGATCGTCGAACCGTTACCGGACCTCGACCGAGAATCCCTTGGGCAGGATTTTGCTGATATGATCTCTCAGGGGCAGGATGAGCTCGAATCGGAAGGAGTCGCCTCGGAGGATCGCTCCTTCCGCTGCGCGCTTGATATGAAGTACGTGGGCCAAGCCCACCACCTGACGATCCCGCTCGATATCGGCGAAGATGTCGATTCGGTGGACGACAACACACTCGAGGCGGCAGCAGATGCATTCGAGAGCCGCCATATGGAGCGCTACGATTTCGTTGACGAGCACAACCCGATCGAGGTGGTCAACGCGAGAGTGACAGCGATCGGGGCGGTTGAAGATATCGAACTGTCCCCAACTGGCGCTGCATCCGCTGATGCAGCGCGCCGAGCGACACGGACCGTGACTGTCGAGAACGGCAGGCACGTTGATACGCCGTGTTATGCATGGTCGGAACTCGGTGCGGGTGCCGCGCTCGAAGGACCAGCCATAGTCGAGCTCGCGAACTCGACCATCTGGATCCCACCGGGATTTGGCGGAGAGGTCGATCGATTTGCCAACCTTGTCGTCACGCGGGAGTCGGCCGCATGAGGAAGCCACAGAACCGTTCGGCACCGGCGATCGACCCAACCACGGTTGAGATCATCAGGAACGCTCTGCATGACATCGCTGAGGAGATGCAGACACTGGTCATGCAGTCGGCGTATTCGCCGCTCTGGCAGGAGGGCGGGGATCTCTCCTGCATCCTCCTCTCGCCAGACGTGGAGATCGTGGGCCGATCCGAGCGGGCGATCCCTATCCATATTGCGACGCAAATGTCCGCGACCGCAGCGGCCATCGAGCAATTAGGCGGATATGACGCACTCAACCCCGGCGATGTGCTGTTCCACAATGACCCCTACGCCGGAAACAACCACTTGAACGATTTCTTGACCGTCCAGCCAGTGTTTGTCGATGGCGAGCTCGTCGGTTTCGCCTCGAATCGAGGCCATTGGCTGGATGTCGGTGGCTCAAGCCCGTCAAGTTACGCGACGGATACTGGAGAACTGATTCAGGAGGGAATCTGCGTCCCACCGACGAAACTCTACCGGGCTGGCGAGTTGAATGAGGCGTTGTATGATACCGTCCTCGCAAATGTTCGAAATCCGGAGATGCGCGAAGTCGACTTCAAAGCCCAACTTGCCGGACTCAGGCGCGGACACACACGCCTGCGAGAGCGAGCCGAGGAGTACGGTGTCAGCACCCTGACCGCATCGATGAACCGGATCCTCAACGGTGAAGAACGCCGGATGCGTGACCGAATATCAGAGCTACCAGATGGCGAATACGCAGCAGAGGACTATATCGACGGTGACGGTGTCGAGGACGAGCTGACTCGAATCGCAGTCACGATCACGGTCGACGGAGACGCACTCCATGCCGATTTCGCGGGCACTGAGCCACAACTGTTCGGCGGCGTGAATTGCCCACTCGGAGTGACGAAAACGGCAACCTACTACGCATGTAAAGTCACCCTCGATCCAGGTCCACCAGGCTCGTCAGGAATTTACCGACCGGTCTCAGTCAGCGCACCAGAAGGGTCGCTGGTCAATCCGACACCACCGGCACCGGTAGCAAACGGCAATCACGAGACTGCAAGTAGAGTCTACGACGTCGTTGTCAAGGCGATCGGAGAGATCGACCCAGCGATCGCCTTCGGGGCCGGTGCAGGCAGCTCGAATGGGTTCAGCTTTTCACATGTCGCCACCGGACGACAAGGGCGGCACCGAACGATCAGTGGGCTCGGCGGGTGTGCATGTCGGGATGGAGTTGATGCGATCCGGTCATCGGTCGGCAATACCGCGATCCAATCCTTCGAGCGGACCGAAGAGGATTACCCGTTCGTCCGAACTGAAGCGTTTGAAATCGTGCCTGATAGCGGCGGAGCAGGCGCCCACCGCGGCGGCAATTCGATGCGTCGGACGATCGCCTTTTCTGAGGACGTTAGAGTGGTGCTCACCGCTGAACGCACGAAAGTGGCACCGTTCGGCGTCCGTGGCGGTCAAGATGGGAGTACGGCCCGATGGATCCACATAACACCTGATGGGGAACGGATCGAAAAGCGCTCCAAGTTCGACGAGATACTCCCTGGCGGATCGAAACTTGAAGCGACGGCGGCGGGTGCTGGAGGATACGGGTCCCCCCTGGATCGTCCTCCGGAGGCGGTCCGCGAGGATGTGGCCGACGAATATGTCTCCATCGAGGCCGCACGGGACGAGTATGGCGTTGCGATCGATACGGAAACGGGCGAAGTCGATATGAGGGAGACGGCTAGGCTCCGCGACGATTAGGGAAGCGTTACCCGGTCGGAGAGTATACGGGGTATATGGAGGACGATCAGGCACCAGTCACTGCGGATCTGCCGGATAGCCCGATGCATACGACAGGAACGGATCACGTCACGATCTGGGGTAGCAACGAAGCTGACACGGTTGCATTCTACCGGGACGTACTCGGGATGCCGCTCGTCTTGCGTCAGCCGAATCTTGATGACCCTTCTCAGACGCATCTTTTCTTCGACACCGGGGACGGTCGGATCATCACGTTCTTCGTCAGCGATGATCGGGATTCCGACCCCAGGCAACAACGGACCGATGTAGGCGGTGTGCATCACCTCGCATTTCGGTTCGCTCCGGAGCGCTTTGAAGACGTGCGGGGGGCGCTCGACGACGCCGGGAAATCGTACAACGTGTTCGATCGTGGGATCTTCTACTCGTTGTACACCACCGATATGGACGGTCTTGTCATAGAATTAACAACCGACAAGTACGAAGTTCCCGACGAGCGGCGCGCCGAAGTACTCGCGACGGCTCAGCGGCTCCGCGAAGAGGATGGCGCTGAATACGCCGAAGAAGAGCATCTCGTGGCCGCACTCGAGGAGCTCGGCATCGAAGTAACCGCCAACGACCTCCCGGACGCGGACGCCGGCGCCGGAGTCTAGGTGAAGGTCGGCGTATAGACCACGATTCAACACCGCAGCGGGACTTCGGAGGAACCAGCCACAGCCACGAGGGGCTTTTGCGGATAGAGCACAGAAGCGGAACATGGCCCAGACGGACCAAGATCTTCCCGAGAGCGAGGACGAGTGGCGTGAAATCCTGACGGATGAAGAATACCGCATCCTCCGAGAAGCCGGCACGGAGCCGAAGTTCAGTGGCGATTTGCTCGAGGTGAAGGAGGACGGCATCTTCCGCTGCGCGGGGTGTGGGAGCCCGTTGTTCGATAGTGAGGAGAAATTCGAATCCGGGACCGGCTGGCCGAGCTTCTGGGATGTATACGACGAGGGTACGATCGAGACACGATTGGACACAAGTCACGGGATGCGCCGGACGGAGGTTGTGTGTGCGACATGCGAGGGCCATCTCGGCCATGTCTTCGACGACGGCCCGGATCCGACCGGCAAACGCTATTGCATCAATTCCGCGGCACTTGATTTCGAGCCGGAGGACTGACCAGGGCCCGGGCGGAGAGATACTGCCATGGACGCTGCCATCGACGTATCATTGCCTTCCCACGCATTGAGCGACGCCACCGCTTTCGTTGAAACTGCCGAGCGGGCCGAACAGCTCGATTATGAGCGAGCTTGGTTGCCAGAGACCTGGGGTCGGGACGCTGTTTCGTTGCTCGCAACCATGGCAGCTCGAACGGAGGAAATCGGGCTTGGATCGTCGATCCTCAATGTGTATTCGCGGTCTCCTGCGCTGCTTGGGCAGACGGCTGCGACGCTCCAGGAACTCTCCGAGGGTCGATTTCGGCTGGGCGTTGGCCCGAGTGGTCCGATCGTCATCGAAAACTGGCACGGCCGAGAATACGGTAATCCGCTCAGACATACCCGCGAAGCGGTCGAAATCATCAAGGCCGTGCTCTCGGGTGAGCCGGTTGATTACGACGGCGATTATTCACAGCTGTCGGAATTCCGATTGCGATGTGATCCGCCGGATCCGCGACCGGCTGTCGACGCCGCTGCGATGGGTCCGACGGCTGTCGAACTCGCTGGTCGGTTTGCTGACGGTTGGCACGCCACCAAATTCACCATCGATGGGATGAGCGAGAGGCTTGCCGATTTCGAGCGGGGGGCCGAACTCGGTGGCCGCGACACGGATGATCTCCGTGTCACCGCGGCCGTACCGGCGTGCGTGCTCGATGACGCGGAACGAGCCCGCGATCTCGCCCGTGGCCACATCGCATTCTACGTGGCCGCAATGGGGGATTTTTACCGGGAATCGCTCGCGGAGCAGGGCCATCCCGAAACCGCCCGTCAAATCACTGAATTATGGCACGAAGGCGACCGAGCAGGGGCGCGGGCCGCGATCGATGACGACCTGCTCGATGCGATGGCCGCCGCGGGGACCGCTGAGCAGGCCCGTGATCGGTTAGCAGCCTGGACAGCAATCGACGGTGTTGATGCCGTTACGGTCACGTTCCCTCGCGGCACGGATCGTGAAGAGATGGCGTCCACAATGGATGCTCTCGCACCCTAATCAAGGCGGGCCGGCCGGCGGACTCGACCACCCTCTGCCGTCTCCGGGAAGATTTTCCCGGGGTTGAGTGTATCGTTCGGATCGAGCGCGTATTTCACAGCCCGCATCGCTTCTACTGTTGCCTCGCCGAATTCCTTCGCAAGGTACTCCCGCTTGCCCATCCCGACTCCGTGCTCGCCCGTCGCAGTGCCGCCGAACTCGAGCGCCCGTTCGACGATGGCACTCGACGCCGACTTACCCCGGTCGACGTGCTCCGTGTCGGTGACGTCGACCAGGATTACATAGTGGAGATTCCCGTCTCCGGCATGGCCGAACGTTGGAATGAGCAGGTCGAACTCGTCGGCGACAGCCTGCACCTCCTGGACCATCGCGGGCAAGTCGCTAATTGGCACAGTGACATCTCCCGGGACAAGCGGTGTGAGGTCCTCATCCCATTCCGTAACCGCCATGGCTAGCTCCTTTCGCGCTTCCCAGAGGGCGTCCATTTCCGCCTCATCGGCAAGCTCGAACTCGAGAGGATCATGCGATTCGAAGACCGTCCGGCAAAACTCGATTTCGGCCTCGATACCGTGATTGGCATGAAATTCGAGAAATACCATCGGCGCATCAGGGAGCGCCGCGCCCTGATATGCGTTGGCCATGCGTGCGCTCGTCGCATCCACCAATTCGATCTTTGCGACATCGACACCGGACTGGACGGCGTCCGCCACGGCCGCCGCGGCATCATCAAGCGTTTCGAAGACCGCGCGGCCACCCCGCTTTTGCTCGGGAATACCCGCCAATGAAAGCGTGGCTCGCGTGACGATCGCGAGCGTCCCCTCGCTGCCGACCAGCAAGTCACCAAGGTTGTACCCGCTGGAGGTTTTCTTTGCGCGGCCGCCTGTCCGTATCACCGACCCGTCCGCAAGAACAGCCTCCAACCCGAGCAGCCAGTCGGCAACCTCGCCGTATTTGACCGTCTGCATCCCACTCGCATCGTTGGCGATCATCCCGCCAATTGTCGAAATATCACCAGAAGACGGTAGCGGCGGGAAAAACAGGCCATGAGATCCGGCAGCTTCCTCGATGGCCGGACCCATGACACCCGGCTCGACATCCATCTGGAAATCCGCAGGCCGGATTTCGATGACGTCATTCATCCGCGTAAGATCCATACTGATTCCCTCATGGGCGGGAACTGCATTGCCTTCCAGACCGGTCCCTGCGGCATACGGCGTCACAGGAACTCCGCGATCGTCAGCTTCGGATACAACTGCAGCCACCTCCTCGGTGGTTGTAGGCCAAACGACAGCGTCCGGTCGAACGCCACCGCTGCCCATCCCCGTTCCAAAGTCCGTTGCGTGGGCATCACGGGCGTCCGCGCCGACCGAGACCCGGTCGGCGGGCACGAACTCCGTCAGGAACCCACAGTCGTGGGCCATACACCGGTACGGTTGCCTCAGGGCAAAAGGCTCACGACGAATCGGGGATCACCGAGAGGTCGATGACAGCACGGAGGTCGTCGAGTACCGAAAACTGCTCCCCCCGACGCCGCTCGAGCCAGGCAAGGAGCCGCGCGGCCCAGTCGAGTTTTTGTCGTTTTATGCCCCCAACGTCCGCATCGTCCAGCTGCCATCCGGGGAAAGTTAGGCGATTGGCGCCGAATGCGTCAGCAAAGAAGGCCGCACGATCTCCATCGGTGAATCCTCCGTAATTCCGAACGGGTCCAGCCGGCGCCACCTGGGTGGTCGGAATGACCGCCCCGGAATTGCAATCCGGAACGACCCGCTCAAGCAACTCGATATTATCGCCATGGGCATGGATCAGAACCGTCGGCCCACGCTCGGTTAATGCGGGCACGTGGTCGGGATGGCCATCCAGATCGGTGACAACCCAATGCGGTTCGATGCCTGCCCTTATCAGTCGGTCGGCAGCCCGCCCAGCGGCGATGACTTCATCCGCCTCTTCGACACTGTCGAGGTCGTCTTCCAGCGTCCGTCCAGGGGCGACAATTGCGACCGTTTGCGTGGAAAAGGCCTTGGCGGACACGTCGGCCGTCGGACCATTGCCCAGAATCGCAAGCAGCCGGTCTCGTGCACGAGTATCCGCGTCGCGGTCGTAGCCCATATCCTCACGGATGATTTCGTACACCGGCTCCCAGGTGGCAAAATCCATAGCTAGCCCTACACAGTTAGCCACTCTATAAAGCGGATTGAGCCGAAATGGCACCAGGGGTGTACCCCTGCCCAGGTGCCCTTTCGGCCTTCACCCCTCGCTTTTGGCGCATCCGGTATAAGCTTTCTTGGTCTGTCGGACGGGCGAATCCAAGAATATCGACAGCGAGACCGACTCTTCCACCCGCATTCACGGATTATCGGCATACCGAGTGAATATGGTCCACCACAGCTTCGAGTCGCTCTGACGTCTTATCGCCAATCTCGAGTTCCGCCAGAGCTGCGAGGGATCCCGCAATGATCAGTCTCGCGCCGTCACTTGCGCAGAGCGTAGATCGAGAACGAGCCGCGGCGAGGAGTGCATCCTTATCAGCGCGTTCGAGTCCGGTGATTGCGAATGCTGTCGCGACGCCGTTACCGGGATCGGCATCCCCTGCCCCGACTGCGTCGAGATGTCGTTCCAGATCAGTTCGAGTAGCGATATCGAGTTCTGTGACGCCAATATCCGGTGCCAGACTCGCTTTCTCGGCAAACGCATCACCGATGATCGCAGCGTCCCGTGTTTCGGCAACATCGTGGGTCCGAACCACGTCCGCTCCTCGTTCGATCGCCATACTCGTTGCGGCGAGGCTCACTGGCAAGGCATCTTCGGTGCTACGGCCGGCAAGGTGACGGAGGAAGTTCTTTCGATTGATTGAGACAAGGATCGGCCGTTCGAGGGCTTGAAATTCCCGGAGCCGGCGGAACGTTTCCCGGTCCTCCTCCAGTGTTTTGCCTTCACTCCAACCGCCGAATGCTGGATCAATGATCGTCTTGTCCGTGAGGCCTCCGCGTTTGAGGGCCTCGTAGATGCCATCGACTGATTCGACCGCTCCGGGTCGCTCCAGGTCGGGTGGACTCGCCATCTTGACCACGGCAGCATCGTGATCGGAACACACGTCTGGCATGGCGGGATCGGCAAAGCCACACACGTCATTCACCATATCAAAGCCGCCATCGAGGGCAGCTTCTGCGACTTCATGGTAGCGCGTTTCGATAGAGAAGATCGCATCTGTGTCGACTGCATCAAGCGTCTCGAGAGCGAGGTCCAGCCGGTCAAGTTCTTCCTCTGCTGTGAGGACTTCGAACCGTTTATTCGCAGATTCGAGTCCGATATCCACGATGTCCGCACCCTGATCCACGAGCTCTGCTTCCACGTATGCAGCCGCTTGGTCAGGGTCATCGTATACTGATGGCTTGTACGGCGATTCCCGACTGAGATTGAGGACGCCCATTATCCGCGGCGGGTGACCGGTCCCAATGGTGAGGTCACCGACCTCGACGGTATTCATTACTCGCGCTTGGCCCCGGCCCGGAAAAACGGCTCGCTCGCAGTGCCGACTCCTTTTAACAGCCTACATCCAACCAGTATCATGGCCAAGGTCAGCATCGGGCTTCGGGGGTGGCGGTTCGAGGAGTCCGAGGTGTTCACTGACGAGGGTGACCTCCGGCCCATGGACGAGATTCCTGAAGATGCCCGCCACAGGCTCCTCCGACTCTCCGCGATCGTCGGCGAGCCGTGCGACGCATGCTGGCTCGCGGACGGGGGCGACAACGCTCACGCCTGGAACCAGGCCGACGTCGTCTACGGGGAGCCGGTCGCTGAAGTTCTCCTTTGTGCGGACCACGAAACGGACTTTCTCTACTGGTTCCGGGAATGTGGCGGGGACGAGTACGCCGGAACCGCCGACCTGCCGGACCGGTTTCACGAGTGGTTCGATGACGGCGGTCGGGCTCCTCAAGACTATGCCGGGCTGGAACACGTTGATCGGGATCCAGATTCACTACCTGACCCGGACCGACCCGCAGAACTCGACGAGGTTGAAGAGCAAGTGGAAGGAATGGACGAGGCCGAACGCGAAGCCCTCGATATGGATCTGGGGGATTTGGACCTGTGACGATTCCCGCGGTTGCCGTCGTGGATGCCGACACCCCTGGCAACGTTGGAACCATTGCACGTGCGATGAAGAATTTCGGCTTTACGGACCTTCTCTTGATCGATCCGCCGGAATTGGATCCTGATGGGGAGGCGTTTGGATTCGCTGGCCGGGCGCGAGAAGACATATTGCCGGATGCGCGTCGGCTCTCATTCGACGCGCTCGTAACAGAGTATCATACGATCGGTTGCACTGCCGTCCCCAACGAGGACAGTTCAAACCACGTTCGCTATCCTGTCAAGACGCCCGCCGAGATGACCGACCGGTTGGACCGTCTTGACGCCGATGTCGCACTCGTTTTTGGACGAGAGCGAGTGGGCTTGACCAATGACGAACTCGCCCGGATCGATGAGGTGTGCTCGATACCGGCGACTGCAGAGTATCCCTCACTCAACCTCGGCCAGGCGGCGACAATCATCTTGTATGAACTGCGGTCGCTCGCCCAAACAGGAAGCCAACTTCCGGATGAACCGCACAAACGTGCCGATCCAGCAGCGATCGAGCGTCTTCACGATCGCTTTGCCGAGTTTCTTGAGGCGACTGGACATCCAGAAGAAAAACGCCCGAAGGCCGGCCGGATGTTTCGTCGATTGCTCGGCCGGGCGGATCCGACACCCAGGGAAGCACGCACGCTCACCGGGATTTTTCGGCGCGGGGCAGCCCGTGTTGAAGAGGACCGTGGCTGACGGCTGTACCGGCCAGCACTGGGTAGCTCTACAGCATGGACCTAGGATCTTGTCCCGATCCATGGAAGACGAGTCGTCTGGATGGCAGTCCCAACGTCTGGGATTCAGGCCCGACGCTGAATCTCCTCACGAAGGACATCGCTCACGACATCGCCGTCAGCCTTGCCACGGAGCTCAGCCATGCACTCGCCCATGAGTGCCGAGAATGCTTCCATACCTTCCGCCTCCACTTGCTCGGCATTCCGCTCCACGACTGTTGTCACGGCCTCACGAACGGTCGACTCATCCACACCGCCAAGGTCGGCTCGCTCAACGGCGGCACTCGCCGACAGCTCGGGTTCACCTGCCATCTCACGCAGTAGATCGGGCAGCCCTTCAGCTGGCACCTCACCGTTCTCGACTATCGACAACGCGTCAAGCAGTTGCTGCTCGGTGAGGGTTGCGACCGCTACGTCGTCACGGCGGAGTTCCGTCAGCGTAGATTCGAGCGTACTCGCGGCCAGCGTCGGGTCGACACCATTCTCGACAGCAGCCTCAAACGTCGGCATAAATTGGCCATACGCGACCTGTTCCGCGAGGCCCGTATCGAGCCCGAGTTCGTGTTCGTAGCGCTCAACTTTCTCCGTCAGCAATTCCGGTCGGTCGACTTCGGTCACGTCCGGTTCGACCGGTGGAACGTCGGTTTCCGGGTACATTCTCGCCGCACCGGGCAACGGTCGAAGGTATCGGGTCGTCCCATCCTCATTGGCGCCACGGGTCTCCTCAGGTACACCTGCACTCGCGCGCCGCGCTCGATCCGCGACCGCTTCGATCGCGAGCGATGCCGTCTCCGGGTTGTCAGCGACGAGAGCGACGGCATCATCCGCCTCGGCGTTCACGGCCGCGCGGAGTTGGGCGACCTCGTCATCGGTGATACCATAGGCGGGTAGTTCATCAGTGTGGAATACGCCACCTGCGCCGTGTCGGCGGGCGTGGTCGGCGAATTCCGTTCCAAGACGCCGATCCGGTTGAATCTCTCGGCCGACCAGCCCGTCAAACCCTTCGAGCCGTATGGCCATCGCACTTCCTCCATCCGAAAGCGCACTCTCAATGACACTGCTGTCGGTCTCCCGGAACACGTCGGAGACATCGACTGGGTCGTGCACCGCTGCCGCCCGTTCGTCAAGTTCCGCGGCAATATCGAGTAACTCGACCTGTCGGCCAACTTCTATCCGGACGATGTCTTCGATGTCTTCCAGCTGTTGTACTCCCTTGATTTCTACACGCGCACCGTCGGCAATGGAGACGTTCACGTCCTGTCTGATGGTGCCAAGTCCACGCTTGACCGAGCCGGTCGAGCGTAACAGCATGCCGATGCGTTCAGCGGCCGCTCGGGCCTCCTCGGGGGATGCAATGTCCGGCATCGTCCCGATTTCGACAAGGGGAATTCCAAGGCGATCGAGGCTAT
>JBDGPQ010000120.1:0-18665 GCA_042219595.1 Haloarculaceae archaeon
CATCCCAACGGGCTCGGCCCATTCGTACCGTGGTGGTGCGTCTGCAGTGCGTGCCGCAAGCACACCCAGTATCGCGTTCGTCAACAGTCCGACGAACAGAATGTGTGCATAAGCGAGGATCCACCATTCCGGATTACCGAGGGCGAGACGAGCCGGCCACATGAGTGCCGCAATCGCCAACCATAATGCGGAAAAGAAGCCCCATGCCTTCGGCCCACCGTCAAGTGGACTCCGAGTGAGAGCGGTTGGTCCGACCCGAATCAGGAAGACCAGCCCGTAGAGCACGATGAGGCTCAACAGGCCAAGATTTGCGATCATGCCGAGGGTGGCCTGCGGCACACCCATCAAGGCCATGACGATGATTGCCGGCCCAAGCAACGCGATCACGATCCCGAGCAGTGCTTGGAATAGTGCCGGTCGACTCCGATTGGTGGTGTCAGCACCGATGACGAGCCACTCGATGGTGGCCGCGCCAATCAGGAAGAGGTAGCCTTCGATGGCTATCACATGCCCGAAGATCGCAAGTTCTGGCGGGAACGGAAGGACACCCGACACGGCCATCGCCATCAAAGCTCCCATCGTCGTGGCGATGCCGGCTGCAACGAGGCCAGTCGCCATGAGCCATTGGGCGGAACTCGAGCCAGTCATAGCACGGAGTTCAAGTACAATGACGACGGCTGCAGCCCAGACGACGAGTGCTGCTATTGGCCCGATAATTCCGAGTAACACGCGGAGGCCGATCGCGTCGGAAGCGAGCCCAAAGCTGGCGATCAACCCGATGAAGGCAAGTATCGAAAGCCAGACCACCCATTTGACGCGGCCGGCATACGCAGATGAGGGGGATCGATCAGCAGCAAACAACCAGACTGCTGCTCCGATCATCGATAATGTAATCCATCCCAGTGTGCCGGAGTGAAGGTGGACGAGAACCTGCCATCGTGGCAATTGCCCGGTCGTGAGAATATTCAAGAAGCCCAGTAGGATCGTCACGAGGAAAATCAGAGCGGATGCGAGGAAAGCCTGCTTTGTAACTCTCCATACCGCCTCGTTGTTGACGCCGCCGAGGCGATTTATCGTATCGCTCATTGATCGACACCCGCCGACGACCGTCGATCGGTCATGCTAGAGTGTACCATACCCGAACATCTGAGGGAAATTACTTATAGCTATTTGTCATGCCGGCTGGGGCCTTCTACCGGACCGTAAGGCCGATAGCACAGAGACCGGTCAGACTCAGCCAATGCCGACCAGGCTCGTTTCCGTTGACGCGGTTCACGATGAAGGGTCGTTTCTCTTCACCGCGACAGATGCTCGAGGTGACCGAACGGAGATTACCGTTGTCCCGTGTGAGGATGATGTCGCGGCATGGGTGAATACGTGCACCCACGAATACCAGCGACTGGATCGCGGTGGAGACATCGGCGCAGTGCTTCGAGACGGCCAGTTGGTCTGCCCCAAACACGGCTCACTGTTCGATACCTGTGATGGAAGTTGTGATAACGGCCCCGCGGCGGGGAGCCCTCTCGTCGGCGTCGACGTGGCCGTTAATCGTGGCGATGTGTATCTCACAGACAGCGATTACGATTTCGAACACGTGGGCGGCATCGACGATGACGACGACCTCCCTGATTCTACATCCCATCTTCGGTTCTGACGGCCAGGTGGCAGATACGGACGGCAGCGCGCCATTGTTAGAGCCAGACCGCTCTGTGAGCGCAGCTCTCAAGACCGCACCGCGCGAACGCAGCCTTGAATGCCGGAGGCCACGGAAATTCGGGAGCTTGACGCCCAGACCGTCGAGCGCATCGCCGCAGGCGAAGTCGTCGAGCGGCCGGCCTCCGTTGTCAAGGAACTCATTGAGAACGCTCTGGATGCTGGGGCTGATCGGGTCGACGTGAGCGTTGCGGCTGGCGGGACGGAGCTGGTCGAGGTGAGCGATAACGGTACGGGCATGACTCGAGAGGGAGTTCGCCGCGCTGTGCGGGAACACACTACATCGAAGATCGGTGATATCGCTGATCTCGAGAGCGGAGTCGGTACTCTTGGATTTCGCGGCGAGGCACTGCATGCTATCGGTGCCGTGTCCCGGATGACGATCACCACCAGACACGTGGATGCCGACCGTGGTACCGAACTTGTCGTCGAAGGGGGCGAGGTGACCGCGGTGAATCCAGCTGGCTGCCCGCCGGGGACTACCGTTGAAGTACGGGATCTCTTCTTCAACGTCCCTGCCAGACGGAAGTATCTCAAACAGGTGAGCACGGAGTTTGCTCACGTCAATGGTGTCGTATCGGGGTACGCGCTCGCGGACCCGGACGTCGCCGTTTCACTGACGCATGATGACCGGGAAACCTTTGCGACAACCGGGGGCGGCGATCGCCGTGAGGCGGTTCTGGAGGTGTATGGGCGTGAGGTGGCCCAGGCAATGATTCCCGTCGAGTTCGACGACCTCCCAGAGGGTCCGCTTTCGAGCGTCTCTGGATTGATTTCGCATCCAGAGACGACTCGATCAAACCGTGATTACCTCAACACGTTCGTCAATGGTCGGTACGTCCGAGCGGCGGCTGTGAGGGAGGCTGTCATCGAAGCATATGGAACGCAGCTCGGGCCCGATCGGTACCCGTTCGCAGTTCTTGAGTGTAGTGTGGATCCCGCGGATGTAGACGTCAACGTCCATCCCCGGAAACTCGAGGTACGGTTTGCCGATGAAGCTGGCATCCGTTCGCAGGTTGAGGCGGCCGTTCACGCCGCGCTCATGCGGGAAGGGCTTGTACGCACCGCAGCACCCCGTGGTCGTTCAACGCCGGCTGAGACGCCAGTAACCCCTGGTGATAGGACTTCGGAAGAAGGTGGCGATCAGTCCACGAGGGATGACTCTCCACCAGTCGCGGAACGGCCGAGCATCTCGGCCGAATCGGTACGGACTGGCGCCACTGGCAGCGGTGATTTGCCCAACACGAGCCGAAAATTCCAGGATGACGGCAATCAGGCCACCTTCGAGGACGAGGAGCAACAGCGGTCCACATTCGACCGCCTTCCGGCCATGCGTATACTCGGTCAATTCCGGGACACGTATGTGGTGGCTGAGACGGCTGACGGCTTGGTTCTCATCGATCAGCACGCGGCCGATGAACGGATCCACTTCGAACGGCTTCGTGAACAGTTCGATGCCGGAGTCGAAAGCCAGGTATTGGCTGATCCTGTCGAGTTATCGGTCACCGCTGGCGAAGCAGCCATCGCGGAGGCCCACCAGGAGGCCCTCACCGATCTGGGCTTTCGAACGGAACGTGTCGACGATCACCAACTTCGGATTACCGCGGTCCCGGGACTTGTTGCCGGCGCTGCGGAGCCGGAGCTGCTGCGGGATGTCATTACGGAGTTTGTCTCGGAAGACGGCACCGGGGCCGAAACGGTCACGGCCGCCGCCGAGGCCCTCATGGCAGATCTGGCCTGTTATCCCGCGGTGACGGGGAACGTCTCACTCACCGAGGGCTCCGTCCAAAACCTGCTTTCTGCGCTTGACGAGTGCGAGAACCCGTACGCTTGCCCGCACGGCCGACCAGTCATCATCGAGTTTGCGGATGCCGACATCGAAGCCCGCTTCGAGCGGGATTATCCCGGACACGGCTAGCCGGTCGGCAGGGCTGAGGACGGCAGTGGAACTAAGTGTCATTGACGTGATGGTCGGGCATGACCGATCTCGTCACGTTTGGGGAAACCGCGCTTCGGTTGTCCGCACCTGAACAGGGGCGGCTCGCGCGGGCCGACCGAGCAGCGCTCCATGCCGACGGAATGGAGAGCAGTGTTGCCGTCGCCGCGGCCGCTGCCGGACTCGACGCGACGTGGGTATCCAAGCTGCCAGATTCCCCGCCTGGTCGGCGTGTCGCGGCGGAAGTCCGGAGACATGGTGTAGATGCGGTGATCGAGCCGGCGACAGAGGGCCGGATGGGAATCGTGTATCACGAGCCTGGCGTCGAGCCACGGCCGGCGGGACGCTGGCACGACCGTGGTGACACGACGGCGGCAACGGTAATACCTGACGACCTACCGATGGATCGTGTCCAAACTGCGGACGTCGTCTTTTCAGGTCTCGGGACTCCTGCACTATCGGCTGACGCTGCAGAGACGACAGGCGCAATGCTCCGGGCGGGCAGCGGGGGTGGTGCAACGGCCGCGCTTGCAGTGGAGTACGATGATCGCCGTCACGATCCCGACCGGCTTGGCCAGCTATTTCATCGATTGCTAGACCATGTTCAGGTGGTGTTCGTGAGCGAGGAGCATGCCAAGGCGGTCCTCGACCTCCGCGGCCAACCACGCGAGCTTGCCAATACGATGGTGGCCGAGTATGACATCGAGATGGCAGTCATCGCCCGCACTGACCGTGGCGCAGTTCTCATGCAGGATACCCCAGGTACGAACGTGATGCACGAGCGGATGGCAGTCGAGGGACGGACCGTTGACGAGAGCGGGAGTACGGAAGCCTTCGTGGGGACATTTCTCGCCCGCCTCGCCCGAGATGCCGAGCCCGCATCCGCGCTCTCTGCCGGGGTGGCGGCAGCCGCCCTTGCTCGAGCCGAGCCCGGTCCGATGCTTTCGGCGACCCGTGACGAGATCGACGAAGTCGCTGAGCGGGTCGACCGGGCCGGCTAGCCCGCGGGACTTAACCGCATCGCAGCAGTCTCTGAGGTATGGAGATGCTTCGGCCGGTCCACGAGGATCATGGGGCGAGCTTCGTCACTGTCGGCGAGCGTGAGGTGGTCGCCGACTATGGCCGACCGGAGCGCACTCACCGTGCCGTGCGGAATGCAGCCGGTGTTACAGAGCACCCAGTCGGGGTCGTCACGGTAACCGGCGATGATCGGCACGAGTTCGTCGATAATGCGGTGTCGAATGCCATCTCGGTAGAAGATGGCCATGGAGTGTATGCGCTGCTGCTTGATCCACAGGGCGGAATTCGGACGGATTTGTACGTCTTCACCACCGCAGAGCGCCTTCTCGTGCTGACACCACCTGGCGAGGCCGGACCGCTTGCCGATGACTGGGCGGGCAAGACATTCATCCAAGACGTCAACGTCACTACAGCGACTGACGAATTCGTCGTCTTCGGTGTTTATGGTCCAAAGGCGACCGAAAAAATCGCCAGTGTCACTCCGGCCCAGACGCCGGACGAACCGTTGTCATTCATCCGGGGCTCGATGGGCGACGCCGGAGTCACGGTGGTCCGGGATGATGGCCTGACTGGCGAGGAGGGGTACCTTGTTGTCAGTGGTGTCGAGGCGGCGACTGACGTGTTCGACACTCTCGAGAATCGTGGGATGAACGCCGTACCCTTCGGTCGGACCGTCTGGGAGACGCTCACACTGGAAGCCGGTACCCCTTTGTTCGAAACTGAACTCGCTGGTCGGATCCCCAACCAGCTTGGGCTGCGTAACGCCATCGACTTCGACAAGGGATGTTTTGTCGGCCAGGAGGTCGTTTCTCGGATCGAGAACCGGGGTCAGCCGTCGAAGCGTCTGGTCGGACTGGCACCTGCCGCGCAGCCGGCGGCGGACGCAGCGGTGTTTGATGGTGACGAGGCGGTTGGCGAAATCACACGTGCCACCGATAGCCCAACGCTAGAGTGTCCTATTGCATTGGCTCTCATCGATGCTGACGCCTCCGATGAGCTTGCGGTCCGCGTCGACGGATCGAACGTCTCGGCCACGCGGCGGGATCTACCGTTTGTGGAAGGATCCGACACGTCAGCTCGTTTGCCAACGTATTGACTCCGCAAAGTGGACTCCCAGGACCTGTTGGCGGACTGAATGTGCCGTGACGATGGAGTTGGTTCTGCTGTCGGGTTCCTCAGTCGGAGAGCAGCGCCCGAACTTGCTCCCAAGAGAACAGAGTCGTCGGCCGATCCATGTGAACGCCGATCTTCCCCGAGAGCATCCGCAGACCGACACGTTGGACCGGCTTCGGAAGGTCGTACGCTTTGCGTACGAGGCCTCCCAGCCTAATCTCCCGACGAAGGTCCGACCGCCAGGCCCGCTCGTAGTCGCCAAGGGTGCCCGGCCTCGCCGGATCGACTGTCCGTGCAGCATGGTCGGCCGCGAGCATGCCGTATCGAATTCCCCCGCCGGTGAAAGGCTTGGTCTGGCCGGCAGCGTCGCCGACGAGTAGAGATCGCCGGCCGGTCACTCGGGACGGTGGGCCGATCGGGATCAGTCCGGAGCATCGGTTCGTCGGTGAAACGCCGTAGGCGCTCGTGAAGGACTCGAAGCGGGCGCGGACGTCGTGGCCCGGCGGCATGGCCAGGCCGTACTCGACGCCGGCATCGCCGCGGGGAATCCGCCAGGCGAAGAACCCCGGCACCGATAAGTGCACATCGACGAAGTCGGCATGGTCCGGATCCGAGACGAAGCCGAGCACGCCGTGTAGCAACTCGTCGGGCGCTGGAAGCCCGAGGCTGGATCGAACCCGAGAATTCGGTCCATCTGCCCCAATGACGATCCGAGCGTTGAGGGTGTTGACGTCATCAGGGCCCCGTGCCGTCACGGTCACACCATCACGGTTCTCCTCGACCCCAAGCACGGTGTGCTCTTCGCGGACCTCAGCACCGGCAGCCCGTGCGGCTCCCGCCAGCCGACGGTCAAGGCCGACGCGGTCGATCACGTTCGACACCGGCTCGTCCTTGTAGAATGGGTAGGCCGAACTATTGGCATCGCCAAGATGGAATCGTGCGCCAAATACCTCGTTTTGAAGAAGTTCAGCACGCGCACCCGCTGGGGTAAATGACCAGAGGTCGGTGCTGACGTGACCCGAGCAGGCGAGGGGTTCGCCGATTCTCCCCTGCTCGAGGACCAGAACGTCGCGGCCGCGCTCGGCAGCTTGACGGGCGAACCGCGACCCCGCCGGCCCAGCGCCAACCACGACGAAGTCCCACATGACTGGCTGGAACAGCCCGCGGGTCAAATCCCTCTCGATTCAGGTGAACCGCCTCGGACTCAAGCCTCGAGGCACTCGGCCTGCTACGCCTGTAGAACGGCTAGCCCACGCGGCAACTCCTGTCGGCACCGGTCCGGCCACGCGAGTCCAAGCCGCGTCCATATCCCTTCGTCGCGTCGGAATACCCCGTGATTGGTCGCCGCAAGGACAGAATCATTTCCGGTTGCGAGGACGGCCCGTCCAAGCCCGTCTGGACCCGGTAAGCCGTCCATGGCTCGCTCCCACCGACCGTCCCGTCGCCGGTACACGTAGCTCGTCCCCTCAGTGTCGTGAGCGGCAAAGGCGCCGCTCGCGGCAGAGACGAACACTTCCTCTGGATCGTCAGGTGCGATGGCAAGTCCCCAGACGTATCGATGCTCGAGCCCCTCCTGCGGGTACCGCCATGTATCCCCTCGATCAGGCGATTCAGCATATCCGTCACCTGCGGCGACGTACCGCCGTTCAGGTTCATCCTCGTGGGATGCCACCGTGTGATTGTCCCGACGCGCCCCGTCCGGGTGATCGAGAAAGGTCTCGCCCCCATCCGTGCTCCGGATGAGGGCCCCAGCCTCGATCGCAAGTGACAGGTGTCCCGAGACGGCCGGATCCTCGAGGATCCAGCGGACATGATGCGTGTCGGGTCGCGGGGGGAAAGACCACCGATCGGCGGAGGGGAGGTCGGCCAAACCTGGTCGCTCCCGCCAGGTTCGCCCACCGTTCCGGGATTGATACAGCCGGCTCGGCTCCGTGCCCGCCCAGACCACTTCCGGATCGTGTGGACTGATGGCGAGAGCAGTGACCCGATCTGCCATCGAGCCAGCGACCTCCCATGTGGTGCCGGTGGTCGCCATCAGGACACGGCCATCTGCGGTCCCCGCGAATGCTTTGACAGCCCCCGCGGCAACGCACTCGAGATTTACTCCGGGATCGTACCAGTTGGCCGTCCACTCCTCTCCGTTACCCTGCGCAATACAGAGTCCCGTATCGGTTGCGAGGACGATCTCCATCAGTCGTCGCCAGCACCGGCAGCTTGCCCATCCGCAACCGGTTCTTCCGGCTGGATTACACGATCCGTGCGCGGACCTTCGAGGTCGACCCCTGGAAGCAGGTCCCTGAGATAGCGGCCAGTGTGTGATTCGTCGTTCCGGGCGACGGCTTCCGGCGTCCCCGTTGCGACGACTTCCCCACCATGCTCGCCACCTTCCGGTCCGAGGTCCACGATGTGATCGGCATTCTTCACCAGATCGAGTTCGTGCTCGATGACGACCACGGTGTTGCCCTCCGCGGTTAATCGGTGGAGCACATCGATCAGCTTTCGCTCGTCATGCGGGTGCAGCCCGGTCGTCGGCTCGTCGAGGAGGTAGAGCGTTTCACCGGTATCTTTCTTGCCGAGTTCCTCGGCGAGCTTGACGCGCTGGGCCTCACCACCGGACAGTGTCGTTGAAGGTTGCCCAAGTCGCATATACCCCAGCCCGACATCCTGCAGAAGTTCGAGCCGGCGCCGGAGCTGGCTATGTGAGGCGAAAAATTCCGCTGCCTCGTCGACCGACATTTCGAGAACGTCCGCGATTGTTTTGCCCTTGAACTCGACGTCGAGGGTTTCGTCGTTGTAGCGGTCCCCCCCGCACTCCTCACACGGGACATGAACGTCGGACAAGAAGTTCATCTCGATCTTGACACGGCCCTGCCCGCCGCAGGCCTCACACCGGCCGCCCTTTACATTGAACGAGAAGCGCCCCTTATCGTATCCTCGCTGCTGGGCGAGGTCCGTCTCAGCAAATAATTCACGCACGAAATCGAAGACGTTCGTGTACGTCGCCGGGTTCGACCGCGGCGTCCGGCCGATGGGACTCTGGTCGATCAAGCGTGCCGACTCGATCTGATCAAGGCCCTCGATCGCGTCGTGCTCGCCAGGGTTGACGGAAGTATTGTTATTCATCTCCCTGGCGAGTCCCTTGTAGAGGACCTCGTGCATTAGCGTGGACTTGCCAGACCCAGAAACCCCGGTGATCGCAGTGAAACATCCGAGTGGGATGTCCACATCGATGTTCTTCAGATTGTGTTGACGGCCGCCGATAACGCTTAGATAGCCGTCGGGCTCCCTGCGTGTCTCGGGAACCGAGATATGACGCCGCCCGGCGAGGTAATCGCCCGTGATGGAGTCCTCGCTGGCAATCACGTCTTCCATTGGACCATTGACGACGATCTCGCCACCACGTTTGCCCGGGCCGGGTCCCATGTCGACGATATTGTCTGCCCGACGCATCGTCTCGACGTCATGCTCAACGACGAGCAGAGTATTGCCAAGGTCGCGCAGTTCCTCGAGCGTATTGAGCAGGCGGTCATTGTCCCGCTGATGAAGACCGATTGATGGTTCGTCGAGGACATAGAGCACCCCGACGAGCCCACTCCCGATCTGAGTGGCGAGTCTGATGCGTTGACTTTCGCCACCCGACAACGTGGCCGCCTCGCGGTCGAGTGTGAGATACTCCAGCCCGACTTCGCACATGAATCCGAGTCGCGCGCGGATTTCCTTGAGAATCTCTTCTGCAATCTTGGTTTGCCGCTCGTCGAGATCTGCCTCGAGATCCTCGAAGTGGGCGAGCGCATCTCCGATCGACAGTTGATTGACCTCCGTGATCGATGTCCCGTCCACGAGCACAGCCCGGGATTCTGCCTTCAGTCGCGTCCCATGACACTCCGGGCACGTGGTTGTCGCCATGTAGTCCTCGATATGGTCTCGTGCCCGATCCGAGTCCGTCTCGACATACCGGCGCTCGAGGTTGCCCATCACCCCCTCGAACCGCTCGGTTTTCTCCCGCGTGCCGTTCTTCGTCGTCCATTGGAAGTGCACCGGCTCATCAGTGCCATAGAGGAACTGTCGTCTAACATCGTCGTCAATCGCCTTCCATGGTGTGTGAACATCGATGCCGAAGTGATCGGCGACGTTATCGAGCTGCCGGGAGTAATACGTCCGATTGTAGCTCCACGGCTCGAATACATCCTTTAGTGGTTTCTCGGGATCCTGGACGACGAGGTCCTCACTGACTTCTTTCGTCTCGCCAATTCCCTCACACTCCGGACACGCGCCGTGTGGACTGTTGAAGGAGAATGACCGAGTTTCGATTTCAGAAATATCGATGCCACAGTGCGTACACGCGAGGTCCTCAGAAAATTCGACAACAAGCCGCTCACTTTCATTGCCACTGTCCTCTTCAGCATCCGCGAGATCGCCGGTCGACCGCGCGGTCGCACCGCCGAGTTCGACACCCGTTGGCGGCTCCGGTACGATTACTTTGAGGACGCCATGGGCCTCATCGAGGGCCGTCTCCACAGAATCAGTAATCCGTGATCGGGCCTCTTCCGAGACCGTGACCCGGTCGACCACGATGTCGATGGTGTGGTCGTAGTTCTCGTCTAGATCGGGGCGATCCATCGTCAAGTCGTATGCCTCGCCATCGACCTCGACCCGCGTGTATCCCTCACTAACCAACTCATCAAAGCGGTCAGCGAAGGCTCCCTTCTGATCGCGGACGATCGGCGCAGCGATTTTCGCCTTCGTTCCCTCCGGCAGATCGAGAATTCGCCGAACCATGTGTTGCGCACTCTGTTCGCCGACTTCCCGACCGCATTCGGGACAATGTGGCGTTCCAACTCGTGCATATAGCAGGCGAAGATAATCGTGAAGTTCCGTCACGGTGCCGACCGTCGAACGTGGGTTGTTTGCGGCCGCTTTCTGGTCGATCGAAATCGCCGGGGAGAGCCCTTCAACCGTTTCGACCTGCGGCTTGTCCATCTGACCAAGGAAATTCCTTGCATAGGCGGACAGAGACTCGATATACCGGCGTTGACCCTCGGCATAGATCGTCTCGAATGCCAAGGAGGACTTGCCCGACCCAGAGAGGCCAGTGACAACCGTGAGTTCCTCGCGGGGGATCGTCACGTCGACGTCCTTGAGGTTATGTTCTGCGGCCCCACGGACCTCGATGACGTCGCGGCTCATCGGTTGTCATCACCAGGGTTGGCACCCCCGAAACCCTGTCGGTTCGCGCGGCGGTGCCACATCAGACCCGTTCTGGCAGCCAGCCGCCACTCACCTCGACGTTTTGGCCACTGAGATACCCGCTACCTTCTTCGAGGAAAAAGAGCACTGCTTGCGTGACATCCGCAAACGACGCAGGTCGATCGCGAGGGAGATCGGCCGGAAACTCATCGGAGTTCTCGATCACGTACGGTGACACGGCATTCACCGTGATGTCCCTGTCCTGAGTATCCGCAGCGAGCATCCGCGTAAACATGATGACGCCTGATTTCGCCGCGAAGTACGGGAAGTTTTTGGGACTGACGAGCCCCTTCTCGCTGCTAGCGTAGCCGATGTTGACGATTCGTCCAAAGTCGGCCTCGCGCATTCCGGGGAGCGCCGCGCGCGAACAGAGGTAGGTGGCATCCAGGTTCGTTTCCATCACGGTCCGCCACGTTGTATAGGAGAGTTCCTCCCAGTGACGGGGTGCGAAGGCCCCAACGTTATTCACAAGAATGTCGACAGTGCCAAGCACATCTCCAATCGCATCGAAGCAGTCATCGACTTCAGGCGGATCCGTCACATCCGCGGCAAAAGCATGCGCATCGACTCCGAATTCCCGCGCTTCTTCGACAACCTCGGTGGCGGCAGCCTCACTCCGGCGATATTGCACGGCGACATCCGCGCCGCACTCCGCAAGGGAGAGCGCCAACCGTCTGCCAAGGCCCTTCGCGCTTCCGGTGATCAGGGCGACCCGGTCAGAAAGGTCCGGCTCGATCATACGCCGCCATTCGATCCCGGTCCGTATGAACGACTGGCTTCACTCGCGGTCGGCACGTCGGCGCCACTCACGCTCTTGGCGCCGCTCCGCGACGTGACGCTGACCTTCAGCGATCCGGTCGCGAGTGTTATGCTCAAACTCGCAGAGGGGTTCGAGGAAACTCGACTCGTAACTCTCGAGGACGTCATACGACCACCGGTCATCGTCCAGCACGCCGCGGGGGAGGTACTCATCGCGGACCGCATTTGCGAGTTCTGGGCGCTCGGCCTCCCGCAACGCCCGTTCAGCGTCGGCGAGGTGATCCATCGCGTGACCGACTTCGTGGTGAAAAGCGACTAGATCCCCATGTGCGCGGCGCAACCACTCCACGGCGAGTTCAAGCTCGTGCAATGCCTCGACTTCCTCGTCCGAAAGTCCCTCCGCCGCCATGGTCTATGGTAGCATACTGAACGGCTTGGATCTATCGCCGTTACAAAGCCGATTCGACGGCGGAGGCCACTTCACGGGCCCGATCGGCGAGATCGTCGCTGAGTTCGCCAACAGCGACCGCGTCATCGAGTTCGTCATCGTCCACTCGCTTGACAGTCCCATCGGCGTGTTTCACGACGTCCACGTACAGGTCGACATACCTGACAGCGTCGGGGAAGATTTCCACCGGCGTACACACATTCACGTACGTCCCTCGCCGGTCCCCATCCTCGCTCCGGTAGATCGTAGGATACCACCACCGTCCCTCTGTAGCCGTCGTTAATGCGATATCACCGGCCTGTCGCTCGACGTCGAGAGCGTCATAGGTTCCACCTGGCGTCATTTCGCGCCGGATCGTCACCGTCCCCTCGGGTTCACGGTCGACGACTTCACCGGTCCCGAGATCGAACTGGTGGCCGTCCGGTTTTCCATGGGCGATCGCTACCTGATCGCCTTCCCGAGGACCGAACTCACGCGTCGCCACGTCGAACGGAAATTCACCGTTGAACTCCGGGCAGACTGCCTCCACGAAGTCCACCGCTGGACTCGCCGCCTCAGCGGCCGTCTTGAGGCGGTGGTGGCCTGGCATTGTCGTCGTTACTGTTCTGCGGTCCTCATCGAGTGCGAACCTGGATTCACGTCCAAACCAACACCATGTTGTGGATCGACCGGTCCAGTACGGCCCAGGATCACGATCCGTCGGGGCGATGGCATCCTCGAGAGCCGCATCGAGAGCCTCGGCGTCCGTGGCGATTGTCTCGAGTGCGGCTGCGAGGTCTTCATGGTTCCGTTCGAGGGCACCCGGGCCCCAGTCCGGGCGCCACCCGTTCGGTGGAGTGGCGGGGAGAAGATCGACCAGCGCCGGTTCGCCAGTGTCTTTCGGGCCACCCCGTACGAGATCAAGCAGGCCACCGTGAAGTCGGACCTCGGTATCGAGGACTGGGTGATCCTCGCTCCACGGCGGGACTGGCTCGCCGACGTGGACGCGAAGTCGATCTCCGGTCTCGATCCGCCGCTCCGTCGCGCTAAACGGCAGGAACCCTGTGGCAGTGCCGATATCGACCAAGGCGCCGCTGCCCAGTGTCTCCGTGACCTCCCCGGCAAACACCCCGTCGATGGGTGCCGTTGCACTCCACCGAAAGGTATCGCGGCCAACCTCCTCGATCGTCGCCGCGATCTTGGCAACGGACTCAGGTTCGCCATGGATGCCGACTCCTTGACGGTCGGAGGTGGTTTCCACCAGGGCTCCGGCGGGTTCGTCGGAGGGAGATCCGTCAATGCGTTCTCGAATCGCTTGGGATGACTGGACAACGTTCTCAAGGCGAGCCGTTAGCGCGGTGGCGTAGATGCCCCGTATCCGAACCCCCGTGGCCCCACTCACGCGAAGGCGTTCAGCATCAGAACGAAGACGCCAAAGATAGCACCAAACGCGACGATGGTCCGTGGATCGATCGTGATGGCATTACTGTCTTCGGCGTCGAAATACCGGACCAGCCCGGCACTGGACATGAGTCCGCCGCCGTCGGAGCCGCTCATGAATTGCTGTTTGCCGGCGGTCGACTAAGGCTTTCTCCTTCGTAGTGCAAAGGATTAACCTGCCGGCGGGCGTCGGCTTGGGTATGCCTGTAACGCTCAAGGATTTCTACGCCGACTGGTGTGGCCCGTGCAAAACTCAGGACGAGATTCTCGACGAATTGGAAGATGAATATCCGGATGTAACGTTCGAGAAAGTCAATGTCGACGAAGAGCAGGATGTTGCTAACGAGTACCAGGTTCGATCACTACCGACCCTTATCATTGAAGCCGACGGTGAGATCGTTGAGCGGTTCGTCGGCGTGACCCAGGCTGAAGACATCGAGGCAGCCTTTGAGACCGCGACAGCGTCGGCCTGATCTACAACGCTCCCAATCAGCCGACCTCTGCCAGGGCAAACTCTTGTGGCGGGAGCCGATACGCTCCCAACCGCTCTGATACATGATGCGGAGCTGCGGTTGCGTCGCGGCTCCGCAGGCCGATAGGGCGTCTGCATGAGGACAGCTCGTGAGACGGCGCTCATTCCCGCCACTGCAGCGGTGACTCCCGCATTTTAGAGTGTTGACGGATCGACACTGTCCGCGATGACGTTCTTCTGGATCTGGCTTGTCCCTTCGACAATCTGCTGGACGCGTGCGTCACGATAGAATTTCTCCACGGGATATTCGCGGGTATAACCGTTTCCACCGTGAATTTGAATGGCCGCAGAACAGACTTCTTCTGCGATCTCGCTGGCGTAGTATTTCGCGATCGAGGCAAGTGTCCGTGGATCTTCGCCTGCCTCAACCTGTCGAGCCGCTCGATAGACCGTCGAGCGAGCTGTTTCTACCTGCGTGGCCATATCTGCGAGGAGCCACCGCAATCCCTGAAATTCGCCGATTCGCTGGCCGAAGGCTTCCCGATCATCAGCATACTCATGCGCATGACGAAAAGCACCTGCGGCAGCACCGAGTGCGTTCGCCGCGACGAGAATCCGGTTCTCATTAAAAAATTCCATGAGCTGGTAGAAGCCATCGTTTTCCGTGCCGATGAGATTCTCGGCGGGCACGCGCACACCCGAGAGCGACAGCTCCGCCGTCGGGCTCGCCCGTAAGCCCATCGTTGGGATTTCGCGTTAGACAACGAACCCCGGCGTGTCCGTCGGGACGACGAACGCGCTGATCCCGCCGTGCCCAGCGCCGGGGTCGGTTTTCGCCATCACGAGCATAAATTCGGCGACCGGGCTCGTACTCGCCCAGGTTTTCGCGCCCTCGATGACATACTCGTCACCGTCTCGCTCGGCCGTCGTCGAAATGGCCGCGACATCACTTCCCGCGCCAGGCTCGCTGATCGACGTTCCGCAGGCTGCGTCCCCAGCCATTACCGGGTCAACGTAGCGCTCGATCTGTTCCTCGCTTCCAAATTCGAGGAGATATTCCGTGCCGAATTTCGCGGCAAGAATCGCCGTCCCGATGCCCGGATCAGCTCGATTGAACTCCTCGTGCACGAGTACGGTCGCCCGGAACGGGAGCCCGGAACCGCCGTGTTGAGTGGGATAATGTGGCGCGAGGAAATCCAACTCTGCAGCCTGCTCGAACAATTCTCGAGGAAACCGGCTTTCCTTAGGATCGTCATACTCCCGACGGACGGGGGCGATCTCGGCCTCGGCAAACTCGCGAACGGCGGACCGAACGGCCTCAAGCTCCGCTGACATACTTCGTTCAGTTCCCCAATCGCTACATCCCTTTATTTGGTTTCGCCATTTGCACTTGGAAATGTCGGGGATTCGCCCTCCAGGAACGCGTTCACGGCCGCGTCATGGTCGGGGTGTTGTTGGCTGATACCCTCGAAAGCCAAGCCGCGCTGCAGTGCGAGTGTCGAACCAAGCTCGAGCCAGGCGTTCAACGTCTTCTTGGTGTACCGAATCGCGGCCTGCGGACCTGATGACAGCGTTTCAACGATCTCAGCAGTTCGCTCATCCAGCCGATCGTCCGGGACGGCGTGGTTAACGAGACCGAGATCTTCGGCCTCGTTCGCCGAAATAAGATCGCCGGTCATGAGCAACTCCTTGGCCTTGTTGAGACTGGTAAGGAGCGGCCACACGACTGCACCACCATCTCCTGCCACGAGGGCCACTTGGACGTGTGGATCCCCGAGCCGGGCGTCCTCGCTCATGAGCACCACATCACAGAACAGTGCCAACGTGGCACCCAGGCCCGTGGCATCGCCGTTTACCTTTGCCACTATCGGCTGCTCCACACTGAGAATGTCCTCGATAATCCGTTGGGCCTCCCGGAGAGTCTGTCTGAAGGCAGCAGGATCGTCAAGTCGGTCGTGCATCTCCTCGATATCCCCGCCCGCTGAAAACGCCTCCCCGGCGCCAGTCAGAACGATCACCCTGGCGTTCGAATCGGCCGCCGCGCGGAACACTGTCGTGAGTTCCTCGTGGAGCGCCGCGTTGACAGCATTGAGGTGGTCCGGCCGGTCAAGCCTGATCGTCAGAACCCCATCCGACAGCGTCACGTCGAGTGCATCGTACTCGCGCATGCGCCAGACTCGTATCAGACTCGGAAAAATCCGCCCCTACTGAAACCGAACGCCAAGGTCGTGCATACCTTCGTTGTTTGCCGCCAGATTGATCAAAAGCGGTGTCAGCGCTTCGATCTCGGCGGCATTGGCGAGGCCACCGGCTCGTAGCGGTCTAAGGCCGTCTATCCCGGCTGTCAGCTCCGCGACGATGTCGACCGCATCTTCATCATCGCCGACGATCGGTACGTCGGCCTCGATGTCGGCGTCGAGATTTGCGAGACGCCCTGCGGCAAGGTTATGATAGGCGCCGACTACCCGGGAGTGATTCGGTGCTGCCTCGTCTGCGAGCTGCGTGACGCTGCCGGCAGCCGGTCGATTGTAATGCATACCGGCGTCATCCCGCTGCATGCCGACGGCTGGCGAGACAACGATCGCCCCATCGTCGAGCCTGTCGGCGACCGAGTCGACCGTATCGGCGAGGTGGTAGGCTGGGACGGAGAGCACCACCACATCAGCGCCGTCAGCAGCATCAGGGTTCTCCGCGTACCCAATCCTGACATCCACGCCCCGGCTCGCGAGCTCCGTCTCGTACTCCTCGGCTTTCGTCTCCGCCTTCTCAAAGGTGCGCGATCCCACGACGATGTCATGATTCGTGTCGTAGGCCAGCCGGAGTGCGAGCCCTTCGCCAATGTCGCCGGTCCCTCCGAGGAGTGCGACCTGCATGGTCGGCCTGTGGAACCTCGGCGAATAAGGGTTGCGCGTTCGGTTAGGGGGGCTTGATCGCCTCGATCCGTGCAGCTTGGACGAAGTCGCTTGGATCGATCTCGTTGTCCCACTCAGATATGAAGGATCCGCTATCTGCCTTCGGGACGATATCGATCGCGGTGAATCCGGCCGTATCAAGCATCCGCTCCAGCGCTGGTATCGACGCCGCGCCAGCCACACAGCTCGCGGCTGAGGCTGGATCCACATCCAAGGATGCCGGGGGCTCAGCGGTCAACACGACATCGGAGATGGCAAGCCGCCCACCCGGTCGCAGCACTCTGTGCGTCTCCTCGAACACCTGCGTCTTCTCAGGTGAGAGATTGATCACACAGTTGGAGATGGCGACATCGATTGTTGCGTCAGCGACTGGGAGATGCTCGATTTCGCCGAGGCGGAATTCAACCACCTCTGTATCGTTTTCCTCGGCATTGGCCCGAGCCTTTTCGATCATCTCGGGGGTCATATCGACACCAATCACCCGTCCGTCCGATCCTACCTCTCTCGCTGCGAGGAAGCAATCAAAGCCAGCGCCAGAGCCGAGGTCCAGTACCGTTTCGCCGGCCTCGAGGTTAGCGATAGCAGTCGGATTGCCACAGCCAAGACCAAGATCGGCCGCATCAGGCACGGCATCAAGGTCGGCCTGTTCGTAGCCGAGTGCAGTCGAATCCGGTCCGCCCGTCCCACCACAGCAGCCGCTGTCTGTCGCTGCCGCGTCGGCGTATCGATCTCGGACGACCTCTCGCCGCTCACTCGCTTCTTCACTCATGAGTCAACTCTGATCGCATCGAGTGTTTCGAGGAGACGCTCGGCCTTTGGCGTTGCTTCGTAGTAGCGCCACCGACCTTCCTTCCGTCGCTCGAGGAGACCCGCATCCGTCAATCGACCGAGTGCCTGGCTGACCGCGCCCTGGCTCACGTTGAGAGCTGGTTCGATTTCGCAGACACAACGGCCATTCTCGGCGGCGGCGATCGATCGGAGCGCTTCATACCGGGTTTCGTTCGAGAGGGCATGTAGCGTCTCAAGATCGGCCTGGACCGCCTCGCTTGAGGGAGCGTGATCGCCCGGTCGACGGACAGAGGTACTCATCCTTGCACGAAAATATATTAGAGAGAACTAATATATTACGCCACAGCCGAATGCTCGACTCTGGCACCGAGAATCTCGCTCTACAGGCTGAGGTCGAGGTCACTCGGGGCGTGATCCCGGGGCGGTTCACTCCTCTAGAGCGTCTGGCACGTCGTTAATAGAGTCGAGTACGGCGTCGGCACCGGCCTGCTTGAATGCGGTACGCCCGCGCTCTCCCTTGAGCCCACCCGTGAGGACACCAATTCCATAGAATTTCCGCTCATCGATGTCATCGGCATTGACGACTGTTCGAACGTCGTCGAGGGTGTCTCCGACAAATACCAGCGCGTCCGCACCGAGCCGATCAGCCAGCGCGATCAGCGGCTCCGGGTCTGGCTTACCGGCAGTTGGGTCGTCCATCGTGAAGCGGACATTCGGCTCCAGATCTCCCAAGCCAGCCCGCTGGAGGGCGATCTCAGCTTCCGCTGCCGGGCGGCCCGTGAGCACGCCGATTGCCCACTTCGACCGAAGACGATCCACCGTATCGCTCGAAATGAT
>JBDGPQ010000164.1:0-2016 GCA_042219595.1 Haloarculaceae archaeon
CGTTGATCGAATCGCGGAGTACGTAGAGGCCGGGACGACCGAGCCAATCCTTTCGGTTCTGAGCGGCAACCAGCGGGCCGTTGTCGACGTCTTTGCCGATCATGTGGAAGCCTGAGCGGCTGGGATCGCCGGTGCCCTCAAGACCGTCGCCCGCGAGGGCGGGCCATGGATGTCCTCATCACCGGCGCGGGCGGTCGCGTCGGGACGGCCATCACTGACCACCTCGCGGCTGATTACGACTTCACA
The DNA here is from genome assembly GCA_042219595.1 of Haloarculaceae archaeon. Lineage (GTDB taxonomy): Archaea > Halobacteriota > Halobacteria > Halobacteriales > Haloarculaceae > CAYLJD01. The sequence goes on from JBDGPQ010000164.1 coordinate 247, forward strand.
CTCCTCGACGTGGAACCCATCGAGGGTCCTGGTGAGTCGGTTGTCGCCGACGTGCGGGAATACGGTGATCTTCGACCACATCTCGAAGGACAGGACGCCGTTATCCATCTCGCGCTGATGCGGTCGAGCGAGGCGTTCGGCCCTGGCGGCCGCAGCGTTGGATGGTCTGCGAACCTGTCGGACAATCTGCTCGGTATCAATACCGTATATGAAGCGGCGGTCGATGCGGGCGTGAATTCACTATTGTTCGCCTCATCGAACCACGCCGTTGGAATGGTAGAGGTGCAAAACGCCCCGGAGGTGTACCACGACAAGGGCATCGTCGCCGGACATAACGAACCGCACCGGCCGGATTCGCCATACGGCCTTACAAAAGCGTATGGTGAGGATCTTGGGCGACTGGCCGCGGAAGCGCATGACATCAGTTTCTATGGCCTCCGTCTCGGGGCCGTCCGCGCCGCTGAATGGGACCACCCATTCGGGGACGCTGAGAAGGGTGTTGCTGAGGGACGTTGGGAACGCGGCAGCGATGAGTACGAGGAGCAAGTCGCGCGAATGCGCGGCCTATGGCAATCCAGGCGGGATTGCGCGCACTTAGTCGACTGCTGTTTGCGTGACGACACTATCGAGTGGGACCACTTCTACGGTGTCTCCGCCAACGACCGACGGTGGTTGGACGACCTCGCGTATGCTCGGGAGACGATCGGCTATGACCCACGAGACAATGGCGAGGAATGGGACGGACCGCCGGAACAGGACGCATGACGAACGCCCTCGTCATCTGTGGAAGTCCCCGCGATCCCTCCAGAACGCGTGCTCTGGCTGAACGGGCAGCCGCTACGTTGCGTGACCGAAACGTCGATACAGCGGTACTGGATTTGGGAACTACGCAACTCGACGACTTCGATGGGCGCGAACACGGCGCTTACGATGACACGACGACCGAGGCCATTGAACGTATCCTCGCTGCGGACCTTCTGTTCATGGCCTCACCCGTATACTTCGGCGGAATGCCTGGCGCGCTGAAAACACTGATCGACCATATTCCCTATGAGCGATTCACCGATCGGCAGCGATCGGCGGGATTGCTCATGACCGGTCGAGATCGGCGCCATCAACACGTGCTCGAATCACAACTCCGGTCAACGTTGGTGTACTTGGGCGTGGATGTCGCCACGCCGAGTGTGTTTCTCACTGAGGAGGGTTTCGATGGCGTTGATCTACTTGCGGATGTCGACCCATACCTCGGGAATACCATCGACGCAACAATCGCGTTGCTCGATCGCTGACCATTGCACCCCGCAGTGCCTGGAACGCTCTGCAGCGTGCTGTTGTGTGGGTGCCTTGCCGATTCACCCGCACACCCACGCCACCATTAATTATCGGACTCCATTGCACAGATCAGGATGACCGGTCGAACGACGAATTCACCGGCGCTGAGCCGGCCCTCCGGTGACGCCCAAGATTCTACGAAAGATCGCAGGACGCGTTCCGGTCACGCCACACGTCGCCGCCAGCTATTGCGCGGTATCGCCATCGGATTCGTAGGTACCATTGCCGGGTGTTCCCAGTCGGCTCCCACCCGCCAGGTCCGTAAACTTGCACCCCCGGACGGCGGCCCTGGTGACAATTTCGGTAATGTGGCGATCTCGGGCGAGACGGTGGTTTTTGGAGCACCGGGACACGCATCGAGTAGTGGTGCGGCGTACGCATTCGTGCGAACAGACGGCACGTGGCACATGCAGGCAAAACTCATTATTGACACTGGGG
>JBDGPQ010000164.1:2026-18248 GCA_042219595.1 Haloarculaceae archaeon
TCGTGCGAACAGACGCGACGGGCGCATGCAGGCAAAACTCACCGTTGACACTGGGGATCAAGGCGATATCCTTGGCAGTGCCGTGGCAGTAGAGGGGAATACAGCCGTCGTCACAGCGGCTGGGGAGGCGACCCCGAACGGCGGTAACGGTGGGGCAGCCTATGTATTCACTCGCTCGGGGACTACCTGAAATCGGCAAGAAAAACTCACCCCGCGCAATGGTGAGGCCGGCGACGTGTTCGGGTTCTCGGTCGATCTGGCGGGAGACTACGTTGTGATCGGCGCGGCTTTGGATGATCAAAAAACCGGTCCACATGCCGGTTCGGTCTACGTGTTCTCACGCATGGGAGGGCACTGGAGCCAAGAGGCGAAACGCATGGCTCGGGATAGCGATGGAGGCGACCAATTTGGCGACTCGGTAGCAATAGCCGGTCAAACTGTTCTCGTCGGCGCACCTGAGCAGGACGATCCGCACGGCCCGGAGTCCGGTGCCGCATATGTCTACACCAGAGCCGGCGGCGATTGGAAACGGGCGGCCAAACTCGTCCCAGCGGACGGTGATGAGGATGATCTCTTCGGTAATGCGGTCGCTCTTTCTGGGGAGACGGCCCTTATCGGGGCATCCAGTGAAGAGGCGGCGAACGGCGTCAATGCCGGGGCGGCGTACGTCTTCACGCGGTCGAGGGGGACGTGGACCCAGCGCGCGAAACTCGCTGCCGATGACGGGAATGGCGGTGACTTATTCGGTTATGCGGTTGCACTCGACGATGGGCTTGTACTCGTTGGAGCGGCATTTGATGAAGCTCCAAACGGACTTCAGGCGGGTTCAGCGTACGTATTTTCAGGATCGGGTCCCTCATGGACCCAGCGCGGAAAACTCTTGGCGGAGGATGGTGATGGCGGGGACTTCTTCGGTTCGTCGGTCGCGTTGTCCGATGAAACTGTAATCATTGGTGCCGCTGCCGACGAGGATCCGAACGGTTTCGAAGCCGGTGCGGCGTACATCTATCGTCCGTGAACGCATCATCGAGCGCACCGATATGCTTCAAAGAATATCGTGAGATTATTGGCGGTAGCACCGCGGTCTGGCAATTAACGACAGGTGCACTCTGAGAATGCCTAAGATTAGTGTTGAGGTCCCCGCCGAATTGTTGGCAGACCTTGACGAGCACGTCGGCGAGGATGCCAAATTCGTCAATCGGAGCGAGGCTGTTCGCGCCGCGATTCGGAAAACTCTCGACCGCCTCGACGAAATCGACGCCCGGCACGGTCGTCTCGAGGACGACGGATGACCAAAGCTGATCGGCCGGCACCGGCATTATCAGCGCTGGCGATCGCCGCGCTGTTCGTCACGGCACTCGTAACGAGTCAGCTCACAGCCGTGAAAGTGATCGCGATCCCCCTTCCAGTTACGCTTCCAGTCGCAGGCGCTTCGTTGATTGCCCCTGCTGCGGTGTTCGCCTACGCTGTCACGTTTTTTGCGTCGGACTGCTACGCCGAACTGTACGGTCGGCGGGCAGCCCACGAACTCGTAAACGTGAGTTTTGCGATGAATTTCGTGCTACTCGCACTCGTCTGGCTGGCGATCGCGAGCCCCACATTTGCCGGGTCGCCGGTTGCCGCAGAAACGTTTGCATCAGCACTTGGACCGAGCACCGGTATCGTCATTGGAAGCCTCATTGCATACCTCATCAGCCAAAATTGGGACGTCTTCGTCTTTCACCGACTTCGGGACGTAACCGACGGTGAAGCCCTTTGGCTGCGCAACGTTGCCTCGACGGCATCCAGCCAACTGATCGACACGGTTGTCTTCATCCTCATTGCCTTTGTTGGATTTCAAGGCCTTCCGCTCGATGATGCCGGGATGTTAATTGTCGGACAATATGTTCTCAAACTCGGGATTGTGGCTCTTGATACACCGTTCGTCTACCTTGTCGTCGGTGCCGTGCGCCGCCGCGGTGTCGACCCCCAGCCGGCGGCTTGACCGTCAGCCGCGATCCCGATATTTCTGGGCGAACGTCGTTGTACCAGAGTCAAGACGCCATCAGGGGCGAAAAGACCAACACCGCTGCGTGGAGAATTGCGCGGGGATTCGATGAAACGAGAATCTGGCGACGATTATGTGCGTGCAATCCCTCGCTGGGATTACTCGAATTCAACCGTTACGAGGTCCTGTACGCAACTTCGTAGATCGAAGGTTCGATTGAGCGACCTCCTGGGGCCAGTCACCATCACCGGCTTCGTACCAGGGCGTTCTCTGGGAACAGCGATAGTGAACCGTACCGACGCAGCATCAATGGGATTGGCTTGCGCTACACGGATCGGAGTCCGCACCGCACCTTTTCATGACCAGAACTGAAGCGATTACCGGCGGCTGGCTCCCTATCGACGCTCGGCAAATCCGAACCGCGGTTTCACGTCCGTGATCTTCACTGGAACCGTCTCGCCCTCCTCCGTATCAGCTACAAAAACGGTGAACCCTTCGATTTTCGCAATGCCGTCTCCTTCCCGGCCGATGTCTACAATCTCAACTGTTACTTCGTCGCCCGGTCGGATGGGCGCGGTCAGCCGGCCTTTGGCGACGAGATAGAGTTCAGAGGAAGCATCCCTGGATGCGTCGGGTCTGACTTGCCGAACCGAGGTGAAATCGCGCGCAATGTCAGCCTCGAGATCCTCGAGATCTCGGCCGTCGAATACCTTCACGACGAAGTCTCCGCCGTCGTTGAGGATGTCCAAAGCTACGTCGAGCGCCTGACGGGCAAGGTGGACCGAGCGGGCGTGGTCCAGGTCATACTCACCACTCATTTCGGGCGCGAGGTCGGATAATACGATATCAGCTGTCCCATCCACTGCCGCCCTGATGCGTTCCGTGGTATCCTCGTCAGTGAGATCGCCGCGGATCGTCTCGACGTCTGCCGTAGCCGACTCGAGTGGCGCGATTCGTTGCCGGTCGACGCCCACGACACGGCCGTCGCTACCGACTTCCTCGGCAGCCACCTGAAGCCAGCCACCCGGCGCCGCCCCGAGATCCACCACGGTCCGGCCAGGGGCGAGCAGGTCCGCCGTCTGGTGAAGCTGCTTGAGTTTATACGCCGACCGAGCGCGATACCCCTCTTGTTTCGCTCGATTGTAATACCGATCCTTGCGTGACGTCACGACACGATGGTCAATACGTGCCCGACGCAGATACGGCTGACGAACAGGATGGAATGCCGGCGGCCGTTACGGTCGCGAATGCCCCTTAGTGAGTGAATCTGTCGCGACCGACCGGTGCCGGCAGGTGTTGCCGAGAGCATCGAAGAGGGCCAAAACGGCGCGCCGATGGTTGGCTTTTGAATCGTGAATGCCAGTGGGAGCGACGTCAATCTCGTCGTAGTCCGCCGTGATATCCGACGGGGGATCGACCTCCCGTCGGAGCGTGGCACCGAGCACGTGGAGATGGACGAGTTCGCGTTTGCGCATTGATGGCGTGGCGTGGGGTCGGCGTTGACCGACCCAGCAATTAATGACTATCCGAGGCCCCTATAGATAGTACCTCAAGAGCTAGCCGGTACTATGCTAAGGGTTATCTGCGAAAGGTCCCATCTGAGGATACCAGAATAGTCATCCATGCCAACTGGGGCTGATGGCGGGTCGTATGGCCCGACCCAGGCGTTTCGCAACACATTGGCACTCATTTCGGACCAGGACAAGGACGTCGAGGAAACCGCTGATGCAGTACTCGAGACTCTCGCCGATGCCGCTGGGACTGAGTATGCCGTACTCTCGAATATCGAACAGGATGTTGGCAGATACGTGTTCGAGCACGCGGTCAGTCCCTCGGAAGCAGATCTTCAATCGGGTCACAGGGAACCGCTGGCGCATGTTCCGACCTGTGCCAGGGTCGTCGACACTGGCGATTCGCTCGCGCTTACTGACGTGCCAACCGAGGCCCCAAATCTCAGTCACCCAGAATTGGGTATACAAACATATCTGGGCGCGCCGGTCCTCGTAGGTGACGACATCTATGGAACTTTTTGTCTCTTTGACGTCCAGTCCCGCGATGAGAAGTTTCCGGACTGGATTGTCGAACTCGTCGAGTATGTGGCTATGTGGCTTGGTGGCGCTCTCGAACGGCGCGAACGTCTGGACAATCTTATCAGACGCTGTGACCACGCAGCGGTGATCCGAGACGCGGCGGTCCACGCCATCCGAGCCGATTCGCGCGAAGCTGTAGCGGGTGCGGCCTGCCGCCGCTTGGCGGCTCGTGATGGCTACCGAGCGGCATGGGTCGGCGAGCCCGACCCGGCCAGCGAGGCCCTTCGATTGCTCGCAGCTGCCGGTCTCAACGGATCGGCGGAGGGTGTGCCGATCGATCTCAGTGGCGTCGTCGCCAAGGCTGCACCTGGAACTCGGGCATACGAGACCGACGAAGTCCAAGTCGCTCGGACAGCTTCAGCCGGCGAGGAGGATGGGGAACGGCGCCCCGGCGCCGTGATCGGCGTGCCGATCGCTGCAACAGGTACGACGCGTGGAGCGTTAGTCGTCCGTGCTGACAGTACCGACGCCTTCGAAGGTGGTGAACGTCGGGCGTTGGCTGATCTGGGAGAACTTCTGGGTCACGCTATGACAGCAGCCCAGCGTAAACGAGTATTGACCGGCGGTACGATCGTACGCCTCGAACTTCGGGTTCGCGATGCCCTCTCGGTGGATAATGCACCGGATGTCCGGATAACGCTTGAAGATGTTGCGCGACTGCAGGACGGTTCAGTTGTCGCATACGGCGTCATTGATAAAGGTAATCTGGATGCCGCCCAAGAGCTTGCAGACTCGGTCCAAGCCGTCAATCGTCTCGAGCGTCGCGGGCGGACGAATGGCACTCCAAATATTGAAATCGTCGCCGAAGAATTGCCCGCGGTTTCAGCCGCTCACGCACGTTCTGGTGACGTCGAGCGGGCAATTTTCGACGGGTCCGACCTGCGCGCTCGTGTTGCACTGCCAAGTGAAGCCGAAGCGCGACGGATGGTCGACAGGGTTACGGATGAATACCCGGAGACAGCCGTGATAAGCAAACATGAGGTCGACCGTGAAGACCCTGCACTTCGGCGCCCGCCCGTGCCCGATACACTAACCGATCGGCAACTGGATGCGCTCCGGACGGCGTTTGTGCTTGGCTACTACGAACGACCTCGAACCGCGAGCGGCGAGGAGATCGCCGATGCACTCGGCGTGGCCCCCGCCACCTTCTCTCAACATCGCCGGGCGGCCGAACGCAAACTGCTGGGCGCCGTGTTTGAGGAAAATGGCGGCTGAACGATATCGATCAGCCTTGTACTCCAGGAAACCCATAAACCCGAATTCGCCAGACGCGGGAATATCGTGGGGCCGGGTCGATCCGGCGTGGCAGGTTGGGGGGAAGTCCAGGATGGCCCGGCCCGCAATTTCAGGTTATAACTACGGCCATGAAGTCCCACACCCTCATCAGCTAGAATCCTACGAAGGCTTTTGCTGGAACGCCTTTAATTTCGTATAGATGAAGGACGGTCGGCTCCGCCTCGCGACCGAGGCTGCGCTGGATGCTGAAACCCGTCCGGCGATCGAGTCTTCCGTATGTGAGACGCTTGCTGAAGGAGACCAAGTCCAAGCGGCCTGCATCTCTCGTGTCGACCCTGTAGCCGATCGCCTCCGCATCAAAGCCGCATCGGGCCTCGACATCGATGTCGAGGACCATGCCCTCTCACTCGACAGCGAGCACGCACCCGCGATGACAGCCCGGACTGGCGAGGTCAGGCTCAGTGATGAGGAGACGCCATTTGCCGATAGATTACGGAATGGCGGTGTCGCCGATGTTGCTGCATGTGTTCCGGTCGTCGAAGGCGAGAGAATTGGCGCGGTACTTGTCATATATTCGGCCGATGCCAGCGGCATTGAAGGGAATGACCGCTCCCGGTTAGCCCACTTTGGATTGGTCCTTGGACATGCAATCGTCACCACGGAGCGCGAACGCGTCCTCACCCAAGATCGCCTTATTGAGTTGACGCTGCGGATCCGTGGCCTATTCGGTGGAGCAGTCCCGGCCGATGCTGTGCCGGATCTCGTCCTTGACGAGTTTGTGCGATTGGACGACGGCCGGTACGAAGCATACGGAGAGGTACCAACCACGGATTTTGAGCGGCTGACGGGCCTCATAGATCAATATCCGCCGCTTAAAACGGTCTCTCGTGTCGGCGAGCGGGAAGACGGTGTCGATGTTCGCGTTGAGCTCGAAGAGACGCGGATTTTGTCAACGGTTCATGGGGCCGGCGGAGTGGTTGATCGGGTTGAACTGGATTACCCTCATATTCGCGTCCATCACCTGCTGCCCACCACCGCCGACGCTCGTCGTGTGGTAGCAGCCACTCGAGAGGCCTATCCAGAAACGAATGTACTCGGAAAGCGGAACGTGACTCGGCCAACCCGCCGTATCGGCGGACAGTTATCGGAACTCACAGAGCGCCAGCGGGAAGTGCTTCGGGCTGCCTACTTCGGCGGATTTTATGACCGTCCGCGGTCGTCCGACGGCGGAGAGATTGCGGATCGGTTGGGAATCAGCACAGCAACGTTCTCCGAACACCGCCGCGCTGCGGAGCGAAAACTCCTCGCCAGTGTCTTTGCGGACAATCTCGACCAGAACCAGTAAGACACCCCCCGGCCTTTGACCGCGGACGTGCATGGATTGATCTGGATCCTCCTCGCGGCGATCCTCTGGGGCGTTGGTGACGTGTTTTCCAAGGTGGCCGTAGCGACCGCCAGCCCCTGGCTCACGTCACTCGTGCGCTCGCTTTTCTTCTTCCCAATCGTTGCCGGTTGGGCTCTTCGACGGGAACGGCCCAGTGTTGGGCTCGATGGGGCGACCCTTGCAGCGGCCGGGGCCGGCGTCGTGGTCGGTGTTTCCGTCGTTGCGACTCGATTTGCCCTGTTGTCCTTCGATGTAAGCATCGTTAGCCCGGTGAAACGACTCGGCCTCCTCGTCACCGTCGTCCTAGGATTGGCTGTGTTGAACGAGACCCTCACCGTTCGGAAAGCACTTGGTATCATGGCCGCCATCGCCGCTGTACTACTGTTGGCGCCATGAGCGACGCAGGGATCATTGCGCTGGCACTTGCCATGCTTGGCTACGGCAGCTCGACGGTCCTGTTACGGTACTCCGTCCTCGTTGGCGGTGCGGATGGAGCTCGTTTCTATCGAGCACTCCTTCAGACTGTTTTCGTTGTCCTTGCGGTTGGCGCCGTGATCCTCGTCGGAAGCCGCCCCAGGATGGACGGTCTTGGTGCGTTCTATGCGGCACTGAACGGCATCTTTGGGGGCCTTGCGTTCATCCTGTTTACCGCTGGCCTGGAGGATGTCGAAGCCAGTACTGCCAAGCCAGCGCTCGTTGTAAGCATGCTCGTTGCTGTTGTGCTCGGAATCGTCGTACTGGCGGAACCTCTGACACTCCGGAAGGCCATCGGCGTCGCGCTAGCTGCGGTGGCTGTCTATCTCCTCTCGACGTAGTGGTGAAGTCTTTATACCGGCCGCCGTCGAACGCCGGACAACGATGTTCGATGCGATCGTGAGCGCCGAGACGCTCCAGTCGGCCCTCGAGTCCGTGGGGACTCTCGTCGATGAATGTAAAATTCATCTTACAGAGGATGGACTTGAGATTCGGGCCGTGGACCCCGCGAACGTCGGCATGGTCGATCTCACGTTGGATGCCGCCGCGTTCGAATCATACGAGACAGACGGAGGCCTCATCGGGGTGAACCTCGTCCGGCTATCGGATATCGCCGGCATGGCCGACAACGATCAGTTGATTCACCTCGAACTAGACGAGGAAACACGAAAACTCCACATTTCCATTGATGGGCTTGAGTATACCCTCGCGTTGATCGATCCCGACTCGATTCGTGAGGAACCTGACCTCCCCGATCTGGATCTGCCGGCAACGGTCGTCATAGAGGGCCGCGACATCGACCGGGCGGTCACGGCAGCCGATATGGTCTCGGATCACATCGAGCTCGGAGTCGACGCCGATGCCGCCGTCTTTTACGTCTCTGCGGAGGGTGACACTGATGACGTCCATCTCGAACTCGATGGTGAGGACCTCATCGATCTCGTCCCCGGTGAAGCCGCGTCCCTGTTCTCGCTTGATTATCTAAAGGACATGAACAAGGCCATTCCCTCCGACGCCGAGGTCACCATCGAACTCGGCGAGGAATTCCCGGTCAAACTCCACTATGACATTGCCGCGGGTCAGGGACGCGTTACCTATATGCTCGCACCGCGGATTCAGAGCAATTAATTCCCGGTCCCCGGGATCGAGCGGCTCTGACGGTTTGGTTCCGGCACTGAACGCTCGTCGCCACCCTCGTCATTGTTGAGCACTAGGCGGCTCAGTAGCCAGAGCACCCCTGTTACGAGAAACGGCACACCCAATGCTGCAAACGCCAGTGAGAGTCCTGACTCACCCACCATCCCTACCTGACCCTACCGATCATAATGTGCCTCCTGGCAAAAGGCTTTTCACCGTCCGACATCCGTCCGACGGGAACTCAAGTATCAGGCCTACGCATGAGCCACCGTGCCAAGCCTCGATGATGCGTATGGCAGTGCCCGCTTTGAGGGGCGAGATCCGCGCCTCGTCTACGCCGGCCTTGTCGCCCTGTTTGTCGGTGCCATTGCACTTCTCGTCGCACTCGGGCTTGTGGCCATCGGCGGAGACAACGTCGGCCCGAAAAAATTTGCCGGCATCATCGGCGGCCTCGGCGTTCCGGCGCTCCTCATCGGTGTGGTATTAGTGCTTCCGGCCGATCGGCGACACCGAGCGGGAGTCGTAACGGGAACGGCGCTGACGCTCGCCGGAGTCACCCTCTTCTGGCATGCCTACCCGGCCCACTGGACTCGTACCGCCGACCCGCTTGCGTTCCCCACTGCACTGATCTACGGCGTTGGTGGTGCGGTTGCCTTGTGGTTCGTTTTTGCCGCAATTGCTTCAACCCGGCTTCGGAACATCCCGGCCGGTACAGTTACCCTTGAGCTCGTCCGGCAAGACAGCACGGAGACTGTCCGGGTGAGTCGTGACCGGTACGAAGCGCTCGTCGGTGACGGTGGGGATACCCGTGACGTCATCCGCGAACTCGAGGACTAGGGATTTTACGCAGTGCGCGCGTAGATGCACTGAATGCGGCCGCTCCATGCTCGGTACCCGTTCCTAGAATCCGCCCGAGTTGCCGTTGAGGCCACCGAGGTGGATCTCGGGGACGTTGTTGCGGATGAACCTGCTGTGGTCGAACGAGCGAGCGAGCGGGTGGAAGGGGCGATCACTGATGGTGAGGTTGGCGATGCCCACCGCCGACCGCGGGTAGAGTTACTCTCGTACCCAATCGCTCGGGTCCTGGTCTCCCTCGTCAATGAGCATGTCTGCACACGAAAGTATGCACGCGCTGAGGCCGAGACGGCTTACCAACGGTTCTCAGCCGAACTGGCTGAGGAGACACAGTTACGTAGCGTTGAGGGGGACCGCTTGGCGCTGGGAGACTTGTTGACCGAGTTCGATCTCGATGATGCGGTCCGGACGGTTGATGACGGATACCGGGTCACCGTTGGTGCATATCTTCGTATCGCCGCCGATGAATGGGGTGACGAGTGGCGACTCGTCAACCGTGAGCTCGACAACGGCGTTCTCACCCTTACACGATCGGAATTACTCGTTCTCTGTCGGGCGGCCGTGCGACGGCGCGTCGCAGACGGCCTCCCGTTGTCGGTGCCTGACACCGTTGGTGAGCACCTCGAGGAGGAGATTGCTGATATCCGTGAGGTTCTCGCCGAGTTTGATCTCACACGCGACATCGATACCGTCGTTCCCGAGCAGTTTCCCCCCTGCATGAAACACCTCCTCGACCAGGTCCGTACTGGCGAGCATCTAGCCCATCATTCACGATTTGCCATCGCGTCCTTCCTCGTGAGTATCGGTATGACGACTGATGAGATCGTGGAGCTACTGCAAGTCAATCCAGGCTTTGGTGAAGAACAGACCCGCTATCAGGTCAATCACATTCGCGGTGCAACGGGGCCGACGGAATACTCGCCGCCATCCTGCGCCACGATGCAATCGTATGGGGACTGTGTCAACATGGATGATCGGTGTGAAACTATCTCGCACCCACTCGCGTATTACGAGCAAGCTCTTGATGACGCGGATGAATCGGACCTTGTGGACTGGCGGGAGCGCCCGGAGGCCTAACCCGACTCTTCTTCCTCAAATTCGAGCCGCTCCAGCCAGAGGCCCGCAGCACCCAGCACGACGATGAACCCGAGTATCGCGCCAATGAGTGCGATACCGCCAACGGTCGAGAGCCCGCCATCGGCAGCAAAGATCGTCGAAACAGCGATCGCGGCAGCCAGAAACAGGAGCACCGTCCCCACCGCGACGACGATTTGATAGACGGTCTCCCGATCCATGCTCCGCGGTTTCCGGGGACCCGGCAAAAGCGTGTCGAAGGGGGTTCACTCCAATAATTCGGCGGCCTCATCAAGATCGATCGCCCCGGCCTGAAAGGCCTCGAGGACCTGTCGGACGTCCGTCCCTGACCCGTCCGACTCGCCCCGAAGAACGAGATCCTCTACTGACTCGGCCTCCGGACTGTCGATCCGCTCCCGTTTAACGCGATAATTTCCGCCGTCGGTTTGATGGACGTCTGACGGGTGGAAGAATCTCCAATCCTCGCGGTCGAACCGCACGGCAATTCGCGGAATGGCACCGAAGTTCCGCGCAAACACGGACACGAGGGCGTATACCTCCGCATTTTCGAGATAGATTGGATCCCCGCTTGACGATTTCGCCTCGATGGCGTAGAACACCTCTCCATTTCCGGCAAGGACGTCCGGGAGTTCACGGGCGGTCGCCGCGCCGCTGGCGGGCGCTCGCATAACCGCGAACCCGGCTTCATCAAGAACGTTGACCAGTTCGCGCTCCCGGCGGTCGCCCTTCCGATTCGAAGACATACCCTCAGGGTGTGTCCGTCGGGGACGAGCGTAAAGCCGTGGCGGGGAGCGGAAGTGAACGCATGTGCTTATGGTCGGCCGCCCTCCACCAGCGGCAATGGAGCCGGTGCTGCACCGATACGACGATCCCATAGTGACGGGGCGGCTCGTCGGCCGGCAGAATAGATTCGTCCTGTCAGTCGACATTGATGGCCGTGAACGGGATGTCTTCCTGGACGAGACTGGCCGGCTGACCACCGTTCTCGTCGATGATGCGACCGTATATTGTATCCCGGCTGATGACCCCGACCGGGCGACAGAATACACGGCCGTGGCCGTCGAGACGGATACTGTCGTCGTGAGTATCCGGGCCGCGATGGCGAACGAGCTCTTCATCACTGCACTAGAGGAAGACCATCTGCCGACGTTTGCCGACGCGACGGTTATCCGACGGGAGCCACCGCTGCCAGACCATGGTCGAACCGACGTTCAGATCGAACACGACGGACAAGAAGCCTATGTGGAAGTAAAGGCGGTCACTCACGTTGAGGACGGCACCGGTAAGTTTCCTGATGCGCCGAGCGAGCGAGCCGTCAGGCACCTTCGCGGGCTGACGGCTCTTGTCGATGCCGGCACCCCAGCCCACGCCGTGTTCGTGTGTCAGCGCCCGGATGCGACTGTCGTCAAACCCTATGAGGATATCCATCCAGCGTTTGCGACGGAACTCCGCAACGCGGTTCGTGCGGGGGTATCAGTCCACGCGCTTGCGGTCGGCGTCGATCTGCCCGTCGTCCGGCTTACCGATCCGGATGTCCCCGTCGAGGTGTGGTAATCCGAATCAAGTATCGTCGATCCGATTGGATTCATCGGATTGGTCAAACCCCTTGACCGCTCGCCGCATTTGTGTGGCGAATTCGACAACAGCGTCGAGGTCCTCCGGAAGCTTCTCCTCGAGCCGCTCGACCGATCGCTCCAGGCTTCGGAGATCCGCGGTGTGGGCATTCAACGTCTTCTCGAGCCGGTACAACTTGGTTTCCATATCCGCGATATCCTCCTGAAGATCCGATATTGCATCGTCGTTCGCTGTAGTCTGTTCGACGGAATCGAGTCGCTGCTCGATCGTTTCGAGCCCATCCACGAGGCTACGCCGTGCCGCCCGTAGGTCCGCCACATCTACTTGCAATTGTTCGATCCGTTCGTCTACCCTACGGCTGCCGAGAGGCGGGCCGAACGCGCTGCGGATGTCCGCGAGATCTTCTGCTGGGACCTCACCGGCGCGTACTTCAGCGGCAAGCGCCCTCGCGATACTTCCCGTTTCGAATCCGTCAGCATCCGAGGGTTCTTGAGACGGTTCCGGTGGATGCTCAGACGGCGTGTCGCCCACTTCGAACTCCAATGGTTCGGCTGCGAGCTCACGAATCACCTCCACGGCCTCACCCCTCGCGGCAATCGCTGAACGAAGGGACTCCCCAGCCGGCTGAGTGGCTTCATACACGAGCCTGTCACCATCGATTCGCCAACCCTCCGTTCGCCGCGCCGATGAGACGAATCCAACGTTCTCTGGGTTGAGGGCGTCCGGCAGCTTCTCGACGATTCGGACCGCCACCGGTGACTCGCGCGTCGATTGAAGTTCGTATTTTGCCATCGGCGGGTTGCGGACTGGATCCTCGAGCGATTTCCGGAGCGTGACTCCTCCACGTTCCAGGACACCCTCCCAGACTACCTCTGCCTCACCCATCCTCGACTGGAACGTCCCGCGAGACCTACTTATGTATTCGCTCCGTCCGGATTCCCCGCGACGTTCAGTAGCGCCAGCGCTTGTGCCGTGTCCCCCGCCATCCGCTGGAGGAGATCTCGAGCCCGCCCTCGAGTAGTGGCATTTACCGGAACCAACACCATGCCTTCGTCCGGCTGACCATAGACAATGCTCGCGCCGTCTGGCGCGGCGAGGAGCGCTGGCAACGTCGCCAGGTCCTCCTCGCCCTCGACCTCGAGAACGACCGTCTCCGGGCTGCTGATCGCCTCCGCGAGCGCCGTTAGGAGCTCCGCTGAGAGTGTCGCTGCCTGGTTACGAACCGCTATCGATCTGTCGAATCCCGTTATCCCCGCGGTGATCTCCTGATCGATCGACCCACGTTGAGTGCGCTCGTCGACGACTGCCACCTTGGGCACTTGACCTCCTTTAATGAGATGATAGGTTACGACATCACCGATCGTGATGAGGGGTTCACCCGCATCCGCCAACAACCGATCGGCTTCGGTATACACTGGACCCATCGGGTCCTTGAGCTCGCCTCGAAGGTCGTCCTCGAGCTGGAGCACGACCTCCACGTTATCGGACCTTCAAGGCGTACTTTCCGGGTTCCGTGACACCCATTTCGCCAGCGATCTGGCTCCGCTCCGGATGTGCGATGACGACATACCCTGCCCAATCCTCAGTCAATGATGTCGATCCGCAAACCTCACAGGCCTCCCGCTCAGCGGTGTCTTGGACGCGGTGACACTCCCGGCACACGACCCGATCGGCCATCAGGCCTCACCCGCTTCGGCCTCGCGTTCCTTGTGTTCCTCATCGAGCCATCCCAGCTTCCCTAAGCCCACTTGCTTGGCGGTGAGGCCGATCTTCGAGTCGCGGGGATTCCGCTCATCGATGCTCTTCGTCACGATTCTCGTCCGAACGGCATCGCCAACCGTCAACGTCCGGTTGGACTCTCTGGAGGCCAGTTGCTGGTTTTCCTCATCATACGCGAGGTATTCATCGGATATCTGGGAAACGTGCAGTAATCCATCGACGGGTCCAATGCCCACGAAGGCTCCGAAGTTTACCACCTCGACTACTTCACCGTCGACGACTTCCTGCATGTCCGGGTCGAACGTCAGCGCGTCGAATTCGGCCTCGTAATAGACCCCCGGCTCGTTGGGCAGAACTGCACCCTCGCCGATATCATGGACATCGATCACGCTGACAACGCTGCCGACTTCCTCGTCCATCCGCCCCTCGAGCTTGTCCTGTAGCAGCGCCTTGACGAGCTCCGTCGAGACCTCGGCAAGATGCTCTGGGGGGACCTCCACCGTATCGCGCAGTCTAACCCGTTTGTACATGTTATGGTTGAGTGATTGCGAGTTTGTGCCCGCCGCGTAAACTTATTACTGATACGCCCGCGTCGAGGAGCTGCCTGCGTAGGTCGCGATCGTTCGTGACGACGAAGTCAGTCGTTTCCCGGAGCCCAGCGCTGAGGACGGCGGCGTCCGCGTCTGTCTCAGGGGTTTCGATCGGCGTACACCGCTCTGCGAGATCCCGGCCCACGCTGGCTGCCCGCGCCTCCTCGCCAGCGCCGGCGGCGGCGAGTTGCTCGAGTTCCGTGATGACGGCCGCCGGAACCAGTACTTCCGCCGCGCCGAGCAGTCTGTCGAGTTCGTCAAAGAGGCGCACGTCCGCTTCGATCGGCATCATCAGGGCATTGGTATCCACGACGACCCTCACTGGAGCGTCCCATACCCGATCAGCCGCCACCGCGCGCCGACACGACGGTTGATTGCGATATTCACGCCGGGACGAGCACACACCGGCCGCTGGAGCTGCACTTCGGCTTCACCCGCCCGGGCACTCGTGACGGAGCCGACGGTCGTCGCCGTGCCCACCGTCAGCATGAGTGGCTCGCCGGTCGAGATTTCCTCGATGTCCTCGTCGGCACCGACGATGCGGTCGAGCAGCTCCACATCCATCGTAAATGCCTCGTGGACTGGTGGGAGTGTCCCTGGCGGACCGGCGACCTGGCCAGCCAGGGCGTCGCCCTTGGTCACGGCTGGGTCGAGGCCGGTGCCCACACCAAGCAAGCCGCCCGGACTCGCCGTTTCGACGTCCTCACCGCCTGCTTGGAGCGATCGAATCTCAGTGTCGACTGAGCGCCATTCCGTTTTCCCTTCCTCTTCGATCTCTCGACCCGGCCGGAGCTCGAGATCGTCGCCAACTGCGAGTTCACCCTGAACCAAAGACCCGCCGAGCACGCCGCCAACGAGCTCTTTCCACGTGGTCCCCGGGCGATTAATGTCGAAGCTTCGGGCGACAAGCATCTCAGGATCTGCATCAGGATCACGCTCCGGCGTGGGAATTTCGTTCTCAATAGCCTCAATGAGAAGGTCTAGGTTGACCTCCTGTTGTGCACTGACAGGGACAATGGGCGCGTCTTCCGCGACGGTCCCCTCAACGAAGGACGTGATCTGCTCGTAATTCTCTCGGGCCCCGGATGCGTCCACCAGATCGATCTTGTTCTGAGCGATCACGATGTTGTCAATACCGACGATATCGAGCGCCATGAGATGCTCCTCGGTCTGTGCCTGCGGCACAGGTTCGGCCGCGCTCACAACGAGTACCGCACCGTCCATGATCGCGGCTCCTGAAAGCATGGTTGCCATTAGCGTCTCGTGGCCGGGAGCGTCAACGAATGAGACGGTACGGAGCGGCTCGCTCTTACTGCCGTCAGGGCACTCTTCCTTGACCGTGTATCGCTCTGGTCCCTCGATTCCTGGACATTCCCGGAGGGTGGCGTCAGCGTACCCCAGTCTGATGGAGATCCCACGCTTCATCTCCTCGGAGTGCTGGTCCGTCCACTGGCCGGATAACGCCTGAACTAATGTCGTCTTGCCGTGATCGACGTGGCCGACCAGGCCGATGTTCACCTCCGGTTGTGCGGTCACAATATCACCGAATCCTCGCCACCTGCGCGCTATAAACCCACCGTTCCTCCGGTGCCAGTCGTATCGGCACCCACCCCCCGATACTTATGTCCGCTGCTTGATCAGGACCACCCGTGCGGGAGTATGCGTTTGAGCTGGCCCTGTGTGCCCATCTCGAGCGGCCAAACCGGATCATTGCGCGGCAGCTCGATGCAGCAGTCCACGGACGACGAATCATTGATGTAGTCATCCTCGATCCAGGGCCAGGCTTCGATGAACGGGCATCGCTCTCGGCCGGCACGATCCCCCCTCTCGCCATCGAAAGCACGGTCGGACCGGGCCGAGCGGTACCGGTGCGTGAGGCATTCGATTGCCATCCCCATACCGCTGCTGAGGTGATCGATGAGGCGGTGGATGCTGGATACTTCGATCGAACTCGGGTCGATGGACAATCCGCGGTCCGCGCGACGGGTCGATATCCTGAGGATTGGTTTGATACCCTTGTCGGCATCGAGTGCAAGCCCGATCTCGACAATCCTGGTGCCCTCGACACCCAGTTACTCAC
>JBDGPQ010000171.1:0-707 GCA_042219595.1 Haloarculaceae archaeon
GGCGAGGATTCCTCCGTGGGTAATCCAGTCAGGCGGTTACCCCGGCTGTGAACTTACGGGTTCGCTGACGCTGGGTTGGTCAAGCGACCACGACCGTTCCCCATTATCCGCGGGTGTCCAGTCGTGGTCGTTCCACTGCCAGTACGCCCCATCAGCGGGTGCGTCCCTGCCGCGGTCAGCAGACAGGGCAGCAGGCCGAGCCATCGGCCAACCTTCTGACTGCAAGATGTTCCATGCCCCGGCAATATCCGCGTGCGCCTCCAGGTCGCACGCATCACACCGGAACGAATCGCCACTTCGAGTGACCCCATCACTCTTGCATGCCGGGCACCGACTACTCGAAGCGTACTCACTAGTCTCCGTCACGGTGATGCCGACATCACCGAGCGTGAGTTTGATCCGGTCAACGAGTTGCCGGTGCGACCAGAACGCGTGCGTCTTCTCGTTCACATCTGCCGACCAATGCGTCGACAGTACGCCAGTTAAGTCACCTACGTACACGGTATCGACGTTGCGTTCGAGCAGCAACTCAGCGGCGTGTTTCACCGCCGCGTCACGACTATGGTCGCGCTGCCGTGACCGCTCGTCGTACACTCGTTGAATCAACTCGCTCGTGTACTGGTCAGCAGGGAGCTCGGCTTGGAGTGAAGCGATTCGCTCTGAATGCTTCTGAAACCGTTCGAACTCGGGGCGGGCGTGGTAGACGG
>JBDGPQ010000171.1:717-4189 GCA_042219595.1 Haloarculaceae archaeon
CGTGTTCTCGGGATTGAGTGTCTGAGTGAATGCAGCCTGCCGCTGTTCGTGCACGTCGTCTGACTGAATGCGGACAGGATGCTGGACACGAAGCCGGTCAGCATGCTCGTCGTAGATGAGTTCCAATCGACTGTCGTCGCCACACCACTGCGGATCACCACGGACCTCGAGTGTTACGCGCTCCGTGTGGTCGAAGTCGTACCGGTCTTCGAGGACGTCACCGACGCCGAATGAGAGTGTACTCGTGTTCTCGTCCCAATCGAATGTGTAGAGGTCGTTCCGGACGAGGCCGTGCAACTCGTAGCCGTCGTCGCGGTTGCCCCAATACCCGGGCGGTGACGGTTTCTCCGTCACGGCCTGATTCGACTCGTCGCGGTAGTGCGAGAGCAGTTCGAAGTGACTCCGCCAGGCCTCACTGTTTTTCCGGGCAAGCTGCTGGCACGTTGCTTTCCCGAGAAGTGGGGCGTACTGGTCGTACAGGTCGGTGTACTCGGCGTCCCACACGTCGCCGTCTTCGTCGAAGTACTGCTGACGGCGACGGTAGGTGATTTGATTCCAAAGCGGGGCGTGTGCGGCCAGCCACTCGAACAGACACTCTCGATACCGGTCAGTGACCGGGTCAGCTGTGTACGTGTTCGTTCGTTGTGGCCGGTCGCTCACACCACGAAAACAGGTTCATAGTCACTTAAACGCGGGCATTACTGATGAGTTACATCTCGTGGTTTGCTGTATCTCCCGTCGGATTCATCCCCGCGGTGAACCGCGAGGCTTTCTCCTCGCAATTCCGTAAATCGGCTGCTCTCCTGGTACGCACCGCGGCATTATGCACACTCCGGCTGCCGACTCGATCAGAATCCGATCGCCGTTGTCGAACGGGCAGGATTGACAATCGAGTCAGTCCAGCGAGGCTTCATGGGAATGCTCACGGCCCTGATCGTCAGGCCCGAACGATGAAGTGGCCGGCGTCGAAGGCGGTGCCGTGACCACGGCGGCAATCGCTCCCGACTCGGCGAGACCGGACCGAGAATGCCACCAAACAATGGGGGGCGTGCCAGGGTGACGGTCCTCGTCCTTGGGAACCAGCTCACTCGCGAGGTGGGACCCGTGGCTGCACGGCCAGACGAACCGGTGGTTATGATCGAGGCCGACAATCTCGCCGGACGCCTGCCATATCACCCCCATAAGCTCGTCCTCGTGTTCTCCGCGATGCGACATTTTCGGGACGGGCTCCGCGCAGCTGGCCGACGCGTGCAGTATCATGAAACGGAGGAGTTCGCGGAAGGACTGCGAAATCACCTGGCTGAGCACCCGGGCGACGACCTGATCGGGATGCGTCCAGTTGCCCATGGAGCCGCTGACAAGCTACAGACAGTTGTCGAGTCTGCAGGCGGGAACCTGACATTCGTCGAAAACGACCTATTCCTGAGTTCGCCAGCACAGTTCGAGCGGTGGGCCGGAGATCGTGAGCCCCCATATCGGCACGA
Source organism: Haloarculaceae archaeon (assembly GCA_042219595.1). GTDB lineage: Archaea > Halobacteriota > Halobacteria > Halobacteriales > Haloarculaceae > CAYLJD01. The sequence continues at coordinate 2,202 of JBDGPQ010000171.1, forward strand.
ACAATTCTACAGATTCCTCCGACGGGAGCGAGGCGTTCTCGTCACTGACGGGGAGCCCGTCGGCGGCGAATGGAATTTCGACGACAAGAACCGAAATCCTCCCGAACCGGCACAGATACCGCCCGATACTCCGACCTTCGAGCCGGATGCGACCACAAGCGCCGTCATTGATCGTGTGGGGCGGTCGTTTGATGGTGGGGATTGGGCCGAGGCGGAGCCGTTCCGATGGCCGGTAACCCGCTCGGCGGCCCTGGAGGCACTCGAGACCTTCATCGACGAACGGCTGGCGGCCTTCGGGCCCACACAGGATGCGATGGTAGCGGGTGATAGGACGCGGTACCACTCACTGCTGGCCCCACTGCTGAATCTCGGGCTTCTCCACCCCCAGGAGGTCGTATCCCGAGTTGTCGAGGCGTACGAGACGAACGACGATGTGCCGATTGAAAGCGCGGAAGGATTCGTTAGGCAAGTTCTCGGGTGGCGGGAGTTTCTCCGCCACGTGTATCGGGAGACGATGCCATCACTGGCGAAGGCAAATAGATTCGGCGCGTCGGAGCCGCTTCCGGAGTTCTACTGGACCGGTGAAACCGAATTAGCTTGTGTTGCCGATGTGGTCGAGGGCGTCCGCAAGCACGGCTACAGTCATCACATCCAGCGCCTGATGATCCTTTCAAACTTCGCGCTGTTATACGGCGTCGAGCCGGCCGCGCTGAACAAATGGTTTCAGGCGGCGTATGTCGACGCTGCCCACTGGGTGACCACACCCAACGTCATCGAAATGGGACTTGCTGCCGCTGGGACGTTCGCTACAAAGCCCTATGCGGCCTCTGCAAACTACATCGACCGAATGAGCAATTACTGCGACGGCTGTGCATACGACCCCGACGCAACTACGGGTGAGGGCGCCTGCCCATTCAATGCGCTCTACTGGGACTTCCTCGATACGAACCAAGCCACCCTCGGGGACAATCCCCGGTTGGCACTTTCGTATCACCATCTCGAGAACAAGGATCGAGAGGCGATCCGGGAACGAGCGGCGACGATCCGTGCCGCAAACGGTGATCCGCAATCAGACTGAATGCGGTGTTTCAGCCCGATGCCCTTATATCAGAAGCGATACGGATGACTGGCTGGTGCGGCAGTCCCGGTAGAGCTTTGCTCTCGGGATGCAGACACGTCGACTGTGTCCATCGGCACGTACGCAACCGCCGCGAGGCTGCTCGATCTGCGGCGATTGCGGGCACTCTATCGAGGACTTCGCGCGAACATTCAGATTGAGCCGCCGGAGACACCGGATGCTGCCCTAGTCGACCTTGTCGCGGAACCATACGAGTCGCCCGCGGACGTCAATGATAGACTCAACCGTCTTCGGGATGTCCTTCGGGATGCTGGCGATCGACGCGCGATCTTCCTGACGATATACGCCCGGATGACCCGGGATGTCCGGGAAGGCCTCGACCGGGGCAATTTCGAGAACCCGGACTGGATGGCAGACTACGTCGTCGCGTTCGCCGAGTACTATCGGGAGGCATTCCTCGCGTTCGAGCAAGGGCGGCTCAACGCCGTCCCGAAGCCGTGGCGGATTGCGTTTGGAACATCACTGGCAGGGGACGGCCTCGTCATGCAAGATGCATTTCTAGGAATCAGCGCCCACATCAACTACGATCTCGCGTACGCGGTCCGGGACGCCGGTATTGAGGGTAACCGTGCGAGCAAATACGCCGACCACCGCCGGATTAATGACGTGTTGGCGGGCCTGGTCGATGCACAACAAGAGGCACTCGCTGACCTGTATGCACCGGGGATCGATGCCGTCGACGCGGCGCTTGGGCCGCTTGACGAATCCTTCTCCCTGTTTTCCATGGCGGAAGCTCGCGAGCAAGCCTGGCGTGTGGCCGTCGTGTTGACGGACATTTCGTTTGATCCAATCGATCGATACGCGCGATGGGTCCTCAAGACAACGGCGACCGGTGCCGCGGCCGTCGTGC
>JBDGPQ010000171.1:4324-4591 GCA_042219595.1 Haloarculaceae archaeon
CATACGTATCTGAGTCCTTGATCCACTCGTCAACCGTTCCTGGCTCTATCTCGCCCGACGAGTAGACCTGGTGATCATCATACGCGATGACGTGTGTTGGTATTGGCCACGGCGGGTTCCAGCAAAAAGCGATGCCGACCCCGTCTCGACCATGGGCGATCGCCCACGATACCGCAACGAGCGCGTAATCCTCGCAATCGCCATGGCCCGGCTCGACCGTCTCCCGCGGTCTGGCTGCAAAATCCCGCCAGCCGCTCCAAGCATCCT
>JBDGPQ010000171.1:4691-18246 GCA_042219595.1 Haloarculaceae archaeon
CGTACGTCTCGGTGGACCACGTCTCGAGGTCGAAATCCTCCCAGAACGGGTCTCGATCCACGTATCGGCCCGGAAAGAGGAATGTGAGCGGCGTCCACCGCGAGAGCTCCATGCCTCTTGATATACTGGCTATCGGCATAAAACACGCCGGCGACGGCCTTATACCAACCGCTCGCCGACTCTCCGACGATGATGCTGCCAACCCACGTTCTCGTGGGATTCGCCGTCGGGGCGCCCGTGGCCCTCATCGCACCGGAATTCGCGACAGCGGCGCTCGCAGGTGCCGGGATGGGCAGCGCGTTCCCCGATTTCGATCTATATGCGGGCCATCGCCGAAACCTGCACTATCCAACTGGGTATTCAGTGGCGGCAACGATAGCCCTCTTGGCTGCGATGACTGTCCCGTCGGCGGTCACAGTCTTCGCTGCACTCGTATTCGTTGGAGCAGCAGTGCATTGTCAGATGGACCGCTATGGCGGTGGCCTTGAGCTGCGCCCCTGGGAAGCCACCTCGCAGCGTGCAGTCTACGACCATTATCGAGGGCGTTGGCTTCCACCCAAACGGTGGATCCGCTACGACGGCGCCCCAGAGGACGTGGTCCTAATGCTCCTCCTCGCTGGTGGGTTGGTAGTCACACTCGAGGGATATATCGAGGCGATAATCCTTGCAATGGCGACAATCGGTACGGTTTACGGTCTCCTCCGACGTCGTCTTGCTGCACTCGCGCCGTCCGTTATCGGTATCCTTCCAGGGTCACTCGCGTCGCACGTACCCGCCCGATATCACCGCTGATCACTCCTCACGCTCGGGTGCGGGTTCAGTGAGATTCAGGCCGGCCACCAGCCGGGCTGTTACGACCTGCTCGACGATTGCGAGCAATTGCTCATCATCGGTGGTGTAGTCCGCAAAGATGCCGAGTGGAATTTCGCCACCGGCCATGTCCTGGTGGCCGCCGGCACTCCCAACACCCTCGAAGGCCTCTGCAAGGACTTCCCCGACATGGAGACGAGGATCCGTCGAGCGTGCACTCAGTTGAATGCCATCATCGACAATGCCGAAGACGATTGCCGTTTCGACGCCTTCGAGCGTTGCCAAGTAATCGGCCGCCTGGGGCAGTGCGTCGCGCTCTCCAGTCCGACCAACATGCGTCAGGAGTACGGCCCCACGGATCACCCGGTTTGCGATCGCAGTCCCGATTGCGTCGACAGTTGCACCAGTAACCGATGGCCGTGAGAGTTTTCTGAGGAGGTCCCGATCGGCAGCCGAATGGAGGAAGCCAGCTGATTCGTATTCGGCTGGCGTAACCCCGCGAAGGAAGTCGAGCGTTTCTCGTCGGATTGCAAACATGAGAGCGGTCGCGAGGGTCGTATCAACCTCGAGGCCAAGCTCGCGAACGTATTCGGTGAGAATGGTTGCAGTCGCCCCATAATTTTCCCGATGATCGACGAATGCAGCCTCGATCTCCTCTGCAGGATGATGGTCGATAACGATATCGACCCGTGTTCCAGGTGGAACGCGATTGTTCGCACCCGGCACCGAGTGGTCGACGAATGCAAGGAGCGATGTTTCCGGTCGATCGGTCACAGCCGCAGCCTCGAACGGTTGAAGATCGATATCGAGTAGATTCACGAACGCACGGTTCTGTTGATGGGAGATCTCGCCGCTGTATAGGATGCGGCGCTCGTCGATTCCACCAGCCGCTGCAATCCGGCCGAGTGCCAGCGCCGACGCGAGGCAGTCAGGATCGGGGTTGTTGTGACAAACGATGGTCAACTCCTCCGCGCCAGCGAGGTGCTCCTCGAGCGCCCGAGCCGTGTTCATGCGGTTTCCGGCGCTTCGCCGTGACGCCGTATAAGGGTTCGTTGGATCGCACATTACGGACGGTTGAGACATTCGGCTTTGTTTGGAACCCGTCGACCGGGCTCCGGCTAGCTCCGGGGGAGATGTTTTAGCCGACCTGGTGTGAAGATACATTTCGAAACCGAGACTGGAACGAGCTGGACGATACACTTAGCGGGTCCGGAGGATGCTCGAGTGGCGCGGACCACAGCGGTGTACGGAAATTACGATCGTATCGCGGCCCGCTCCATGAGAAGCGTTAGCTGTGGATGCCCATGGCTTCGATCTGTTCCTGGTAGCGATTCCGGATCGTGACTTCGGTCACCTGGGCAACATCTGCGACCTCACGTTGGGTCTTCTTTTCGTTACAGAGTAGCGATGCTGCATAGATCGCTGCCGCGGCATATCCGGTCGGTGATTTCCCTGAAAGTAATCCTTCTTCGGCCGTCGTCTCGATGATTTCGTTGGCTTTGGTCTGAACTTCTTCGCTGAGTTCGAGTTCGGAGCAAAAGCGAGGAACGTACTTCTTCGGGTCAACCGGTTCCATCTCGAGTCCGAGTTCCTGTGAAATATAGCGATACGTACGTCCGATTTCCTTGCGCTCGACCCGTGATACATCCGAGATTTCCTCAAGACTGCGCGGTATCCCCTCCTTCCGACAGGCTGCATAAAGTGCGCTCGTCGCGACCCCTTCGATCGAGCGACCACGAATGAGGTCCTCCTTCAAGGCACGCCGATATATCACCGACGCGACCTCACGGACTGATCGAGGGACACCGAGTGCCGATGCCATCCTGTCGATCTCGGAAAGCGCGAACTGTAAATTCCGCTCGCCAGCGTCTTTGGTTCGGATACGTTCCTGCCATTTCCGCAGTCGGTGCATTTGGGAGCGTTTCTTCGAGGAAATCGACCGTCCGTAGGCATCTTTATCCTTCCAATCGATCGTGGTCGTCAGTCCCTTGTCGTGCATCGTTTGCGTGGTGGGGGCGCCCACGCGAGACTTCTCCTGGCGTTCTTGGTGGTTGAACGCCCGCCATTCCGGACCAGGATCGATATTACCTTCCTCAACCACGAGTCCGCAGTCGTCGCAGATGAGTTCCCCCCGATCGGAGCTTTTGATAAGATTCTCCGAACCGCATTCGGGACAATCCCGCACTTCCTCCGACTCCTCGGTTTCCGTTTCGGATTCGCGCTCACGCTCGCGCTCCCGCTGGCGGCTGGGCCGTGTCATCGCACTTTTATAGTAGTCTCGTGGATCGGCTTAAACCCTTGGACGGGTCCTGTGGCCCCGCCGCCAACGCATTGCGGTCCGGCGGTTAGTGAACGGTCACAAGGAAACAGGATAAAGACTGTGCCCGCCTACGGCCAGCCACATGCCCGTGGTCGAGTGTGACCCAGTCGCCGCCCGCCGACGGCTCGAGGAGGCCGGCATCGACATCGAGCCTGGGAATACCGACCACGAACGCTGGCGCGCCAGCCACGCTGGCGGCACCGCAGTTGCCTATGAGGATAAAGTGGTGGTCCAAGGATCGACCCCGGATCGTCTCACGGCTCTTGTTCGCCCAACAACCGGCGGCCGTGCGTATGTCTATTTCGACGGGGCGGCGCGAGGCAATCCCGGTCCGGCTGCGATCGGATGGGTCATCGTAACGGCCGATGGCGTTGTCGCCGAGGGCGGCGAACGCATCGGAGAGACAACCAATAATCGGGCGGAATACGAAGCCCTGATTCGCGGGCTTGAGGTAGCAACTGCCCGTGGTTTCGATACGGTTGAACTCCGTGGTGACTCCGAACTCATCATCAAACAAGTGACCGGGGAGTACGATGTCAAGAACCCCGAGCTACGTGAGCGTCGTGTCCGCGTTCACGAACTCCTCGGCGAGTTCGACGAGTGGTCGATCGCCCATCTCCCGCGCGAGGCGAACGAGCGAGCAGATGCGCTCGCGAGCGAGGCCTTGGAGGGGTCCTGATATGGGGGACCTGCCAGATGACGTGGTAGACGCCGCCGAGCGGCTCACTCGTCTTGCACGGGAGGCGGTCGACGACACCGAGGCGGCAGCCTATCGGGCGGATCGGGACGCAGCGCTCGCCGACTACGGGTATGCGGCTCGGGTCCGCGAGGACGACGATGGAGACGTACTCGTTCTCTATCCATCGGAATGGCTGGAAGACGGGGTGATCCGTGTCGAGGCGGTCCAGGATCGGTCCCGGGCCGAGGAAATCCAGCTGACGGGAACCGGCGAGGAAACAGATTGGGATGCAGTCGATGCACACAACCGAAGCGTCGCAGAAACCGTCGAAGCAGAGCATGGACCCGTCCACGGCGCGACGGCCCGGGCGCTCGCGGACTTTGCAGGCAACCACTATGCAAAACGGATCGAAACGCTCGCACCGGAAGAGCGCCGGACCTTCAAAGAGGAATATTTCGAGCGGAACGCGTGGCCAACGGAGGCCCAGCGAGACGTGATCGATGAGTCAGTTCAACTGACAGTCAGGGCTGCGAAGGAAAAATCGACGAACGAGACCGGCTAGGCCTGTTTTTCGAGGAGTGTCTCGATTTCCTCGACACGCTCAGCATCGGTGGCCAGTTTCGAAAACATCCACCCGAGCTGGTCGAGGACGGCCTCATAGCCATCGTCCGTCAGGGCGTACTCGTTGGTGCGCTTGTCGAGTTCGCTCTTCTCAACGAGACCCATCTCGACGAGTTCGTCGAGATTTGGATACAAACGGCCATGGTTGACCTCTGCATCGTAATATGTCTGCAGCTCGCGTTTGATCGCGAGACCGTATCGGGCATCCTCGGCGAGAATGGTTAGGATATTCTGTTGGAAGGCTGTGAGCTCACGGGCAATCCCGGGACTGATCGAGACAGTCTGTGCCTCTGACATTGGCTACCGGTTAGAGTGGACGTATTTAACCCTTGCCAAAACCGACTACTGCGCACCAGAAAATCGACAGCAGTAACCGTAATCACGGCATTTCTAGCCAGGCGACTCACATCGGATTGTGGCGGATGACGACCGTGGGATCCCGATCACACATCAGGTGTGTGATACTCACCCAGGGCCGTGCTGTGATCACCGATCGAGCTCAGTATCTGGCTCCGTGAACCGTACCTCACTCGTGGGCGAGGAGACCGAAAGTCGTTTTGGCTCAGCTCGCACAGGCCGACGCGATGACGAATCTCTGGGAGGACCTCGAACCGGGACCCAACCCGCCCGAGGAGATCTACGCCGTTGTTGAGTGTCTCAAAGGCGAACGCAACAAGTACGAGTACGATAAGGACGTTCCCGGAGTCGTCCTCGACCGCGTACTCCACAGCAACGTCCACTATCCTTCGGATTACGGGTTTATCCCGCAGTCATACTACGATGACGAGGATCCCTTCGACGTGCTCGTCCTCGTGGAGGACTCGACGTTTCCGGGGTGTGTCATCGAGTCTCGACCCGTCGCCCTGATGCGCATGGACGACGACGGAGAGCAGGATGACAAGGTCATAGCAGTTCCGAGTGAAGACCCGCGATGGGATCATATCCAGGATCTCGACGATCTACCAGAACAGCTCCGGGCAGAGATCGACGAGTTCTTCGCGACCTACAAGAATCTCGAACCTGGCAAAGAGGTCGAAACTCTCGGATGGGCGGACCGGGACGCAGCGATCGAAGCGATCGAGCACGCGCTCGACCTGTACGAGCAAAATTTCACCTAATTCGGACGAATCCGAGCTAGCGGTCGCTCCCGTTCTTGGTCCGGCGGTCCCTGCTCGTGCGTATGCACCAAGATGCCCACGACACCGGTGGTGACACGGGACCGGTGCCTCGCCGGTACCGTAGCATCACTGAACCGGACGGAACGCTGCTGATTTACGATGACGATGCGGGTGACGGCTGGGTCCGTTCTGATGAATGGATATCGGTCGGGGCGATCCGGTAGACCGGCAAAACAAAGTTCATGTGTGCGCTGACTGAACCCCTTCCGCATGGGCCTGTTCGACCGGCTTCGCGGTGGTGATGACCCCCGCGTGGCTTTCTTCGGGATCGACGGCGTCCCGTACAGTCTCGTCGCCGACGAGCCCGAGACGTTTCCGACATTGACGGCGCTTGCCGAGGAGGGAAGCGCTGGTCCCATCGACAGCATCGTACCGCCGGAATCCTCAGCCTGCTGGCCATCACTCACGACCGGCGTCAACCCCGGTGAGACCGGCGTGTACGGGTTCCAAGATCGCGAGATTGACAGCTACGAGACATATGTCCCGATGGGTCGAGACGTGCAAGCCTCTCGCGTGTGGGACCGCGTCGAGGCTGCAGAACGATCGGCGACTGTCATGAACGTCCCAGTAACCTTTCCACCTCAGCGAGATCTGCAGCGCATGGTATCTGGCTTTCTCTCACCCGGCATTGATGCCGCTGCCTACCCCGATGAACTCCGGGAAACGCTGGAGGAATTGGAATATCGCATCGATGTCAATGCGAAGCTGGGGCATGACGAGGATAAAGCCGATTTCATCGAGGATGCTCACCGGACGCTGGATGCACGCTATGAGGCGTTCAACCACTACGTCCAGGCCGATGACTGGGATCTCTTCTTCGGGGTGTTCATGACGACCGACCGGGTCAACCACTTCCTGTTTGAGGATTACGAGACCGACGGCGAGTATGCCGAGGAATTCCGGGAATTCTACGCCCAAGTGGACGAATACTTGGGCCAGCTTCGGGATACGCTACCTGATGATGTGACGATGGTCGTGGCCTCCGACCACGGCTTCACCACCTTAGAGCACGAGGTCCATTGCAACGAATGGCTTGAGCGTGAAGGATGGCTCTCCTATCGCGACCGATACGATGTCTATCTCAATCGCTGGCTTGCGAAGGAAAATTGGCTTGCTGGGGCCGAAGACGCTGAGGACGTCGCTGAGCTCGATCCGGAGACAAAAGCCTTCTCTCCGGAACCAGGCGCCGTAGTGGTGAACACTGCTGACGCGGAGGCGCCGGGGGCAGTGGAGGATGCTGCGGCCGTTCGGACGGAAATTAGTGATGCGCTCGCAGACCTAACCGCGGACGACGGGACCCCGCTTGTCGCGGACATCGAGCACCGGGAAGCCGATATCCACACCGCCGATATCGAGGTCATACCGGCCGGCGGTGACGAGCTAAACGTGGTCTTTCACGAGGACGTCGGCGCGGACCAGTGGCTCGAACGCGGCCACCGCGAACTTGCTGACATCGCTGATGAGACCCGTGCGTATTCATTAATCCCCGGGCGATTTTATCTCAATCTCGAGGGACGCGAACCCCGCGGCGGTGTACCCGCGGACGACTACGAGTCCGTCCGGACAGAGCTCCGAACGGCAATCGAAGAGCTCGAAGGACCCGAAGGTCGGCCGGTCGTCGAACGTGTCGTCCCGAAGGAAGAGGCCTTCCGCGGCGATCACGACGAGATCGCGCCGGACCTCGTCGCTATCCCGAATCACGGGTTTGACCTGAAGGCCGGGTTCAAGGGGAGTGAAGAGGTGTTCGACACGGGGCCGCGGAACGGCATGCACACATTCGGGAACGCATCGCTCTTCATCGACGACCCGGAGGTGCAGCTGAACGATGCGGATCTTTATGACGTCGCGCCAACGCTTCTCGAACTCCTTGATATCGACTTCGAGCGGTCGGCGTTCGACGGTGCAAGTCTGGTCTGAAGGGTTAAGTGCCACCACCCGGTGGCCCCGAGCATGGATCGGATTACGACGCCGCTGTGTGAGACACTCGGGATCGACTACCCCATTGTCCAGGCAGGGATGGGCCGTGGGACAGTTGAGCTAGCCGCGGCCGTCTGCGACGCGGGCGGATTGGGCACGATTGGTCTGCCCGAAACCCAGTCGAGTCCACGGCAGATGCGTGATACCCTCGAGAGCAATATCGATGAACTGACGAGCCGGACGGCAGGGAACTTCGCGGTTAACTGCTATGTGATGCCACCGCACAAACTCCCGCAGGAGCGCGTCGATGCGCTCACGGAATTTATCGACGGTGTCCTGGTAAACAAGCTCTCGAACCCAGCGGCCGCCGATCAGCTGAAAGTGCTTGAGACCTCCGGCGGGAATCCCGAACCGTGGATCGACGACATCAATGAGGTCAAGGACGAGACGGATCTGCTACACTTTCACAAAGTCGGCAGCGTCGAGCATGCGAAAAAAGCCGAGTCGCTGGGTGTCGACGCTATCACTGCCTCCGGATTCGAGATGGGCGGGCACACCCACCATCCCGATGACGCTGTTCACTCGATGGTTCTAATCCCGGAGGTCGTAGATGCGGTGGATGTTCCGGTACTGGCGTCCGGTGGATTCCGTGATGGTCGAGGCCTTCTTGCGGCACTATCGCTGGGCGCTGAGGCAGTGTACATGGGCACGCGGTTTCTCCTCACCCAGGAATGTGATTTTCACGAGAATTACAAGGAATATTTGCTGGAATCACAGGAGGGTGACGACACCCTCGAAGATGGGTTCATCGCCCCTGTCCGGGCACTGGAATCCCCGGGCATCGAGAAGCTAAAGGCGGCCAGCGAGCGGATGGACGAGGATGAATTCCGCGATTACAAGGACGATACGACGACACGCGCACGCAATTACGGCGAAACCGATGAGGGCCTGATTATCGCTGGGCAAGTGGCGACATATATCGATGATCTACCGACGGTCGCGGAACTCATCGAGTCGATCAATCGCGAGGCCATCGAGACGCACCAAGCAATCGGCGCCGGGATCGTCTGATCGTCGCAGATGTCGAAAAATCCCAGATCAAGACGGAAAAGGCCGAGACCATCCCATGCCCACTCCCCGGATCCATCAACTTCAACACGCCCGACCGCGAGTGATCGGCCATGACGCGCGAGGTCTGGCTGAAGGCCGACGACGCGGTCGGCGATTGGGAGGCCCGTAAGCGGCGCATCACTGCGGGCCTCGAGGCGGGGGTCGACTGGATCCTTGTCGATGAAAGCGATGTCGAGCGGGTGCGGGACCTCGGACAGGTCGATGTCGCCGCCTTCGCCGGTGATGACGTTCACGTGATGGAGGCCGAAGGCGGTGATGACGCGACAGCGGACGCGCGGATCGTTGGGAAACATGGCGAGGGCGACGGCACGGTCGACCTTCCAGGCGATCTGGCTGGCTCGGCTGATCTCTCGGCGCTGCGTCGTGACGGCGACCGCCCCACTGGAGGGTTCGTGCGCATCCTGGACGAACGCTACGAAGAGTTCGCGGAGGCGGTTGCCCAGGCAGCTGATTACACGATCGTGATCGGAGAGGATTGGACGATCATTCCACTCGAAAACCTCATCGCGCGGATCGGAGAGGAAACGACACTGGTTGCGGGTGTCAATACTGCCGAAGATGCCCGAACCGCGTTTGAGACCCTCGAGATCGGAGCAGATGCGGTGCTGCTTGATAGCGATGACCCCGACGTGATTCGAGAAACGGTTGCCGTGCGGGACGAGGCTGGCCGAGAAGCGGTTGACCTCCGGTATGCCACCATCACCGCCGTCGAGCAGACCGGCTCCGCAGATCGCGTCTGTATCGATACCGGCTCGCTCATGGAAGATGACGAAGGAATGCTTGTCGGCTCCATGTCGCGTGGCCTCTTTTTCGTCCACGCGGAGACGGCGGACTCGCCATACGTCGCTTCACGGCCGTTTCGGGTGAACGCGGGGGCCGTCCATGCCTATGTTCGAACCCCGGGTGGTGAAACGAAGTACCTCGCGGAACTCGCGAGTGGGGATGAGGTCCAGATCGTCGACGTCGAGGGACATACACGCGAAGCCATCGTCGGCCGAGCCAAAATCGAGAAACGCCCGATGTTCCGCGTCCAGGCCGAGCTCGAAACTGACGAGGGGAGCGACCGGATCGAGACACTCCTACAAAACGCCGAGACGATCAAAGTGCATACGGCGGACAACGGGCGTACTGCGGTCACCGATCTCGAACCTGGCGATGAGGTGTTGGTATTCTACGAGCCGACGGCACGACATTTCGGCGAGGCCGTCGAGGAGAGTATCATCGAGCGCTGACTATTCGTCGGCGGTCTCGAGCCGCTCTGTACACCAGTGGCAGAAATCAAGGTCGGCGTCGACTTCCTTTCCGCAATTCGGACACGAGATCTGAGCCTCGCCCGCGGCCGCAGCGACGGCGCGGTTTGCCTCCCGCGCGAGTCGATACGCATCGTAAACCGAGAGGATCGAGAGCAGGAATAGTGCCAGCGTAACTTCCAGTGGAACGTCTGCTGCGGCGGCCAGGTACGCATCGACCGAGAGCTCCGCCGGGCGCGGGAAAAGTAGCCAGACCGACGAGACGATCAATCCGAACCACATTGCCGCGCGCAGCCATTCTCGGAGGTAGAGATGGCCGAGTCCTGGGTAGATTGCGGCGAGCAGTGCGGCTAACCACGGGCGCTTCTGCGTGGTCGACCGGTCAGCTGCGCCCATGCCCCGCATGGCGGCGCGGTCGAGTGTTTAATCTTCCGGGCCGGAGAGCTGGTTCACGAGCTGTCGGAGCGTGCTGAGGTCGTATTGGCCGGGGGCCGTCGCTCGGGCCGGATCCACTGGCGCGTAGCCAATACGGGAGCCATACAGAGGTGCCACCGCGCGTGAGTGCCGACCCGCTTCGCCCATCGCCATCGTTGCGACCGTTTCATCGTCACGGGTCGCTGCCCACGTCACTTCCAGAACGTCGAGAACATCGGCCGGTGACTGGGCCGTGACGGCGAGCTTGGCCACATCTCCATGCTCGCCCGCCCGGCTGAGCAGTTCACGGAGCCGCTCGCGGGTGGGCGTTGCCTTGAAATCGTGAGTACTGACGATGACCCGGGTGTCAGCCGTCCGAGCTGCGTCGATAACTGCGTCCGCATCGCCGGCTTCCACAGACGACAGCTCCACATCGATCGCCGCGACCCCCGGCATCTCGGCAGCTTCGCGAAGCGTATCCAGGCGGCCCGGACCGTCGGGAACTCCGCCGCCTTCTCGCTCGGGTCGGTTGGTCGCGATCAGAGGAAGCGCCCCGGTATAGGAGTCGAGAGCTGCGAGCGGAGCTGACGCGCCGTCGAGCCGGAACTCCATTGCGTCTGCGTGCTCGCGGGCCGCAGGCTCGTCATCGAGGTCAGTGGTTGCGGCGGCAAGGACGAACGAGTCGAAATGCATGCGGATCCGGTCCGAGGCCGGGAGCAAAAAGCCCGCGTCAGGCGGCCGTTGCCGCCTGCTCGGCTTCGAGCAGTTCGTGGTAGCGATTCCGGATCGTGACCTCGGAAATGTCGGCAACTTCACTGACGGCCGCTTGGGTCGTTTTTTCGTTGGTGAGCAGCGACGCCGCGTAGACCGCAGCTGCGGCGAGCCCAACCGGCGACTTCCCGGAGTGTACGCCTTCCTCCTTGGCACTCTCGAGGAGGCCACGAGCCCGGCGCTCGACCTCTTCGGACCGTTCCAGGGCTGAGACGAACCGTGGAACGTAACTCGCCGGATCCGCTGGTTCGACCTCGAGACTGAGTTCGCGGACTACGTAGCGGTACGTGCGGGCGATCTCACTCTTTTCGACCCGGGATACCTCGTCAATCTCGTCGAGACTGCGTGGAACACCGGCCTGCCGGGCAGCGGCGTAGACCGCACTCGTGGAGACACCCTCGATCGATCGACCGGGCAGGAGGTCCTCCTCGAGGGCTCGGCGATAGATGACGCTGGCCGTTTCACGAACTGTTTCAGGAAGTCCCAGTGCGCTGGCCATCCGATCGATCTCACCGAGGGCCTGCTTGAGATTGCGCTCCTTTGAATCACGAGTGCGGAAGCGCTCGTTCCAGGTGCGGAGTCGCTGCATTTTCTGGCGCTGCCGTGAGGATAGGGAGTTGCCATAGGCGTCTTGGTCGCGCCAGTCGATGTTTGTGGACAGTCCCTTGTCGTGCATCATGTTCGTGGTCGGCGCGCCGACGCGGGACTTCTCGTCCTTTTCTGCCGCATCGAACGCCCGCCACTCGGGGCCCCGATCGACGGAATCGGCTTCGACGACGAGCCCACAGTCTGTACAGACCGTCTCGCCGTGTTCGTTATCCGTCCGGAGTCGGCCGTCGCATTCCGGGCAGGTCAGACCAGTTGTCTCCTCATCACTCTCGACCTCGCGCTCGCGGGGTAGTGTCTTGGATCGTTCGCTCATGGGTGGCGGAAGCCGGACTCGGTCGCGGCGGCAGACGTCCCGAGTCCGGGCAGTGCCAGCGGCTTCGCAGACTCCCCTTAAATACGTTCCGGTATCGAAACCATTCGATGGTAATCGTTGGTTATCTTTGCCATTCAGTCGTGTTGCGGCGTCTCGACGTCCGCGCCTTCACGAACCGCGGTCGTCAGCGAAACATTCAACGCGGCCATCGCGACGAGGCCGCCAACGATTGTGACCACGTTTTTGACTGCGTGATCGACGATGGCTGCCGCCAGTGCCGTCCCCGCACCGATCGGCGTCAGACCCACCACCAGGACCGTGAACGCCCCCTCATACAGCCCGATCCCGCCAGGGGACAGCGGCAGGACTTTCGCGAGATTGCCGACGCTAACGGCGAACAAGCCGACGATGAACAAGCTTGGAACGCTGACGCCGGTGTCGAACGCGAGCAGCACGAGCACCGCCGTGACGACATCCAGCGACCATATCGCAATACTGGTTGCGCCAATCCGCGCGAATGCTCGGCGATCCGTTGCCACCGTCTGGACATCCGCGGCGAAGCGTTCGAGAACGCCCGCAAGCCGGTCGGCATATGCGTCACTACTGACTCGGTTGATCGCCGCACGAATGCGATTGCGCTCGGAGCGGGCGCTTACGACGATCACCGCAACGGCGATGAGCGCGGCGAGTCCAACAGCTGCCGCAACGAGCAGCGCAGTTCGACCACTCCGTGACGTTGCCAGCCCGGCTTCGGTCAGTCCCTCGCGAATCGCGGCGGTCGATCCCGTGACGGATAATCCGACAAGGACGCTGCCGGCCAATGCCGCGATAGTCAAGAGGTCAAACACCCGCTCGATGGCCAACGAGGCGAACCCAGCCGTGTACGGGATCGAGCGGCGGGCTTTGAGTACGTATGCTCGGACGGCGTCCCCAGCACGTGCCGGGAAGACGAGATTGCCGGTCTGGCTGATGAAAATCGCACCGGTGAGGAATCCCGGCCGCTCGTAGTGGCCAAGCCGGTTCAAAATGTCGCGGTAGCGGAGCCCGCGCAGTGGCCAGGAGACGAGGTAGATCGCAGCGCCAAGCCCGACCAATCGGAGATCAGCCGCGACGAGTTCTGCGATGACGACGGCGGGATCCAAATAGAGCGTCATCAGCGCCACCGCGACGAGCACCAGAACGAGACCGGCGACAAGGCTCACCCGGCGAGTCAGTCGCGGGCGGATCGTCAGGTGCCACCACGTCCGCACGATACCGCCGCCCATCCCGACGACATCTCTGACGAGATCCACTTTCGAGTCGCCCTGTGGCGTCCAATCAACGGGGAATTCGGCGACGCGGAGCCCCGCCCGTTGGGCACGGACCAGAAGTTCGGTGTCCCAGAACCAGTGCTCATCGCTCACCTCGGTGCGAAGCTGCTGGAACGCTGCCCGATCCATAGCTTTGAATCCACACTGATGATCCCGGATCCGCGACCGGAGAAAGAGGCGAACCAGGCTGTTGTATACGCGGCTGGGGATTCCACGGCGTGCTGGCCGGTCA
>JBDGPQ010000086.1:0-17861 GCA_042219595.1 Haloarculaceae archaeon
CACGGATATCCACGGATCTTCCGAGCAGAGCGTGCTTACGCCTCTTTCTCTACACTATACCAGTCATCACCGCCGTCCAACCCTGAACCCAGCAAAATACGCACGATCACAAGCCCATAGAGCGTGAATGTCACCGGCAGGATCAGCCAGCCCGCGCCGAATCCTGACAGGCCAGCCGTGCGATCATCAAGCGCTCGAGTCGTCAGCGCCACGAGATAGATGCCCACGAGGCCGCTTCCGACAAGCGCCGGATTTTCGAGGCTCGCAAGCAGCAATTTCGGCACCGTGAGAGCGAGAAGCACCCCGGCGACAAGCGTCCCGACGAGCGTCGCCGCTGAACTCAGGCCTGTCCAGGACAACACTCGCGCCGGTTCCCGAAGCACCGTCGCGGATACCGAGACTTGCCCTCGCATCCACCGCATTCGCTGGCCCCACCAATCTCGCAGCGTATGCGCTGGAGCTTCTACACTGGGATAGTATAGCAGCTCCTGGATTTCGATCCCCGCACCGTGGACTCGGTGGGTAAAATCCAGATCCTCAGCGAGATGGCCTTCGCGAAAGCCGCCAACCGTGTCGAAGACGGAGCGCTCGATGAGCACGGAGCGAGTGCCAGCAAACGAGAGACCAAGTATGACTTTCACAAGCTTTTGCGGCAGAAAAAATAGAAAGAGATACTCGTAGTAGACCATCGATTCGAGAATGCCGCCGGCGGGGTCTGGAATGCTTCGAATGCGGGCGATAGCTGTCTCATCGAGCGCGGCTACACCATGAGCCAGTAACTTTGGATGCGGCCGCTGGTCCGCATCAAAGAGTGCGACGATCGGCGCATCTCCCGTCTCGATCGCGGTATTGAGCGCACCGGCCTTCGACCCAGATCGCTCCGTGTTTTCCAACACAGAGACACCATCGTGTTCTTCGGCCAATTCCTCGGCCCGCCGACGACTTTCACCATCATCCGGCTCCACGACGATCGTTATCGAAAGCGGCTCATACTCGGCGGCAAGCAGTCCTTCCACCGAGCGGTCGAGGACCTGCGCGTCTTGGTACACCGGAACGATCGCCTCGATGCGCGGCCCCGATCGTTGGAGTGCCTCCCGATCTTCACGGGCAAGTAATGCCACGTAGAGTATCAGACCGAGTGCCAGCCCTCCGACGAGCACCGACAATAGCACAACTGTATCGAACGGTAGAAGAATGATAGCCCACCACGCCTCGGTGTCGAGGAGCTCCGGAGCAAGCGCGAGCCCCACGACGGCTATCACGAATATCGGACCCACAACAAGGCGCGCGAGCCGTCCCATCGCTCGCGGATCCGGGGCCCTGCAATAAGTATTACTGCGGTAGGAAGTTGAAATCCCACCTCCTCAGGTTCGGAATGAACCCGATAAACAGGCGGCAAATCCCGGATATCGGATCGCCTGGGATTGCCCGTCGGGATACCATACCCTGTTAGGGGCAGGAGGAGGTCATTCTACGTAGCCTAAGTCGCGGAGGCGTTCCGTGGTGGCGGCATCCATCTCAGAAAGGGGGTCACCCTCGGATGTGCTTCCCCATCCGCCACCGAGGGCCGCCTCAAAACCTTCCAGATCGGCCGTGACATGTTCGATTAGGTCGTCTCCGTCACCGGCGATATTCTCGGTTTCGCCAGGGTCACTGTCGAGTCGGTACGCTTCGTCAGCGATGCGCTCATTACGAATATATTTCGCCGCCGGCCGACGGGCGGATCGCATTCGCGAATACCACCGTGAGTCTGGCGACAAGTCGATATCTGCGTCTGCAGCGATGGATTCGAGTTGATTTAATTCGACAACGGGGCGATGGTATTCAATGAAGGCCGAGGCGGCCGGTGGGGGTGTTTCACCTTCATCACTCGCGTTCGGCGACGCGTCGTTCGCGACTATCGATCGGCGCGGGTCGACCGGTTCGCCAGTCGGGACGACATCCGTCGCATCGAGAATCGTATGATATAAATCGATGAGTTCGATCTGTGTATCGGTAATTCGTTCGGGTTCGATGCTGGGGTGCTTCACGAGGAATGGGACGTTCACAAGCTCGTCATATACGTTGAATTCGTGGCCGTAGAGCCCGTGTTCGCCGTGAAGTTCGCCATGATCTGCCGTGACGATAACCATCGTGTCTTCCCAGCGACCAGTCTCCTTTAAGTGGCTGAACAAGCGGTCAAGTTGGTCGTCCATATGACGGATCTCGGCATCGTATAAATCCCTGATCGCTTCCCACTCAGTGTGGTCGATGTCCGTTGCACCGATATTGTAGGCCTTCGAATTCTGACAAACTTCGGTTGAGTCGATGCCGGGTGCGAATCGCTCAGCGTATTCGTCGGGTGGATGGTACGGAAGGTGTGCGTCCATCAGATTGATGAATGCGAAAAAGCGCTCGCTCTGATCAACAAAATCGATGGTTCGGTTGATGACCGCGGGAGTTTTCGAGGCCTCACCACCGCCTGCCGCAAGCCGCTCATGGACGGCATTGCCAACGGCGACGATGGAATCTGCGACCCCGCGAAGTCGCTCGTGGTCATTCAGGAACCGCCATCCACGGGCGAGTGGCCCCTCCGGCAACCAGCCAGGCATGGCTTTGAAGAAGTTGTCCTGGTCGTCGAAGCCCGCCGTGAGGCCGGTATAGGGCGTGATCCAGGCATTCGACGAATAACAGCAGGTCGCAAAGCCAGCTGCAGACAGCGCCTCAGCGAGGGTTCCGACACCTTCTAGATATGGGTCTTCCTGTGTGGCTCGGTGCTGGCTCGGATACAACCCCGTAAACATCGAGGCATGAACTGGAAGTGTCCACGGAGCGGGCGCTACAGCTTCTTCATAGACGCCTGCTTCCTCCGCAAATTTCTCGAGTGTCGGCGATGTTGGTTCGTCGTGGCCGTACACCGAGAGGCGATCCTTGCGAACTGTGTCGAGAACGACGAACAGTACGTTCTGGACCCCCGACGGCATTACCGCGTATCGGGAGACCCAGCCGGTTAAGCGCCCCGTTTCAGAAGGGTGCTTCTGGACCCTCGTCGTCGACGCTACCGCCGCGGGTTTCACCGGGGAACGAGGGCGATGCCCCGCCAGCCATGCCCTCTCCGCCGCCCATACCAGTATCGGCGTGGACTTCGTTGATCTCTGGAATTTCTTTCGTCATTCGGGTCTTGATCGCCTGAATCGTCATCGGTGAGATACCACAGCCGGAACAGGCACCCCCCAGCATGATCGTGACGGAGCCGGCTTCGCGGTCAATGTTCTGGATTGCCGCGCTGCCGCCGTGCATCTGAATCTGCGGGAAGTTTCGCCGGAGGAAATTCGTAATCCGCTCGCGCAGGTCGTCCTCCGAGCTCTCAGTTTCGGTGCTCATCGTAGCTAACATGGGGCGGCTGCGGCCTTAGGCCTTTGGTCTGCCCCGACCGGTGCCAGTCAGAAGGGGCTCGTTGTGCGCAGCGTGGTGGTCACTCCTCGTCGCATCCACCTCCACCGTGCTCCGAACTGAATGCCGGCGTCGGCGAAGCCCCTCACAGCAATTCCTCGACTTCATCGAGGACGGACTCGTACTCGGCGACAGCGGCTTCGATCGGGGCGGCTTCAGTCATGTCAACGCCGGCTTCGTCCAGCAGTTCGAGCGGATATGCACTCGATCCACGCGAGAGGAACTCGCGGTATCGCTCGGCGGCCGGCGCCCCTTCGTCGCGAATGGCGTCAACGAGGGCGATTGCGGCGGAAATGCCTGTCGCATACTGGAAGACGTAAAATGCCCGATAGAAGTGTGGGATGCGCATCCACTCACGCGCGATCCGGTCGTCGAGGGTGGCGGGCGCATAGTACGTCTCTTTGAGTTCGCCGTAGAGCTCGTCCAATCTGTCAGCCGTGAGCGGTTCACCGGCCGCAGATCGCTCGTGGGTCCGTTGTTCGAATTCTGCGAACATTGTTTGGCGGTAGAGCGTTGATCGGACCCGTTCGAGAAACTCATTGAGAACGTGTCGGCGGAGGTGCTCGTCCTCGAGTTCATCTAATAGATGATGTGTGAGCAGTGTCTCGTTGACTGTCGAAGCAATTTCCGCGATAAAGATCGTATAATCGGCGTACACGTACGGTTGAGCTTCGCTAGCCAGCTCCGAATGCATCGCGTGACCGAGCTCATGGGCGACGGTGAAGAGGGATTCAACGTCCGATTGGTAGTTCAGGAGGACGTACGGCTGGGAATCATATATCCCGGCGCTGTACGCACCGGATTGCTTGCCTCGGGTCTCGTACACGTCGACCCACCGATCGTCCAAACCGGCCGCTAGCTTGTTTTGGTACGCCGTGCCGAGTGGCGCGACGGCATCGACGACGTACTCACGGGCCTGGCTCCAGGGGATCTCTGGGCTTTCCGTTTCCGTTAATGGGATATACAGGTCCCAGGGTCGAAGTTCGTCGGCGCCGGAAACTGCACGTTTGAGCCGTGCATGCCGGTGCAAGGGATCGAGTGAATCTCGAACGGTCTCAACGAGAGTGTCGTATACCGATTCAGGAATGTTTGGTCCATGGAGCGCAGCCGCTCTGGCAGAATCATAGTTCCGTGCGGTTGCAAGCTTCTCGTCAGCCAGTACGCTTTTCCGGTACGATGTCGCCACGGCATTGCGGACCGTCTCCCATTCGTCATAGAATGCCTCATACGTTCGCCGTCGGAAGTCCCGATCACGACGTCGTTGCAGCGTCGTGAAGTTGTTGAGCGTTATCTCCACTTCCTCCCCGTCGGGTCCCTCGATACTCGGGAATGACATATCGGCGTTCGCCAGCAGATTGTATATCTCTCCAGGCGCGCCGACAACCTCACCCAGATCCGCAAGGAGCGTCTCTACCTCCGTGGATCGGGTGTGTGGCTTCGTCCGAAGAACATCGTCCAGGTAGTGTTCATACTCCCCGAGCGCCGGAATCTGATCGACATAAGTCTCGATCGTCTTATCGTCGAGTTCCTGGAGTTCAGGCTCGAGAAAGCTCGTCGCGGCGTCCGCATCCGCAGAGAGGGATTGAGCTCGGGTCGCCATTGCTTGGCCGGCATCATCGCGGGTATCCTCGTCGCGGCGGAGATGGGCATACGTGGTGACCAGTTCCACCTCGCGCATCACTCTCTCGTACGTTTCGAGAGTCGTGTGCAGCGTTTCTGCGTCCTCGGTGACTCGCCCCTCGAACGCTTCGATCTCTGCGAGCGCTTCGCGGGCGTCTTCGAGGGCTGCCTCCCAGTCATCATCACTCTCGAACAACTCCTCGATTGCCCACCGGTTGGCCTCGTCTATCTCGTCCCGCTCCGGGACCGCGCTCATGGCTGCTCGTCGCCGGCGGTCGTACTTGAGGCTTCGTCGTTGTCGATCTCGGTGAGGATCCGACCCGCGACCCGGCTACGAGCCGTGTGCTGTGCCCGCCGTCGGCCGAATTCAGCTTGCGCGGACGCGGCTGCCTCCGGGTGTACATCGAACGTTACATTCGGATAGTCCACCCCGGTAAGCACGAGCGGTTCTGGTGGGGCCGGTGGTATCCCCTCCGGACCCGTTCGAGCTTCAGTCCCGAGCACGTCAGCGACAAAGTCCGAATCCGCTGTGCCGGTCGCGATTCGCTCGATAACTGTGACAAGCCGTCGGACCAACTGTCGTGGGAACCCGCCCGCTCGTACGGTGATCTGGAGAACCTGATCGTCCTTCTCGAGTCGGCCCGAAAGCGTCCGCACGGTGCCCCGCTCGTCCGGAGTGAGATTGTGAAAATCGTGGCGCCCGCTGAGACTTTCAAGGGCTGTCTGAGCCCGGCTTTCGTCAGCTTCGGGCGCGAAAAGGTAGTAAGTGTACTCTCGTGCAGTGGCAGCGTGGGTAGCGTGAAAGTCAGGACCGACTGGGGCGTGGGCCCAGGCGCGGATATCGGCCGGCAGCTCACTGTTGAATGCGGCGGGATCCAACCAGTCTGGAGCAGTGAGACTCACAGTCTGGGCGACCGCGGAGACGCCAGCGTCGGTCCGGCCCGCCGCTGCATACCCAGGCGGGACTCCCGAATCAGCAATGTCGAGGTCCCGAAGGGCATCGAGAATAGCATCGGAGACCGTCAACACATCCGGCTGCCGTTGGAAACCCCGGTAGGCGGCGCCGTCATAGGCCAGCCGGTAGGCCCGCCGGGCAGAGACAGTCATTTCGGGACGAGTAATGATTTCCCCGTCATGGTCGTGGGGGGATCGAGATCGAGGAGGTCGAGCACTGTTGGTGCGACGTCGACAAGCCCACCACCCTCGCGGACGGTGACGCCGCCATTGAGGGGTTCTTCTGGGGCCACTGCGACGACAGGGACTGGGTTGGTCGTATGAGCGGTATGTGGCTGTTCGGTCGTTCCCATATCGTCGGCATTCCCGTGATCAGCCGTCACGATGACGTAGCTCCCGGCGGATCGCATCGCCGTCACCAAGCGACTAAGTTCAGCATCGACCGCTTCGACGGCGGCCACGGCGGCGTCGAAGTTGCCGGTGTGACCGACCATATCTGCATTGGCATAATTCAGAACGACGACGTCAGGATCGTCTGTCTCAATAGTGTCGATCGCCCGGTCGGTAACCGCCGGCGCACTCATTTCCGGGCGTCTGTCGTAGGTTGGGACGTCCGGGCTTGGAATGATTTCACGGCGTTCCCCCACGAATGCTTGCTCTCGGCCACCATTCAGGAAGTAGGTAACGTGGGCATATTTCTCGGTCTCAGCGATCCGAAGTTGCGTCAGGCCGCTCTCTGCAAGTACTTCCCCAAGAACGTTTGACGGGTGGCGAGGCGCGACGGCGACCGGTAACTCGAATGTCTCATCGTACTCAGTCATCGTCGTCAGATGAAAGTCGGGCCGCTCAGCCGGCCAGATCGGTGGTGGATCATCGGGCTCGATCCCTGCGAGCATTCTGGTCAGTTGGCGGGCCCGATCCGCCCGGAAATTGACGAAGATCGCTGCGTCGTCGGATTCGATCGCTTGCCCTCCGTCGACGACTGTCGCTTCAACGAATTCGTCGGTTTCGCCCCGATCGTAGGCACGCTCGACGGCTGCAACTGCGGAAGGCGCTGCATGGGCGCCATCGGCTCGTACGATAACATCGTACGCTTGCCGCGTCCGATCCCAGTTCTCGTCTCGATCCATAGCATAGTATCGGCCGACGACACTGGCAACTCGGCCCGTTCCGGCCTCCGCGGCGTGTGTTTCGAGCTGGGCGAGATAGCGAACGCCGGCAGTCGGGTCGGTATCACGACCGTCCGTGAACGCGTGAGTGACAGCCTCGATACCGTGTTCAGCGGCAAGATCGATCAACGCTTCAAGATGGGCCTGGTTCGCATGAACACCCCCGTCACTGGCCAGGCCGAGGAGATGAAGTCTACCATCTCGTGCCGCTGCCAGTGCATCCGAGATTGCGGGATTTTCATCGAGCGGAGGTTCCGCTGACGCGTCAGGGCCACTCATCAGCCGCGGTTCGCCCCGCCACTGTCGAATGGCATCGGTAATCCGGGCGGCTTCTTGGACGACGATACGCCCGGCACCGATCGTGAGATGGCCGACCTCGCTATTCCCCATCTGATCTGCCGGCAAGCCAACATGGGAGCCGTGCGTAACCAATCGACCTGCGGCACCCATCGCCGTAAGGTGGTCCATTGTCGGCGTGTCGGCCGCGCGCACCGCGTCTCGAGCATCGGGGTCCGGGTTGAGCCCCCAGCCGTCAAGGATCACGAGGCCGACCTGCATGCGACGTGCTCGGCGGGTGCAAACCATCCCGGTTTCGCTTTACAGAGAACCACGGAGAAAGCACTGCCCTTCAGGGCGGGGCGGATGTCAACTGGGAACACGGGAGTTATGTGCCACGCGGGAGTTCCAGAGGGTATGGAGACCCAGCTGCTCTCGAAGGATCTCGCCGACGAGATCGTCACAACAGCGCGGACGGCGACCGGCGACAGCCTCCGCTCGGTCACCTACTTTACGCGATCGGACTTCGAGCAGCTCTATCTCCGGGGTGACCTGGAGCGTGATGCCGACCTGAACACGTTTGTCGGCCACGAGTGGCGCGGCTATCGCGAGACGGAAAACGCTTACCAGAATTCCGAACTTGGGGCATACAAGTTCACTGTTCGCGCGTTCGAGAACGGATATCTGCTCCGTGTCGCGAGTGAACGACGCGGCGTTCTCAT
The DNA here is from genome assembly GCA_042219595.1 of Haloarculaceae archaeon. Taxonomy (GTDB): domain Archaea; phylum Halobacteriota; class Halobacteria; order Halobacteriales; family Haloarculaceae; genus CAYLJD01. Next base: position 8,174 of record JBDGPQ010000086.1, read on the forward strand.
CACGACGGATGGCCTGAGTATGCAGAGTTATGAGGAGATTGCCGAAGCCCTCCGGCGCTTGCTCGCCGGCGCGACGGAGACGGCATAGGTGACACTCGACCCGGTCCACGTTGATGGCGTCGCCCGCCTCGCAGGGGAAGTGGGCCAGGTGGTCGACGCGACCGACCGGGCGTCACTCGCCGAGACAGCTTGGAATGACTTCCTTGACCCGTTGCTAGACGATGGCGAGACGGTGATCGAACCCCTTGACGCGAAGGTCCGCAAACGGGTGCCTATCGCTGATATCGCACTACAGGAGGACCCGTTTGCCACCCACCATGGCCTCGATGCCGGTACGATCAATCCGACGACGTTCACGAATGGCCTCGTACTGGATGTTTCTCAAGCAGCGATGGCAAGTGTTCCATCCGATATCGATTTGCACCGCGCCCGGACCATCGTCATGACTGTCCATACCAATGACGATACCGTGGACCTTTCTGCGGACTGGCGCATGGACGATGCCGGATATGCCCGCCGCCGCCGGCTCCATGCTCCGCGTGTTGACCGCTACGAACAGACCGTCGTCCACGCCCTCGCCCTCTACCTCGCAGAGAGCCGCCATGCGCTTGACCAGGCCGATGTAGTTTCGGATTTACTCGTTCTCGATGGTCCTGTTTATCCGACCGGTCTCCTCAAATGGCATGACCGGGACCCGGAACTGCGCCGGCTGTTATCAGAGGCAGACCTCCCGCGCACCGTGATTGCGAATTATCTCGAACTCGTCGATGAGTTCGTGATGCGCGACGTGCCGCTGATTGGCTTTGTCAAAAACAGCGCATCGAAGGCCATCACTCGGGTGCTCCGCGATCGGATCGCTGCGCCATGGATCGACGACGCTGCATTCTTCCGGAACGTCCTGCGACGGACGGACGAAGACGGCGAGCCTCGGACGGACGCGCTGACCTTCACTAACTGGTTCCGGTCTCGGGTTGGGACGGATGGGCTTGTTGCGAGTCCCGACGCGCTTGGCTTGAACGCGAACCGTGCCCTGGAGCCACAGGACTATGCCGTGACGTTCATGGCCGTGTATGATCCCCGTGACGATCTCGTCTATCGGATCGAGGCACCGGCCGCGGTGACGGCGGATGTCGACGCGCGGCAGGCGGTGACCGATCAGGTCCTCAGTGCAGTGGCGGCGGAACGCGGCCCGCCAGAAGCTGTTCGCAAGGCAGATGCGCTTGCGCGCATCGACCGCGAAGGGAAACAGGCGCTCCGCCGTCGGATAGAACGGGAATTCGAGGCCGAACAACGCTCAACCTATGACGACCTTCGGTGGGGTGCCCTCGCGGATCTTGATAGGCTTTGACTTCAGCTCCTCAATAGCATATCCATCCAGAACGTCCGGAAGCACGTCTGCGCCCGAATCCGCTCCGCGAGTAATCAGTTCAGCTGGTCACTACTGGGGAGATGATGGACGAATCACAACGCCACTCGGTCGGTCTGAACCATCGTGCTTGTACATTGGCAGACGAATTTCACTGCCGATTGTCGCTCAAACGCGGACTTTCCGTGTTACTGATTCCGTATCCCCGAAGCTTGGATGAAACAGTGAGTGCCGACCGGTCCCTCCAGTGACCGTTATCACGAACTTTTCGGGCCCTTTCGCCATGGGAACCAGCTGGTGATCCTGGAGCCCCTTTGCATGGGTCGGCAGTCCACCGTCGTTCGGTTCCCACATGCCGACATCCTTGTGGACTTCATGGGGGATCCGGGCATGGTCATACAGGAATCGCTTGATATCGGTCTTGTCCCACCCGTCCCGCGCGATCGTATTGGCATGCTCCGGGGAGAGGACGACGTGGGGCTCACCACGATCATTGAGGTACGCCAAGTTCGTTCCCACCTTTGCCATCGTTTGCGCGATGGTCGTCAGCACACCGACGGCATCGTCGGCGACATGATCGTTGCAGTTGTGGGGGGCCTCGGCGCCAAAGACCGTCACGGTGCTCTCTTCAGGATCGTATCCACGCTCCACATGCAGGGGCTCAAATGGCGACTCTGCTTCGTTTTCCGCGACACAGAGCCCGAACTTGTGGGGTCCGCCGTGGGTGGCTTTGTCGCCCTGGCCGGACACGGCGCCACCGGCATTCATGTACACGAACGTAAGTGCGCGGCCGATTGTCGAATTGGCCCGCCACCCCTGACCGTATGCATTGTCAGCACCATTGATATCCAACTGCTCGGCGATCGGGCCATTAACCACGACCGCTGGCCAGCACGGGTGGGTCGTCGCGAGGACGCCGTAGAGGTTGAACTCATCCGCAAGTGACGCATCCAATGCTGCAAGGACGACCGGGAAGTATTCCGGTTCGATACCTGCCATGACCGCGTTCGCGGCGGTTGTTTCAACGTCAATGGGGGTGTATGAAGGTGGGATTTCGCCGATCACCTCGTCAGCAGCGCGATCCGTCGTGTCGAGGACGGCGTCGACGCGCTCGCGTGTCGGCTGTACGACTGGGAGACCGTCGGGTGAATCGTACTCGAACATCCAGGGCTCCGCTCAGCTCTCGGCGGTGTAGCGGCCCTGGTAGCGCTCCATGAGAACGTCGGAGGACGCCGTCAGTGCGTCGAGCACCTCGTCGACGATGGCGTCGGTGACGCGCTCTTCGCGGACAGTCTCGGGATCGAGGTCCGCTATCGGATGCTCGAATTCGACGATCGGCAGTCCCGGACACTCCTGGTTTTCTGCCTCGAACTGGCAGAGTGTCGTAAACTCATCCGAGCAGAATACCACGGTGGGGATACCGCGCTTCTCGAGTTGAATGGCATCATGGATCGTCCATGACGAACATGACCCGCAGTCTCCATAGGCCGTTAGCACGACGTCACACTCGGCAAGTTCGTCATAGACGTCATCATCAGCCGGGCTCGTCGGGGCCGGCTTTTGGCGGAGCTCGTCGACCGAGACATCAACACGTTCGCCGAGACGGTCGGCAACCGCCTTCAGGAAATGGTCAGAATTCTTTTTCGCGTTCGATAGCAGGCCGATCCGCTTGCCATCGAGGGAGGCTGGCCGATCCGATAGGACCGATTCCCCGTCGAAGCCCCGCTCTGGCACCGGACTTACGGTGTCTTCCTTAGACATCTCCCGTGAGAGTTCTTCCCATCCGCACTTGTATCTTTCTTCGCGGACAGGAATCCTCGTCTTGATAGCTCAGTCGCCAATCTTTCGGGTGACCGACTCCGTATCCCCGAACGACGAGCAGAATAGCGAGTGCCGGCCCGGCCCCCCGGTAACGGTCACGACGAAGCGCTCTGGCGATGCTGCGAGCGGCACGAGCTGGTTGTCTCGCAACCCCTGGGCGTGGCGGGCCAGCCCGCCGTCGCGTGGCATGTCCAGGCCAAGATTCCGGTGACGGTCCCGTTGGATCCGGGCATGGTCATACAGAAATCGCTTGATATCATCCTTCTTCCACCCGTCACGTGCGATCGTGTTGGCGTGTTCGGGCGAGAGCACCACGTGCGGCTCGCATCGCTTTGTGAGATATGATGTGTTCGCGCCGGGGATGGCGATCCCGTCGGCAATAGTGGACAACACGCCGACAGCCGAATCCGCGACGTGATCGTTGCAATTGTGGGGCGCCTCGATTCCGAATACCGTCACAGTGCTCTCGTCGGCTTCGAAGCCGCGCTCGACGTGAAGCGGATCGAACGGCGACGCCTCCTCGTTTTCCCCGACGCAGAGCCCGAGCTTGTGCGGCCCGCCATGCGTCGCCATATCCGTCCGTCCGGGGTTTGCCTCGGCAACGTTCATATACACGAGTGTCAGCGCTCGGCCGATAGCCGCATTCGCTCGCTGGCCCTGGCCGTACGCATTCGCACCGGTGTTCAAGTTCAACTCCTCGATGATCGGGCCGTTTACCACGACGGTCGGCCAATGTGGCTCGGTCGTCGCTAGAATCCCATAGAGATTGAACTCGTCAGCGAGTGAGGCCTCGAGTGCGGCAAGAACGACGCGAAAGTGCTCTGGACGGCAGCCAGCTCTCACGGCGTTCGCGGCAAGCGTTTCCACAGTCGCCGGGCGCTCGGACAGTGGAAACGGTCCAATGTGCTCATCGCCATCGCGGTTGACTGCGGCAACGAGGGCGTCTACCCGATCGCGCGTCGCCAGCACGATGGGTCGCCCGTCCGCACCCATTTCAAGACCGTCCATACGGCCTGGCGACGAGCGACTTCACCGAAAACGTTCCGGCCTCAGCCCTCGTACCGCTTGGAGTCGTTTCGGCCGAGATCTGTATACGATGGTGCGCCGATGGCGACGATGTGGGCCCCCGGGGCATCGGCAGGAACATACGCCCGTTGGGGACTTTCCGGTTCGATGACGAGCGCTTGCCCCGCCTGCACCGTGTAGGTGCCTTCGGGTGTCTCGACCGCAAGCTCGCCATCAACCACGTAGAATGTCTCTTCCTGTTCCTCGTGATAATGCATCTGGTCTAAGCCACCGAGTGCTTCCCCCGCTTTGGCCCGGTACACCCGCAGACCGATGCGGTGTGGACCGCGGCTGGGCTGGGGCTGACTCTCCCCGTCCTCGTGTTCGGGCGGTTTCACGAAGTGGTCGCTGACCTCGACGCACTCAACCTCGCGGTCCTCAAGTGCCGCAAGTTCTCCTGTGTCGATCAGCTCGTAGCCCATCGACCCGACGAGGCCGCCATGCGGTATAAGTCCGACGGGGAAACGGGCAAGTGCCGGCCGACCGGACGGGTTGTATGTCCGACCTCGGAGATTTCACCGAATATGATGGCGAGGTCGATACGGCCGCGCGGTCGGAGACGTATACCGACGAGGATTTCGAGGCTCATGGGGCCGACCCAACTGGCCGAGATCGAGGTGTCGGCGTGCTCTCGGCCGCGGAGGGCCTCAGAATCCATGAGGACGCAACCGAGACCAGACTGCGTGCCTACGTCACCGCCGGCAACCGTGCGGCCGTTCGTATCGGCACGTATCTGATCGCTCCATACCCTGATGGTGAATTACTGTTCGCCCGCGTCGCTGGACTCGAATATGCACAGGAGTACCGCGCTGATGATGCCACCGAGATCCACGCCCGTCGAGCTATGCGCTCCGAAGGCATCGATGAGGCGGACTTCAAGCTACTTGCGGAACTCGAGCCGGTTGCGGTTTTGTACCCCGAGGCTGGCGAGCTTAGGCGGCGGATGGCTGACCGCGTCCCCAAGCCCGAAACTGTCGTGCGTCACGCGGATGACCGGGCGGAGATCACTACGGGCCTCAAAATCCCCGAAAGCGGCGTCTTCCTCGGACACCTGGCCGTTGGCGGCGAAACGGTACGGACTGTTGCCGAGCCGCCCACCATCGCCTACCGGCTCCGTGACGACTACGAGCGCGGCGACCCGCTGGCATTTCGCCATACGCTGATTGCGGGTGGAACGGGATCAGGAAAGACACACTTCGCGAAGAACGTCCTCCGGCAATACCTCGCACCGGATGTCGCCTATCCAACCGCCGCGGGTGAAGCCCGGACAGTCCGGCCCGCGGTCGTTGTCTTCGATCCTCAGGATGAATATGCGCAGATGCATGACGACGGCACGTATCCGGCCGAGTTTACCGATCGGTGTGAGCGGGAAAGTATTGCCTATGGCGGGCACGAGGATACACTCGCGTTCGTTCCCGCAGTCGGTGATACGACGTACGCTGCAGATCATCACCGCGCGGAACAGGTGCCCTTCACGATCCCGTTCTCGATGGTTGGGGACAATCCATGGCTGATCGCCGGCAGCGGCCTCAACGACAACCAATACAACGCGCTTGCCTACGAACTACTCCCACGGTTCCGAGAAGCACATGGGCCGAACGGGACATATGACGCCTTTGTCGACTTCCTCGATGATCTTGGGCTGCGTGAGCAACTCGACGAGACGGGTCACGTCCATGAAGCCACGTTTGACGCTGTCGGCCGGCGCGTTCGGGGCTTCGGTCACGTCTTCGACCAGGACGCTCCGCCGATCACCGACCGGGTCCATGAGTTTATCCGACCAGGGGGTCTGACGACCGTACCGACATATCACCTCTCCGATACCCGTGCGATGGAGACGGTCGTCCTTGCGCTTGCGTCATTGCTCGTCGACGAGAAACTCTCGAATGACCCGACATTCGAGCGCATCGCGGAGACACCGCTGCTTGTCGGCATGGACGAGGCTCATAATTTCCTCACAGACGCCGAAACCGTTCAGGCACAGCGGGTTATTGGCAAGTTTACCGAGGCCGCCAAGCAAGGTCGAAAGGAACGATTGGGCTTGTTCCTCATCACCCAGGATCCACAGGATATCGCCGAACCAGTCTTCAAGCAAATCAATACGACTGCGGTGTTGAACCTCGGTGACGAGGATGCCATTTCGGCAGTGAATATTCCGACCGAATTGGAGTCAAAGGTTCCCTACATGGAACAAGGCCAATTGGTCGTCTATTCGCCCGACAATTCCGAACCGGTCGAGCTCGTTGGACTTGAGCATTGTCTGACCCGCCATGGCCGGGACTGAGGCTTTAGGTGTCGGGACACACAGCCGTCAGCATGCAGGCGACCGGCGTCACGCTCGGCAGTCGTGGCCGCGACCAGCTCCCTGAGTATGCGGCCATCGCGGAGGAGCGCGGCCTCGACACCTTCTGGGTTGGTGAGTCCTATGGAATCGCCGCCGTCCCCCAATTGACCCGCCTGATCGAGCGCACCGATGATATCGACGTGTGTTCCGGCGTGCTGAACGTGTATGCACGGACACCCGCCCTTGTCGGAATGACCGCGGCCACCCTGGCGAATTTTTCCGGCGGCCGCTTCCGACTTGGCCTTGGTACGAGTAGCCCCGCTGTTATCGAGAACTTTCATGGGGTCAGCTTCGACCGACCGCTTCGCCGAACCCGTGAGTATGTCGAGATTGTCCGGGCCCTTCTCTCTGGCGAGCGTGTCGACTACGATGGCGAGTGCTTCGCAGTTGAGGGTTTTGCGCTGGATGTCACTGCTGTTCCGGATGTTCCGATTGCCCTTGCGGCGATGGGCGAGGCCAATCGCCGGTTAACGGGGGCTGTCGCCGACGAATGGATTCCACTCATGGTGCCACACACTGCCGTAGGAGACGCCATCGGACCGATCGAGACCGGCGCAGAACAGGCCGGACGTCCGCTCGACGACATCAAAATCGCGCCCTGGATTCCGACCTGTATCTCCGAGCGGGACCCCGAGGCCGCGCGTGAAGCCGTCCGCTCGTTGATCGCTTTCTATGTCGGTGCGATGGGTGACTATTATGCGAATGCAGCGCGGAATTTTGGCTTCGGTGCCGAGGCTACTGCGATCCGCGAGGGCTGGCGCGAGGATCGCCTCACGGGTGCGGTGGCCGGCGTGACCGACGAAATGCTCTCCGCCTTCGGTGCCGCAGGTCAGCCCGCAGCGGCCGCCGAAACGTTCGATCGGTATATCGAGGCGGGAGCGGACACACCGGTTGCGTATATCGCAGCGAAATGGGCCGATGCTGAGACCGTCCGGGAGACGATCAGCCATCTATAGCCCCGGCAGCTATTTGAGCCCGGTTTCCGACGGTCTGGACATGCGACGCGTCAGATTCCGCGATGTAGACGGCCGCTCACGAACAGGCGAGTGGACCGACGATGGCATCGTCTACGGTGGCGAGACCTATGATCCGGATGCGGTCGATATCCTGCCACCGACCACCCCGTCGAAGATCGTGGGCGTCTCGACGAATCACCGTGATCTCGTCGAAGAGCGTGATGACCTCGAGTGGCCCGACCGGCCGAAGTTGTTCGTCAAGACTCCGAATACCGTTGTCGGCCATGGGCATACGGCGAAACTCATGCCCGATATCGACTTCATCTATGAGGGCGAACTGACCGTTGTTATCGGCGAGCAATGCAAGAATGTCACCGCCGAGAATGCGTATGATGTGGTCGAGGGCTTTACGTGTATGAATGAGATTTCGAACCACACAGATCTCGATAAATACGCCGCCCGGCGCAAGTCGACAGACGACATGGCACCGGTTGGACCGGTAATCGTCCCACCGGACCAGGTTCCCGAGGATGCGACGGTCGAGCTTCGCGTAAACGGCGATGTGCGACAACGGTCGGACCGTACCCGCTATATCTACGGCGTCCGCGAGGCTATCGAGGAAGCTACACGCTATTTCACACTCGAACCGGGTGACTTGATCCCGCTCGGATCGCCGCCCGGGCCCGACATCCTCGAAGACGGAGATCACGTGGAAGTCGAGATCGAGGGTATCGGCACCCTCGAACACGACGTGCGCATTGGCTCGAGCTCCTAAATCGGGGCGCTCAAGGTTACCCTCCGAGTCCGACGACGCGTGGGCCTTCCGTCGCGCAGATCGCTCTTCGGCGAGAACGCCGCCGTGCTGGCGGATACCGACTACCAGCTCCTGCTGCTTGCCGGGCTGTTGCCCACCCTCGGATCCGGCATCGTGTCGCCGGTGCTGGACTCGCTCATCGACCCGTTCGGCGCATCCGCCGCGACGATCGGGTGGATGATCTCCGCGTTTACCGCGCCCGCGATCGTCGCGATCCCGCTTGCCGGTGTATTAGCGGATCGGTATGGCCGCAAGGTCGTTTTGGTAACAGCAATCACTCTCTTCGGTCTCGGCGGAGCGGCGGTCGCGTTCACAACGGACTTCCGGGTTGCTCTCGGGCTTCGCTTTATCCAGGGCGCCGGCTGGGCTGGCATGACGCCGACGATCGTGACGAGTATCGGCGACCTCTACGAACCACCCGCCGAGGAGACCGCACAAGGGATCCGATTCGGCGTAACAGGCGCGAGTGGTGCGGTCTTTCCGTTACTGGCTGGCCTCCTTGTCGCTGTCGCCTGGCAGTATCCCTTCCTCCTGTATGCGATGTCGTTTCCCATTGCTCTCGGCGTCTTGCTCTGGTTCGACGAGCCCGGGACGGGGCGCTCGTCCGACGATGCCGCGGAGCGCTCATACATCCGGGCATTGCTCTCGCTCGGCTCCCAGCCGGCAGTGCTTGCGATTGTCATCGCGCGATCGCTCTACCCGGTCGTGTTTATCGGGTTGATGACCTACAACTCGGTCATCGTCATCCGGCTGCTCGGGGGAACACCAGTCCAGGCGGGTCTGCTCGCGACCGTCGCCTATGCCGCCTTCGCACTCGTGGCCACACAGACCGGTCGATTGGTCGCGATATTGGGGAGTCGTCTCGCGCTACTATTGGGGGCAAACGCAAGCCTCGGTCTCGGATTTGGCGTCGTCCTGCTTGCGCCGAATGTCGCAATCGCTGCCCTCGGTGCCATCGGAATTGGTCTCGGCATTGGCATCCTCGGAACGCTTTACCGCAGTCTGATTACTGGCGCGGCACCGCCCGATCTGCGGGCTGGACTCGTCGCCCTGTCCGAAGCCGGCAGTCGCATTACCGCCACCGCCACACCGGTTGTAATGGGCACCATTATTGGAGCGACCTCGGCTGGGCTCGGGCTTGGCGGGGCACTCCGGCTAGCCGGTCTCGTGGTCGCGACCGTAGCCGCAGGTGGTGGGATGATTCTCGTTCTCGTGGCGCGGATAACGGGGCCGGTTGGCACCGGATAGCCGGGTTTCCGGTTGGAAAGATGGGCCCGGGCGGATTTGAACCACCGCATACCCGGTTATGAGCCGGGGGCTCT
>JBDGPQ010000104.1:0-7128 GCA_042219595.1 Haloarculaceae archaeon
CACCGCGTATTTCACTCCTGACAGCAGTTCGACGTTGCGGATGTAGCCAGCGATAAACGACGAGATGATCGCCTGGAGCGTCACCGCGTGGAAGAACAGCATCGAGAGCACGTCCGTATTCACGTTGCTACCGAACTGTCCGGTAGGTGCGCCTGCAGCGTTTGCCCCGGCCGCTTGGTCAGCGAGCCCCGCCATGACGCCAAGGAACTGGAGTTTGAGCAGCGCCATGACGCCGAGGAGCGTGAGGTAGGTCATGATGATGATCACGACCTGCATCCGGGTGCGCGAGCGACGTTCGCGGTCGATGTCGTCCTGGTTCTCAGAGGCTTGCGCTGCCGTCGAGAGGACGTCCTGAATCTGGCTCGACGCCTCCTGTGCTTCTGAAATGAGTTTGACCGTCCGGGCGAGTCGCGGCACGTGATAATCGTTGTTGAACTCCCGGAGTGCGTCTTTGAGGCTCGTCCCGTAGTTGACCTTTGCGTGCATCGCATCGAATTCCTCAGCGAGTTTACCGGAGGAGGTGTCGGCGACAACCTGCATGGATTCCAACAGCGTCATGCCAGTGTCATTAGCGCTCGCGAGCTTCCGGAGATTGTCCGAAAGGTTCCCCAGAATCCCCCGGCGTGATCGGACGTTCCACTCGTAAAATACCGCAAGCGGAAGGAGATTGATATAGATCGGAAGATACAGCCAGACGAACGTCCCGTAGACGGGATCGGCAACGATGGCATCGAACGAGAGTGGTGCGTTTCCGGTCGCCACGGTGCCGACCATCGCAAGGAGGGTGACAGGAACCGTCACGACCAGAACGAGCGTCGGGTGATCGCGGAAAAAGAGATGTGGTGCCCGGAGGATCTCCATCAGTTCGTGGGTGCCCTCACGGCGTTTAATCCGGTCAAAGACCCTATAGGTGCCAGTGTATTGCCGAACCAGACCAGGGTTGAAGAGGCCGATGCCTTGCTGAGCCGTGACGTCTTCTCCGGAGCTCGGCCGGAGGTACCCATCGCCGACGGTATCCTGCGTGACCGTCGAAACGAGCACGAGAAACCCTGCGCCGACGAGCGGGATCAAGAGGTAGACAGTCGCATAGAGGAGAAACGTTTGCGCATCTCCCATCATACTCATGATGACGAGGATGATGATCAACAGCAGCGGAAAGAGGGAGAGCGTCATGTACATCTCCCCGAAGAGCTCGAGCGTATCGAGCATCTTCTGCTGCTCCTGTTTGGCGGTGCGCATGTGCTTGTCCTTCTGGTCTTCGAGGAAATCCGTCATATCACCGCCGGAGTTGATAATCGACAACATATCCGTTAGAAACTGGGCAAGCTCTTCGCTCGGTGTTTGGATCGCCTGATTACGGATCGCCGTACGGTAGTCAGTATCGAAGTATTCTGTCTCGAGGACGATCGACTGGAACTCTTTGGCCACTTCACCATACGTGTCGTCGGCTTTGGCCATCGACTGGAGGATTTCCAGTTGGTTCATTCCCCCGACCGAGAGGGCATACATGAACGAAATGGCGTCCGAAAGGAGGACGTTGATTTCGCGTTTTCGGGAGCTGGCCCGGAAGTACGGGATTGAAACGAGCGAGCCAAACCCGATGACGAACCCGATGGACCCGAAGACAACCCCGGCGAACAGGACAACGAGTGGCTGTTTGATTACCGAGACGATAGGCGCGATGGACTCCGGGATCGGGATGCCAATAAGCGATGAATCCGGAGGCACGAACAATTGGACGAACAGCCAGCCGAGCAAGACGCCAAGCAGCCACAGCACCAGGCCGGCGATAACGCCGACGGCCAACGCGCGAGACAGAAACATCTCGACATTATCCGCCATTCTGGCCTGGGCGAGTTTGTCAGACAGCGTCGTGACGAAGTCACCCTCGTCATCAAACAGCCGATCATACAGCGGGTAGAACGCATCCGAGAGCGAGAGCCCTTCGCCAAGCTGTGGCTCTCCCAGCCCCCGGTCGAGGCTCATTCCTCGTCGTCCTCCGTCCCGGCCTTCGGCACGAATTCGCCGAAGTCGAATGCCTCATCATCACCGCTTTCCAGCGGTGTCCCACTCTCGAGCGGCGTCCCGGTGACCGACGAGAGTGCCGATACGAGGTCGGAGTGCTCGCGCTGTCGGTATCGCTCGAGCAGGGGTTCGGCATTTTCGAGGACTTCGGCTGTTTCCTCGATGAGTTCCTCACCCGGCGATGGTCGGGGCACGAGTTCCTCCATCTCCTGATCGACATCGATCTTGACGGATTCCATCTCCCGGAGATCTTCCAGTGAACGTTCAAGCCCCTCGGCGGCGATGATCGAGAGAATCGTTTCTGGATCGTTGATGAAGGCTTGAATCGTCGCAGCCACCTCCGTATAGGAATTCAAGTCGTTTTCGATGAGATACGCGAGGACTACTTTCCGTTTGAACAGTTCTTCCTCGAGCCGTTCCTGCGTCCATCCCCGGTCGAACTTGACCTCCTGCAGTGTCGACGAGGATCCCATCTGGATGAAATTATCCGTCTCGGCCCGCCATTCGTAGACGTCGCGGACGTTGATCTCGTCGTTCTCCGGGGAGTATTCGTTTATCTCAGTGAGTGTCTTGTTCCGCCGAACCTTGCGGCCGCCGACCCGAGTCGAGGTCTGAACGGACACCAGATCGAGCGCGGTGAAAAGCGTCTTCGAAACGTTGATCGGATCCGTGGTGAAGCGTTTGATCACCTCGCCCACGGAGTCGGCGTGGAAGGTGGTGTAGGTGGTGTGGCCGGTCGACATCACCTGGAAGAGCGTGCGACCCTCCTCCCCGCGGACCTCGCCCATCACGATATAGTCAGGGCGCTGGCGTAGTGCCGCCTCGAGTAAGTCGAACTCGTCGACGTCCCCGGCATCGCCCTGGCCGAAGGATGGCCGCGTCACGCTTGCAACCCAGTTACGCTGCGGTAGCTCGACCTCGCGAGTGTCTTCGATCGAGACGATCTTTGCGTTCGACGGAATGAACAGCGAGACCGCATTCAGGCTGGTCGTCTTTCCAGATGCGGTACCGCCGGCGAAGATCAGACTTTTGTTGTTCTCGATACAGAGCCAGAGGAATGCCATCTCATCGAGATTGAAGGTATTCCAGTTGATGAGATCGATCGGCGTGAACGGGACGTCCTTGAACTGCCGGATCGTATAATTGGTCCCGTGGTCTGACACCTCTCGGCCGAGTGTCAACTGGGCCCGTGAGCCGTCGGGGAGCGTAGCGTCGACCTGCGGCTGACGTTTCGAGATGCCTTTGCCTGAGCGCTGGGCGAGCTTTACGACGAAATCATCGAGTTCGCCCTCGCCATGCTCGATATTCGTGATGATCTGCTCGTAGTCGGTATGATAGACGAAGACGCGAGAGTTGTACCCGTCACAGGAGATATCCTCCACGTTAATGTCGTGCTTGATAGCATCAATCCGGCCATAGCCGATGAAATTCCGTTTGAGAACGTAGAGAATTTTCTCGACCTGGTAGGCGTTCAGTGTCTCCGGGTCCTCATCGATAATGACTGGCTCTGGTCGGGCCTCGATGCCGGTTGGCGTCGTGGCCGGGAGATCGCCATTTTCCGTCGGGCCATCACCGAACCCGATGAGGGATTTGACGGTGTCGAGCACGCCACGATTCGGGCCGCCATGCAACGAGCCGTGGAAGAGGTCATACCGATTCAGCAAGTCCTCTGCTTCGCGCTGGATCACGTCCGCCCGGTCCGCCTCACTCCCCTGAACGATGACGTCGTCTTCTGAGTACTTGATCGCAGTCTTCAGCTTGCCGGAGAGGAATTCCCGCAGGTTGGTCTCGATATCATTGAGATACGGTTCGATAACGTAGTACTTTTTCTCGTTCTCCTTCCGGGAATGAAAGATGATAACGCAGGCATAGGGCTTGTTTACCCAGTACCGGTCCTCTTCGACGAAGTGTTCCTTTTTCGACATCGGGACGGCTTTCTCGAGGTCATATCGGTTCGTGATCGTGGTGGCTCCCGCGGCGGTCGAGAAGAAGGCATCCTCGTCGAGGTCGGGATTGACGTCGACCGTCCGGTCGTCGACGAGACTGTCGAGTCGTCCGGCTCGGTTGCCGTGGCCACTCAAGTGTGCTTCCACATCATCGGGATCGAATCCGAGATATTCGGCCGGTTCGAACGGGATTCGTTCGCCGTCGCGGTTGCGAGGCGGTTCCCCGGTCTCGTCGTAATAGTACTCCTCTCGGAAGTGTTCCCAGGTGTACTCCCCCTTGACCGCGCCGCGGTCATCCGGCAGACTCGTGCCATAACTGCGGAGATCGACCGATTCGGCGGCGCTCGCCGCAGCGGACAGTCGGGCCTCGATGTCGGCTGGGTCGAAACCGAGATACCGCTCACGATCGATCGGACCGTCAGTTTCGCTGCGAAGGTCCGTCCAGGTATACTCCCCTGCGGTCGCACCCCCCGCCCCCATGTCCGACTCCGGCTGGTCGCTACTCCCCCCCGAGTCGTCGATTGCCATGCCCGTTATCCCCGTCAGACCGTGAAAAATCTTTAGGCCCCTATTTCAACCTGGAATAACTGGGCCAAGAGCAGGGGCACCGTTAGCACTTTGGTGGCGCCGTGAGTCCGCCCGGTCATGTCAAACACCCCAGGCGAGTTCGGCGAATATGGCGGCCGATACGTGCCCGAGCCACTCGAAGACGCACTTGACGAACTCACAGCGGGGTTCGAACAGATCGTACCCTCGGACGACTTTCAGGCCGAGTTACGAGATTTACTCGAGCATTATGCGGGCCGGCCAACGCCGATAACGCACTGTACCGAACTCTCCGACCGCTGGGGGGCCGAGGTCTATCTCAAGCGTGAGGATCTCCTCCACGGAGGTGCGCACAAGATCAATAATACCCTCGGTCAAGCGCTGCTCGCAAAGCGTGCTGGAAAAGATCGGTTGATCGCCGAGACGGGCGCGGGTCAGCATGGTACGGCAACGGCGATGGCGGGCGCATTGTTGGACCTCGACACGGAGATCTATATGGGGAAAAAGGACGTCGAACGGCAGACGATGAACGTATTCCGGATGCGACTCATGGGTGCAACCGTCAATGAAGTTACTCAGGGCGAGGCCGGCCTGGCAGATGCCGTTGATGTGGCCATGGAAGACCTCGTTGCCAACATCGATCATACGCACTACCTCATCGGATCGGTGGTAGGCCCGGATCCGTTCCCACGAATGGTCAGAGAATTCCAGTCTGTGATCGGCCGGGAGGCTCGCGAACAATTTCAAGAGCGAACTGGTGGGCTTCCGGACGCCGCCGTCGCATGCGTCGGTGGCGGATCGAATGCGATCGGCTTGTTCCACGCGTTCCGTGATGACGATGTCGCGTTTTATGGAGCGGAGGGCGGCGGTGAAGGGCCGGACACGAAGCGGCATGCTGCGCCGCTGGATACCGGTAAGAATGACGTCATTCACGGGATGCGGACACGTGTTATTGATGACGATGTTGAGGTCCACTCGGTGTCTGCCGGCTTGGATTATCCGGGGGTCGGGCCCGAGCACGCCATGTTTCGGGAGATCGGCCGCTGCGAATACCACGGAATTACCGACGATGCCGCGCTTGCGGCGTTTCGGGAACTCTCAGAGGCTGAGGGGATCATTCCCGCACTCGAGACGAGCCATGGAGTAGCGCTCGCGAAGCGAGTTGCCGACGACCACGATTCTGTCCTGATCAATCTCTCCGGTCGTGGTGACAAAGACATGGAAACCGCCGCGGCGAAATTTGACCTCGCCTAACGGCAACCACGCCGGATTACTCCCCCAAGATCGGCGGTCACGGCTGGGCTCTCCGCGACTGGGTGTCACGTCGACGTCTCCTTAAAAAGCCTTCCGGGCTCGTATACCAAGTTATTTATATAAATCGATGAATTCGACGGATACGTTCATCGTACACATTTGTTGGCGGTGCTACGGAACAGCCCTCTCGGTTCACCAGCGAAAATCATTGTTGCGAGCCGCGGAGTCGCAAACCAACCTCCTTGAAGCTGAGGATCTGGGTTCCCTGGGTCCACGATACTGAATGTCGAGAAAACACTCAGCGAAGGAGTCGGAATCACGTTTTCCCTACTCGTGTCGAACACAACAGCCTAGGACGGCCGATCTGGATATGCCTGCCGCGAGCCACTGGACCGCCGTGCGAGTACGCGTGCCGTCGCCCGCCGCTTTCCATCCTCTGTCTCACTTGTCGTCTCGTCGTAGTAAAGGACAGTGAGGCCAAGTGTGGACCTGAGCAGCTCGTTCGCGGCAAACCGATACCGGTCGCTACTAGGGCCGGACGGCGTCGACTCCGTCGAGCGCAAATGGTGCTCCATGAAGAGGTACCCATTTTGTGTCAAGGACTCGATAATGTCAGGAAGGCGGTCGGCCGCCCGGTAAA
The DNA here is from genome assembly GCA_042219595.1 of Haloarculaceae archaeon. Classification (GTDB taxonomy): domain Archaea; phylum Halobacteriota; class Halobacteria; order Halobacteriales; family Haloarculaceae; genus CAYLJD01. Next base: position 6,412 of record JBDGPQ010000104.1, read on the forward strand.
AGCTGATGGTGACCAGGTCGTATCGAGCCGTCGGGAATGCGTAGCTTGGCACATCAGCGCGGATGAGATTGAGGCGGTCTGCGGCGTCCTGCTGTACAGCACGGTCTCTCGCGATCCGAAGCCCCTCGATAGACTGATCGAGTGCATCGACTACATACCCATGCGTAGCGAGGAAGACCGCATTCCGACCTGGTCCCGTCGCGACGTCCATCGCGCGACCGTCCGGAATGCTCTCCAGGTACTCCCGAAGGACCGGTGACGGATCGGCGTCGGTAGGATACGAGCCAGTGCGGAATCGTTCGTCCCAAGTTGTCATTGGCCTCCGCTGGGGGGCATCGGCCGTGAAACCCACGGCCCGGGTTTATATACGAGGGGGACCCGGGCTCGGATATGTTCGCGGGAACGAACGTAGCCCTCGGGGTGACCGGCTCGATCGCCGCCGTGCGCACGGTGGAGCTGGCCCACGAGTTCCGTCGCCAGGGAGCGGCAGTGCGAGCTGTGACGACATCTGCCGCCGAATCCATTATCCACCCCTGGGCGCTTGAGTTCGCGACGGGCCGCGAGCCAGTGACCGAGATTACCGGTGCAGTGGAACACGTCGAACTGTGTGGTACTGACGGTTGGGCCGATGTCCTCGTAATCGCCCCCGCGACGGCGAATACGGTGGGGAAGATCGCAGCCGCCATCGACGATACACCGGTAACAACATGTGCGACG
>JBDGPQ010000104.1:7138-7496 GCA_042219595.1 Haloarculaceae archaeon
GATCGGAGCCGACCTGCCGGTCGTCGTCGCGCCCGCGATGCATGAACCGATGTATGATCATCCCGGGGTCCTTGATGCGTTAGATCGCATCGCTGAATGGGGCGTCGCGTTCGTCGATCCGAGAGTCGAAGAGGGCAAGGCCAAGATCGCCGCCAATGACGATATTCTACTAGAGTCGGCTCGCGCGACGACGGAAGCGACATTGGCCGACCGAACCGTGATCGTCACGAGCGGGGCAACAACTGAATCGGTCGACCCTATCCGGACCCTGTCGAACAGAGCGTCCGGTCGCCTCTACGGGCCGGACGCTCCGTCGACGTGTCCCGGTCCGGGACGAGCGTCCTCACTCGTGGCGCGA
>JBDGPQ010000104.1:7506-17599 GCA_042219595.1 Haloarculaceae archaeon
AGCGTCCGGACGCACGGGTCGGGCAGTCGCCCGGGCATGCTACATTCGTGGTGCTGATGTCGTGCTCGTCCATGACGGTCCCGACAGCTCCTGGGCGACTGTCGAACGTGTCGAAAGCGCCGAAGAGATGACCGATGCTGTGCTCGATCACGCCAGCACCGCGGACGCTCTCGTTTCTGCAGCCGCCATCTCGGATTACACTGTCGAGACGGCCCAGCAAAAACTCCGTTCCGGTCGGGACGATCTGGTTATCGAACTCGAGCCCACTCCGAAGTTGGTCGACGAGGTGCGGGCAGCCGAACCGAGATTGCCGATCGTCGGTTTCAAGGCGGAGACGGGTGGTGAAGACGCAGATCTGGTTGAAAAGGGCCGCGACCTTCTCACGAGAGTGGATATGCCGTTCGTCGTCGCCAATCGAGCCCAGGTGATGGGGAGTGCGGAAACGCGAGCGTTACTGATTCGATCCGACGACGTGCGTGAGTTCGAAGGTAGCAAGGCGGAGCTCGGCGATCTTGTCGCCGACGAACTCGCGACCGTACTCTAGTCGTCTTCCTCGAGCGGCCAGGCAGTGTCCCCCACGAATGGCACACCCATTTTCTGGGCTGCTCGGGAGATCATGTGGGCACCGGTGGGGACGGTGAGGAAGAGAAAGACGATCCCGACGAGGGACGTCAATCCGGCTCCCTCCGGGCCGAAATACACGAACCCAGCGAGGAATATCGAGCTGGCGCCCAGTGTCGTGGCTTTACTCGTTGCGTGCATCCGATTATAGACGTCGGGAAGTCGCAAGAGGCCGAATGTCCCGATCGCGAGGAAGGCACTCCCGATAATGATGAGCGCCGCCACCAGCGCGGCCTGCGGACCGGTTGGCGCTGCTGCGAGTGGGATCATGCGATGATGTCCCCCTCGGTGATGAACCGCGCGACGGCGATAGTACTGATGAAGCCAATGATTGCGAGGACGAGGCTAACCGTGACGAACAGCCCGCGGCCGGTTTCCAGGGCGAAGAGCACCGCGATGGCCACTACGTTCGTGGCGATCGTATCGAGGCCGATAACGCGGTCTGGAACCGTTGGTCCGCGGACGACACGGTACGCCGCAAGGAGAGTCACGCCGGCGGCCACGACAAGTCCGGCCACGATGATCCAGGTGAGGTAGGGTGGGACGGCTTCACTCGCCATTATCGCCACCTCCCGGCTTCGGCACCGGATCCTCCGGCGAGCGTTTCTCGTCGAAGATCACCAGTGCGAGATCTTCCCACCGGCGAATAGGGTCCACGACGGCTTGACGACTCGGCGCGTACATCGCATGGACGTAGATCGCATTGCGTTCATTATCGTAATCCATCGAGAGCGTCCCTGGTGTCAGCGTAATACTGTTGGCGATCGTCGTTATAGCGAGGTCCGATTCTACGCGCAGTGGCAGCTCGATGACGTCTGGTTCGATTGGCATTGCTGGGTGGAGCACTCGATACGCGACATCGAAGTTGGCCGTCACCAATTCCCAAAGGAACGTGACGAGGTACCGGATCGCAGTGGGGATCGACCGAATGGAACCCCGGATATGGATATCGGGCTCGTAAAACCGGCGGAAGGCATACGCGAGCGGTAACGCGATCACGATCCCGGTGAGCGCGCTTGCCAGGATAGCCTCCGGATGGAGCGACGTCCCGCGGACGAATAACCAGAGACCAGCAAGGGCAAAGCCGCCAGCGAGCCAGCGTCTCATCCACTCACCCCCAGGACAGCGTCAACGTACCGGCCGTCCGCTGAGACAGCGGCTTCAGCCCCGGCCTGTGCTGCGCGAACAATGGGATCGAACCCGATGCCGACTCCAATGATCGCCAGGGCCAGTACCGCTATGATCCCGATGCGCCCGGTTGGCCAGCTCGCATCGACGACCGCTGGTGAGGCCTCACCCCAGAAGCCGCGATTCCACGCTCGCGTGACATATGCAATCGATAGGGTGGCCCCGATAAGCGCCACTGCCAATGCGGTCGAGCCACCGGCGCCCCCAGCCGCGAAGGTTTGCCCCGCAGTGTCGAAAACGAATAGCTTCCCGAAGAACCCGACGAGTGGCGGGATTCCCACGAGCGCGAGGGCACCGATGAGGAACGCGGCAGAGAGGCTTGGCGAGCGACTGGCAAGACCGCCGAGGGCTTCGAATGCATCGGAGCCCACACGGTCGCGAAGCACGCCAGCGATGAGGAATAACGTGGCCTTTGCGAGCGAGTGATTGAGCGCGTAGACGAGTGCAGCTGCGACACCGAGGGTGCGAATGGTCGTGCTCGGAGCGGTAGCCGCGATGGCCAATGGCAGTGCAATAAAGCCCGCCTGGCTGATGGAGGAATAGGCGAGGACACCGTCGACAGTATCTCGGTCCACAGCACCGATGCCACCGAGAAGGATGCTCGCTGCTGCCATAAGGAAGAGCGCTGGCCCGATTATTGCGAGGAACGGCGTGCCGGAACCGAGAGTTCCCGCGGCAAATACGGTAAAGGTCAGGCGGGCAATTGCGTAGAGCCCAACCTTCTTCGTCACGCCAGCGAGAAGTGCTGTGACGGGTGCGGGGGCGGCGGCATACGCATCCGGCACCCAAAATTGGAACGGCACGAGGCCGGCCTTCAGGGCAAACACCGAGATCAGTATCATGCCGACGACGAGGGTTGCAGCGGGATCGACTCCGTACCGCTCCGCATTCGCCAGTCTGTGGGCCATGTCTGCCATATTGAGCGTGCCCGTCGTCGCATACAACCCACCGACACCGAGCAACATGACGGCACTCCCGACGAGGTTCAGCACGGTGTATTTCAGGGCAGCATCGAGATGTTCGCCGCCCCCATAGTGTGCCACGAGGGCGTATGAAGGTAGGAGCATTACTTCGAACCAGACGAACAAATTGAACACATCGCCTGTCAGGAAGGCCCCCGAGACGCCGGCGAGGAGGAAGTGTACGAGGGTGTGGAAAGCGATGCGCTGTCCGGCATCACCTACGGACAGCGCAGCATACGCCAGTGTCGGCACGGCTACCGCGGCCGCGATGCCGAGCATGAACGCAGAGAGTGCATCACCGACGAGTGAGATCCCGAACGGGGCTGGCCACGCCGAGAGCTGGTACGGAGCGACGCCTGTCTGCCAGACCACGATCCCCAGAACAGCAACCGCCGCGGCATACCCGCAGACGCCAACAAGACTCACCGCACGTTGGAGCCGCCCATGACGCCTCACCGCGAGCGTAATGATCGCGGTGACGAGTGGCACAAGGACCGGTGCGACAATCGCATGATTACCGTCAACGGCGAGATCGACGCCGGTGGTCATCCGCGACCCTCCAAGAGGTCAAGCGTGCCGCGCTCCTCGTAGACCCGAATTGTAAGGACGAGCGCGAACGCTAAGGTTCCGAAGCCGATGACGATCGCCGTCAGGACCAGCGCTTGGACCAATGGATCGGTCACGCCTTCCGGACTCGCTCCGTGTGCGAGGACCGGCACACTGCCCTCGAGCCCGCCCATGGTTACGAGATAGACGTTCGCGCCTTGCCCGAGGATGGCCACCCCCCACACGACTCTGACCACGTCCCGCCGCAGAACGAGAAAAGTGCCGACGGCAAATAGCGTCCCGAGGACTCCTGCGAGGGCGAGCTGCGTCATTGGTCACCCACCACCGCGAGAATCGTCATCAGCCCCCCGACGACGACGATAAAGACGCCGAGATCAAATATCAGCGCGCTGGCCAACTCGATTTCGCCATACAACGGCACATGTTTGACGAAGGCGACGGCCTGCGTAAGGAACGGGAACCCGAGGAGGATTGCTGCGAGGCCACCGCTGACGGCCAGTCCGAGGCCGAGGGCAACCGCTGGAGTGAATTCCTTCCGGATTTCGGCCGCGGGGGGCTCACCGAATAGTGGTCGGCGGGGAACGAGTTCGCTCTCAACGTAGTCAACACCGAAGACGATGTATACGAGCGCGAAGCCGGAGACGGCGAGGACCCCAGCGATGAAGCCGCCGCCGGGTTCGTTATGACCTTGAAGCAGTAAGGCCACGGCGGTCAGGAAGATGATTGGGACTGCGAGCCGGGTACTCGTTCTGGCGATCACCGTCGGCTCGCTTCCGGCTCGCTCCGGCGGTTCTTGGGTCTCCGGTTCGTCGTCTTCCACGCTCATTCTGCCTCACCCAGATTTCGATGAGCGATCAACGCCAGAATCGTGAGCGCAGCCATGCCAATGACGGATATCTCGCCAAGGGTGTCGAGCGCCCTGAAGTCGACAAGGATGACGTTCACGATGTTCCCACCACCACCTGCGTCGATGAGTATCGGACCGTGCTCAGCCGGAACGCCGCCATGTCTGACAAAGAAGTCCGCAAGCGCATCGTCCGGCTGTGCAGCCGTCGACAACACCACCGCGATGAATACTGTCAGCCCGACCGCTACCGAAATCACCGCGTCCGCTGCACCACGGAGCCGGTTAATGCTACCATAGAAGGCTGGAAGTTGGTCAATGACAAGGAGGAACAGCACGAGGACGAGCGTCTCGACGACGAGCTGAGTGAGCGCGAGGTCCGGCGCGCTCGCGAGGATATAGAAAATCGCGATCATGAATCCGAGAATTGAGAGCGTCAGAACGCCGCTGACATGGGAGGGGGCCCGTGTAACGGCGATGGCGCCGACAACGGCTGTCAAGAGGACGGCCCCGATCGCTACGGTGACACCGGCTGGCTGTACGGCCGGAAGCGTCCGTAGCGCCAGGAGCATTGGCCAAATGGCGAGTGCAACTACACCGAGTGAGAGCAGTCGTGCCCCGGTATCCAGTCGGCCGTTCTGAATGCGGTCGACGATCGTGGTCCGATCCAACCGGCCGATAATCAGATCATACGCGCGTTCGGGGCTGGTCGGCCGAATTGCTGCCAGAAATCTGACTCCACGATGGAGTCGGCCATAGGAGGGATAGGCCCCGATGCCGATCACGATCGTCGCGACGCTCATGAGGACTGCCGGCTTGAGCGACGTCGGTAGGTAGTAAGAGAATGACGGGTGTTCAGCTCCGGCAGCCATCGCGATGCGAGAGACGAAGGTTTCCAGGCCTCCAAGATGGAGTCCGATCGTCCCGGTGATCCCACCGATACCAACGAGGGCAGCGAGTGCTGCGAGGATTCCCGCGGGGACGAGCATACTCCGAGGGGGACGACCTGGCCGGCGGGGAGCTGAATATTCACCGAAGAACATCGCAATGAACCGGAGCGAATACAATACGGTAAAGACGCTCCCAAGGACGGCTACGATGGGCGCGATCCACCAAAGGCCACCCGCGGCATGGGCGGCTTCATACGTCACTTCGAACAACAGTTCCTTCGAATAGAAGCCATTGAACGGTGGAATCCCTGCCATCCCAAGCCCAGTCACGACGGCAACAAGGCCGGTGAGTGGGAGATGCTCCCATAGGCCGCCGATTTCTGCGATAGCCCGGGTTCCGGTTTCGTGGGCGACGATCCCCGCAACGAGGAACAGCGCAGCTTTGAATAACGCGTGATTGACGATATGGAACGCTCCGGTTTCGGCACCAACGACACCAGCGAAGCCGAATCCAGCCGTAATTAGCCCAAGATGGGACGCGGTCGAGTAGGCGAGCAGCTGTTTGATATCCCGAGCGCCGACCGCGAGTACGGCTGTGACGACCATGGTGAGAAGTCCGATGGTCGCGAAGAGGAGTGTCCACTCCGTTGATTCGAGCAATGGGCGAAACCGGCCAATGAGATACACTCCCGCTTTGACCATCGTTGCTGAGTGCAGGAAGGCGGAGACAGGCGTAGGCGCCTCCATCGCATCGGGGAGCCAGACGTGGAGTGGGACCTGAGCGGATTTCGCCGCGGCGCCGATGGCGATCAGGCCAACAACTGGGAGGAAGAGTCCCGCCTCTCGGAGCGCATCTTGGACCGCAGCAGCATTGCCCAACAGCGAGGTCTCACCAGCCAGCCGGAATGTCGACACACCGAGTGCAGGTTCGGAAACGCTGTGCAACAAGAGGAAGCCGACGAGGAGGAAGAGGCCCCCGGCGACGGTGATCAACATTGCCTTCCGAGCCGCATACCGGCCGGAATCGTCACGATAGTGGCCGATGAGCAGGAATGACGTCAGCGATGTGAGCTCCCAAAACACAAACAGTGTTATGAGATCGGCGGCGAGCGCCACGCCAAGCATCGAACCCATGAACGCCAGCATCGTCGGGTAATAGCGAGCTTTGCCGGGTTCGTGATGCATGTAGCCAGCAGAGTAGACGAACACAAGGACGCCGATGCCGGATGCGAGTAGTGCGATCAGTATCGCGAGCCCGTCCAGATATAGCGCCAATTCGATGCCGAGGGTTGGAATCCAGGAAATGGTGACGGCGCCCACAGTGCCGATCTGGGAGACTACCAACAGGAGGCACGCCGTTGCGATGGCCGCGGCTACATAAGCAGTCCGTTCACCGAGTACCCGATAGACAACCGGCAGAATGGCCGCCCCAAGAAACGGCAACGCAAGCAGCGCGAACACGACGGTCGGAGTCGGGTCCACTGGTCAGCAGTCGGTTCAGCCACAACTTGAAGGTTTGTAAACTCCGGTCAGAGCCGCGTGATCGGCCCTCGAAAGGCAATAAATGGCGACAGCTTATACTATCCCACCGGGAATCGGAGCCATGGGATCCTCCCACAGCCCGCTGCTGATTGTGGCTGTGGCACTCGTGCTATTCGCGGCGGCCACCGGCTCCGCGATCGGCGTCGTTGCCATCCCGGACCCAACACCCGCCGCGCTGGGAACTGGTGACGTTACGCTAAGCGTCGTCTCTGAACCGGATGGCGCGCAGCTTAGAGCCGACCGCTACACGGATGTATACCAGCTCCATGTGCCTCCGGTGATCCTTGACGTGGAAGCGCTTTCTGGGGCCCCGACGGTCACTGCCTCACTCGACCTCGACCGGCTCGGGTATACTCGGAGTTCAGTCTTTACACTGCGGTCGACCGGTCGAAAGGAGATCCAGGTTCAGCCGACAACGCTCGACGCGGATCGAATACGAAACGACTCGTACTCGGGCCGGCTTCGACTCGTCCTCAGGAGCGATGCCGGTGATCAGCTTCTCGTCAATCGCTCGATCAGAATTGAGGTGGTCGAATGACCAACTCCCGAGAATCCACGTCGGCGACCATTCGCTGGTTTTTCGGCGACCGGTTGGGCCTTCTGCTTTTCCTGACGACGATGTGTGGGTTGGCTGTCTTTTGGCGGGCGGGGACGTTTATCACCGATACGAACACGATCGTTCGAACTCTCGAAGCGGTCGCAGCCGGGAGCGTCAAAATCGATATCGTGTCTGGCGACCACTTCACCGCACCTGGTGCGGTCGTCAGTGACGGGGCTGTCTACGGCCGGAATTACGGACAAGTCGTGTTGGCAGTGCCGCTGCTGTGGGGCATAGAGATCCTCGCTGTACTCTCGAATCTTCGGGTCGGACTGCTTGTTGGGTGGCACCTTCTCGGTCTTGCGCTCGTTCGAACGCTCCGCCTTCTTATCGGTGGCAGCCGGCGCATAACGTCCATTGCGAGCGGTTGCATCGTGGTGTCGATGGCTGCGAATCTAGCAGTCTTAACATCCTTTAGTGATGTTTCCCGACCGCTGCTTGCATTGCAACTCCTGGGCCTGATCGCAGCGGGTTGGTTAGCGGTTGGGATCTATCGCCTCATCAGGCTCTATCATTCGGGACGTGTGGCTACAGCGGCAGGTCTCGCCGGCGCCCTCGTACTGCCCGTCGGTTTCTGGGCTCAATTACCCAAGCGGCATGTCCTCATATCGATGCTCGTTGTCTGGCTGCTCTATGCATTTGCCCGCAGCCGAATGGTCGACGCCGGTACCGCGACCGGCCGGGATCGATCGGCCCTCTATCGTGCTGGGGCGTACGCTATCGTCGGTCTGATGGCCTGGATCCACGCAGCGGAGGCGATCTTTGTTTTGCTGGCACTCGTCGCGATCGACCTCCCGACTGCGCCGTCGAACGACGGCCGGACGCTGGGAATGATAGGGGTCGCGTTCGGACTGGCGCTTCTGCCTTTCCTCCTCACTAATACTCTCATCTCGGGGGATCCACTCGCGCCGCCCCGGACGCTCACACCCGCATCCGCCGTGGAATCGCCAACATCGGTACTCGAAGGGGGGCCCGAGCCAACAGGCGGGACCGGCGGGGGGCTCAACCTCCCCGGGCAGGCAATCGTCACTGAATTCGTATGGCTCGCGTCGGTGATCATCGCCCAGATCGGTGGCAGTCTTGCCGCACTGGATACCCCTGGAATCGTGTTCCGAACCTGGATCCGGAGTGGTTCGCTCGAGCAATATGTCGGTGGGGGATTACCGGAATACCGCTCCGTCAATCTCGCTGTCTTTGAGGTGGCCCCTGTGTTGGTTGGCGTGGTGGTGAGTGTCGCCACAAGTGTGTGTTCCCATCCGTTGCACGCGCTCCGGCGCATCAAAGCGGTGGATGCTCTGGCCGTTGGGATTGCTGTCGCGTACGTTCTCCTGTACACTCAACGGTTGCCGTTACACGTCCAGATTACGGTTCGATATTTGTTACCGATCTACCCGATTGGACTGATTCTGCTGGTCCGACAGCGTTCAATCCGCCGGCTGATCACCGAGCGAACCAACATCGTCGGCTGGAGCTCGGCCGCGACAGTCCTCATTGGCAGTCAGATGCTACTGGTGACGGTGCTCCTGACGGGCCGGACTGTCGGCGAGGCCGCTCAGCTTCACGCAGTGGTTGGCTTGGCTGCTGCCGGCACCCTCGGAGTGGCCATGCTGGCAACACGGTTCGAGCAACGCCTCCAACCGATCACAGCAGTCTCGCTTGGCGCGGCGGCCGGACTTGGAACCGCCTTTATACTTTTATCCGGGCTGGTATATTTCTCGTTCATTGGGCCGTTCGTTCTGCCGGTCTCCGAAGCCATCGCGGAAGCCATCGGCCCGATCTAGCCAACCTTTTTGATCGGGCTCATGGAATCGCCAGCATGGAGCGACTCGCGACCTCGCTTCGCGAGGCACCCATCGTTCGGAAGGGCGAGTATCACTACTTCGTCCACCCGATCACTGACGGCGTGCCCCCACTGGAGCCGGCGCTACTCCGTGAGGTCGCGGTCGGGATCATCAAACGAGCGGATCTCACTGATATCGATGTGATCGTCGCGCCGGAGGCCATGGGCATCCATCTCTCGACGGCCGTCTCGCTCATGACCGATCTCCCGTTAGTGGTTGCCCGGAAACGCTCATATGGCCTTGATGGCGAAGTCTCTGTTGCGCAAATTACTGGCTACAGTGAGGCCACGCTCTATCTCAATGAAATTGACGCGGGTGATCGGGTTTTGATTCTCGATGACGTCTATTCGACCGGCGGGACGCTGGCAGCACTTACCGACGCACTCGACCAGATCGGAGCCGAGATCGCCGATGTCATCGTCGCGATCCGGAAGGTGGGCGGCGAGAAGGCTCTCGACGGATCGCCATACGAGCCGACGTCTCTGATCGATGTCGATGTCGTTGATGGCGACGTCGTCATCGTCGACGAGGACGGCCGTGACTGAAAATGGCCAGACAGCGTTGATCGAAACCCTCGCTGCGCATCTTGAGGCCACCGCAGAACTGCCCCTCGACCGAGAGGCCAACCGCTGGCTGGGCGAGGCGGGGGCGATTGCAACCGATGCCGCCGAGGCCGACCTCACCGACTCAGTGCTGGCCGAACGGGTCGAGACGATCCTCGACCTCCTTGCGGAGATTGATGAAACTGGTCATCCCGAGGCTGACGAGCACGTTGCGGCAGCGCGGCGTGCTGGGGAGCGATTGCTCGACCGGCAAACATAGCGCTCAGCCGTCGCCCGAACCGCCACATGACATTCTGGTGTACGGGGACGGTCCCAGCAGCATTCGAACCTCCTCGTCGGTCGGTTTGAAGTCTCGCATGGGTGCAGAGCAGGACCAGCATATAAATGGCGATTCCTGCTCTTTAGGATCCGGTCCGCATCAGAAGTAGCGGGAGGTGGATTTGAACCACCGGTCTGCGGGTTATGAGCCCGCCGGAA
>JBDGPQ010000145.1:0-1307 GCA_042219595.1 Haloarculaceae archaeon
AACGTCGACCGTGCGTACCCGGATCAGGCGACGCTCGAGCAGACCGCCGAGGACGCCGAGGACGAGAACGACGACTCGCCGGGGAACCCCGAGGCGGAGACGCGATCGGCCGAGCCGGATATCGGGAACGACGCACCGCGGTCCGATGGCGGCGGCGTCGCGGCGGCGACGACCGAGGCGGCCGCGGGGCCGACCCCGGACGGCGACTCCGAACCCTGCCCCGACTGTGGATCGCTCGCGCTGTACTACAGCGAGGGGTGTAAGACGTGCGAGTCGTGTGGCTGGTCGGAGTGCTGATCGGCGCATGACGGCCGGCCGGCCCTGTCCGGCCTGCGGCGAAGCGATGGTCCGGCGCCACTGCAAATACGTTTGCCCGCGGCACGGCGTCGTCTACGACTGCTCGGATACCTTTTACTAGCGGCCGGCCGCGGTCCTACGGCCTCGGAGGTGGCGGTAGAGCGGCCGGCCGAGCAGGAGCACGCCCATGGCCGCGATCCCGACGATCAGCCATGGATCCGGCCGGAAGCCGGACACGGTCAACGTCCGCATGGAGTTCCCCGCGAAGACGGCCGCCAGCGCCCACGGCACCTCGCCGATGACCGTGCCGACGAGGAACGCAGCGACCGAGACGTCCGACAGCCCCGCGCCGTAGGAGACGACATCGCCGGGGACCGGCGAGAACCGTGCCCCGACGACGCCACGGACGGCACCGACCGCGCCCACGAGATCACGGGCCGGCGCCGCGAGGACGCTCAGGAAGCCCGCGTCGCTGTCGGCATAGCGGGCGATGGCGAACGGCGGGAGGCCGGTCAGGCCGGCGCCGACGAGGGCCACGGGGAGGGCGATCGCGGGATCGTAGAGGTAGCCGAGCACGACCGCGATCGAGGAGACTGGCCAAAACAGGAACGGTCGCGCCAGGTAGACCACGGCGAGCGCGAGGATGAACTGGAGGGGATGGGTCGCCAGATGTTCGAGTTCGCCGATGACGGTCTCGGGCGAGAGTAGCAGGGCCGCGCCCACCGCCACCGCGACCAGGCCGGCGGCGCCGAGGAGCTGCCGGCGCGTCGCCCGGTTCATTGGCGGGATTCAGCCGGCGACCGGGCAAACGCTTTGTGGTCGCCGGCCGGACGGCCGGCGTGGACGATCGGGTCGAACTCGGCGTCGACCTGCTCGCGGCCCTCGAGCACGGGAGCATGTCGCTTGCCGAGGCTGTCGACCGGATCGAGTTGATCACGAGCGACCCGGCGGTGACCCGGGAGATCCTCGACACGGCCGAACTCCGGGGGGTCATCGAGCGCGAGGACGGG
>JBDGPQ010000145.1:1317-17095 GCA_042219595.1 Haloarculaceae archaeon
TGATCCGGCCGACGCGGGGAACCTACGTCCGGTTCGAACGGGACGTCGTCCGCATGGAGGGGGAGTTCACGTGCCAGCGCTGCGGGGCGTCGCTATCGACCGGTCACTTCATCGTATTCGATACCGGCGAGCTGGGCCCGTTCGGTTCCCAGTGTATCCGCCGGGTGACGGGCCGGGACTAGCGGTGCTCGCGCAGCTCCTCGACGAGACGCTCCAGGGCGCGTTGCTGGCGCTCGATGAGCTCGTTCTGCCGCTCGACCGTCGATGCCAGGATTTCGAGTTGCTCCTCCACGGCCTCGCCCGGCGGACCACCCTGATCGTCATCGGTCCCGGCCTCGCCGCTCGGGGATTCCCATTCGAACGAGTCGGCCGGTTCATCGGCTGGCTCGGCCTCGCTGGCGCCCTCTCCAACGAGTGGGTCGATCCCGTCGTCGAACGCGAGTTCGTCGGTCTCGGAGGCGTCACCGCTGGCGCCGGAGGGGTCGCCGGCGGGCCGGACGGCATCGTTGAACTCGCCGATGGAATCGACATCGTAGTACTCGAAGAGTGCGCGTTGGAGGGTTTGGCGGAGCTTCGGGGCTTCGTCGTTCGGTGCTTTCATCCGCTGGGGCCGCCCGTCGACCTCGAGCACGATCTGCGTGGCGACACTCCCTTCTTCGAACTCGAGGCCGGTCACGTCGGCGAACGGAAAGATTTCGTTGTCGTCGGCCCAGGCCGCCGCGCCGATGAGCTTCACGAGCCGGCCATCAGTGATGATCAGCGTCAGCTCGCTGAACCGGTAGACGCCACGGACGGATTCGTTCTCCTCGGCGATGCCCTTCACCCGAAGAATCCCTTCCAGCAGGGCCGAAAGCGCCCGCTCAGCGCGATCCTTCGGAACGGAGAAGGTGTCGCTTCCATCGATGTCGGTGAGCTCGAAGCTCACTTTTCGCCGACCCTCCGAGACGGTGAGCCGGTCGACGTCGAGCGACAGACTCGTCACCGACTCGTCACTGAGGAGCCCCTCGCCACGGTAGACGATCGCACGGCGGGGCGTAAGACACAGCACGTCGTCGCCAAGCGAAACGGCTGACCGGACGGGCTCGTCGCCGAGTTCCCGCTCGACGAGGTCCGGTACCTCCATACTGGTCTCTCCACAGCCGGGCGCTTAAATCCGCTGGGCGGCCGATGCGCACTGCCGACGCCACTGTGGGCGGGGCGCTCCGGTACCAGCGCCGCTCGCAGGGGAGTGGATCGGCCGCACCGCCGGAATCGCTGCACGGCCGTGGCCAGTGTTGGGGCGGCAGCCGGTCGATGGGAAGGTTTTAGGCGCCCTCCCGGCTACGCTCGGCTGCGCCCGGGTGGCTTAGCTGGACATAGCGCCGCACTCATAGGGTACCTATCAACGCGGCACCGCTCCGGCGGTCCCGCGGGGCATCTCGCCCCCGCCTGGGACATGCGGAGATCGAGGGTTCGGAGCCCTCCCCGGGCACTCCTTGACCAGTGATAGTACGACTCACCAGCCGTATCGCATACCGGCACATCCAGAGCGGTGGTACTGGCGCTACTGCTCTCGGGCCGACGGGAGATTATTGGGACGATGCCTCGTCTGTGAGTTCAATCACTTCGATTTCGAGGTCTGCTGCGCCGTTCGGATTGAGGCTTTCGTAAAACCCCGCTGGATCGATACCGTTCGCTTGCGCAGATTGTACCAACTCGATCAACGCGGCTTCGAACGCTTCGTCCGAGTCGATGGATTCGTCGGCAGTGTAGTCCGTGGACATGGTTGGATCACTCTGTGGCACAGCGGCCACGGTGCGAAGAACCAATGTCCGTCGACGCGGGACGTTTCCGAACCGGCATATCATCCGGCTTCGCGGGCCGTTTTCTCTGGCCTATGTGCACATGGACTTCAGACGGATAACCGTTGTCACAGGAGTGCTTGACAAATCATGGTATGATATACCAAGACATTATTGTGGCAACTGACCCTATCTTTGATGAGTGTATGAGCGTTATTGTTGAAGTTTCACTGACACGCGATGGCTTTACGCTCGGCCGGATTTTGCCCGATCTCGATGATGTCGAATATACGCTCGAGGCGATCGTTCCGTTGGGCGAAGCGCCGATCCCGTTCATTCGGGTCCACGACGGCAACAGCGACACTCTCGTCGCGGCGGTGATGGATCACCCGGCAGTACGTGGTTTCGAACTCCAATCGGATCCGGGAGATGAGGAGATGTATCGCCTTGACTGGGACTTTTCGAGTGACGCGTTTCTCGATGCGATCCACGAATCGGGGGGGGCACATTCTCGCCGGCGAAAGCCACGGTGAACAGTGGCAATTCACTCTGCAGTTCCCCGATCACCACTCGGTCTCAGTCTTCAACGAGCGGATCCGTGAGCGGAACATTGAAGAAGAAGTCTTGTCGGTGGAGAATCCGTGGGTGATCGGCGTCGGCAGCGATACAGAACTGACTGACGCCCAACGAGAGGCGCTCGCACTGGCGCATCGGCACGGGTATTTCGAGATCCCCCGGCGCATCTCGACGAAAGCACTCGCGGACAAACTGGGCATCTCCGATCAGGCAATGAGTGAGCGACTCCGTCGCGGGATCGACAGCATGATCGAATCCGCGGTCTCGATGCCAGAGCCTGAGTGAGTATCGGGCCCTGAGGGACGCCGCTTCTCCTCGTTCGATCTCGTCGTGTCCGAGCGTATCGCGCCAAGAGACGGGAGCTACGTCGAATGCCAGCGGTTCAGCGGTGGGACCTCAGGCGTACTGCTGGATGAGGCCACGGAGGTCGTCTTCGCCACGGACGCCCGAGAACTGTTCGACCACCTCGCCGTCACTGTAGAGCACGATCGTCGGCACGCCCCGAACCCCGTATTCGGCGGCGAGATCCTGGTGTTCGTCGACGTCGACCTTCGCGACGGTCGCGGGTGCATCGGCGGCGATGTCCTCGACGATCGGTTCGAGCATCTTGCACGGACCACACCAATCCGCGTAGAAATCGACCAGCACGACCCCACTGGTGCCCACGAGCTCCTGGAGGTGTGCACTTCCGTCGACGTGGACCGGCGTCGCTGGCGATTCCGTGTCGCTCTCGGTGTCATCTGCGGTCTCTTTGAGCGACTCGATCTTTTCCTGTCTGATCTCGTCGAGGTCGTCAGCCATCACGCATAGATTGCTGGCGGACCGTCTTAACGATTGTGCACATGGGAGACAAGATTGAACGTGCACACGCCCGAGAGGTCTCCAGATAGCGGCGAAACAGCGCCAGCGTCGATGCAGCACTGGTGGATTCGGAGAATTATTCTTGTGAGATCGTTACAATAGCAGAGCTCCGACGCCGGGTGGCGGATTAAAACTCGAACAGCCTCTCGACGCCGGTATCGAGCTGATCCACCGTCGCATCGGCACGGCTGCCGAGTTCTTCGACGGCGTGGACGACACGCCGGTACCGTTCATCCTTGCCGAGTTCCGCCGGCGGTTTCTCGGCCTCGAGAGTGGCTTTCTTCGATGCCAGCGCGAAGTATTCCCGCATCGTCTCATCGTACCGGTCCCGCTCGAGCATCCGGTCGACAACGTCGACGAGCTCTTCCTGCTCCACTGGCTTCGTCAAGTACTCGTCGAATGGCATGTCGACGACGTCGAAGTCCGGGTCCACCGCGGTGACCATGACCACTCGTGGATCCGAGTCCCCGCGAGCGATCCACGAGAGCACGTCGTCGCCAGAGCGGTCCGGCATTTGCCGATCGAGCAGGACCACGTCGACGGCGTCCTCGATGGCCTCGATCGCGTCCTGACCGCCGTAGGCGGTCCGTACGTCGTACTCTGTCGAGAGCCAGACGGCATACAAATCAGCGACGTCACGCTCATCGTCGACGACAAGGACGGTCGCCGTTCCCTCCGTTTTCCTGTTGGACACCGGATCCACGTGTCGGATTCCCCCCTCCAGGCTCCCCTCGGTCACTGGGTCTATGCTGACCTTAAATCCACCCCGCGGAGTATCAGTTCTGAATACTGGATCCGCCGTTCTGGATGGAGACGCCTCGCCCATTGAGTGGGGTCAGAATGCGAATTCGGACGCCAAGCGACGGCCTGAGCAGTCGAAATAAAAGGTTTCGCGCCCGCTCGCGCCGTGATGAAAGGAACCGGGCATCCCCGACCGGTCGGAAAACGACCCGAAGCCTCTCGCGGTATTATGGGGGCAGGGCCCGTGGGAATGATTGGACGGTCCCCATGTCGAACTCATCCCGCTCCGACGACGCTGGCGCCCTCGAGGCCGTGGGCCTGTTGGGAGCGTCCGTTGGGCGGCCGATTTCGGGCTTCGCCTTCTGGGCCGCCATCGCGCTGCCCTTCCTCCACGTGCCGCTCCTGATCACCGGACTTGAAACCGCCCGGATGACGGCAGCGTTCATGCTGCTCCTCGGGCTGAATGTCGTCGCGTTGGTCCTTGGACACCCCTACGGCCGCGAGTGAACCGTTCGGCCCTCTCAGGCCGTTTCGTCGGTAGTCGCAGCGAGTGCTTCGAGCACGTCCTGCCGGGTTACGATCCCCACGACCTCGCCGCCGTCCAAGACGGGTAACCGATTGATGTCCTGGGTGGGATCACCCAACAACGCAATGGCCGTGTCGAGATCATCGTCGGCGTCGACAGTGACGGGATCTTCGGTCATGACGGTCCGGACGGGTTTTCCGGCGTTTCGTGCGAGGTCAAGCCCGACGTCAAGGTCGTCCCAGGAGAGGTCGATCCCGTATGTCAGGCTTTCGAGGAAGGGCGGGAAGCCGACCGGAATCCAGAGCACCCGATCGCTCGGTTGGAACAGATCGACGAGATCGGTCTCGGTCACCACCCCCACGAGCGTGCCATCCTCAACGACGGGGAAGCCGCCGAAGTCCGCGCGGGCCAGCCGCGTCAAGACTTCGCTGACGTCGTCGTCCGGCGCGACCGTCTCCACCGGTGTCGTCATGACATCCCGGACCTGCATGGCCGGCCGAACGCGCGGCCCGGCCGTCAGCTTTCCGGTGCCCGACAACACGCTTAAACCACGGCCCCGCGAAACGTCTCCCATGGCCGCGTACGGCCGGCCGACGCTGCGGGATCTGTACGATGACTCGCCGACGCCCCACGTGGCCCATCCCCCGCGGACACACCACCGGGACTTTTACCTCGCGACCGATGGCTCGTTCCGGGAGTCGGGTGGCGGGCTTGGGGCCGTCATCGAGACCCGTGACGGAACCCGCGTCGCCCGGCGCTGCATCGAGGACGGGCCGCCCGACAACAACGTCGCTGAGTACCGGGCGCTCCACCTCGGCCTCGATCTCCTGGCCGCCCGGGCCCCCGCGGAAGCCAGTGTTGGTGTTCTCGTCGATCATGATGACCTCGCGGCGAGCGTCAACGCAGCGATCCTCGCCGCGGATGATCCGGGAATGGCGGCGCAACACCCGGTCGCGGTTCCCGAGGGGACGGGCCTCCATTGGCGCGGCATCCGGGCACGAATCCACGGGTTCGGGACCGTCATGGCCGCCCGGATTCCGAGCGACCGGAATCCCGCTCACCCGCTCGCGAACGCCCCCCAGGAGTATGCGCATGTGAACCAAGAGCGGGATCGTCGCTCGGTCGGCCGGCCGGATGACGAACAAATCCCTCCGCCGTCACGCGCCGACCGCCGCGCGAGCGACTGAGGACTCTCGAGCGAACGACCGCAACGGAGACGGTATCGTAGCCACTGATAAGTTATGAGTACATTTTAGAACTCTCTTCGGTACCATCGTAGAACGTCACCAAAGTAAATTTTAAACTCCATCAGTCCATACAATATGGTGAGGTGGTGACAGACATGGTTGCTCCCTGGTCCTCATTCGACCGGTACGATCTGTATTTGAGCGTGATTCCGATCGTGCTCGGAGCCGCCATCTTCTTGCATGTCCTCACCGGCCTTCCGCTCACGACGACGATCCTTCCGGGCGCGATGATCGCGATCGGTGCGATCGGCGATGCAGTGTTCCTTCGGCCCCCGACCCATGGGGACCGGGGCGCGATCTAGTCCGAGTTCTGTGCGTCGACGACGGCGAGGCCCGCGAGATTGACGATATCCTTGACCTCGTCGCCCCGCTGGAGTACGTGGACGGGCTTGTCCATGCCGACGAGCATGGGCCCGATGGCCTCCGCTCCCCCCAACCGTTGCAGCAGCTTGTAGGCGATATTCCCGGCATCGAGATTCGGGAACACGAGAACGTTCGCCGGCTCGTCAAGCTCGGAAAAGCCGTACGTGCCGGTGAGCATATCCTCCACGACTGCTGTATCGGCCTGCATCTCGCCGTCGACGGGGAAGTCGATAGTCGGATCGGAGCGGAGCCTCTCGGCGGCCTCTCGAACCTTCTCGGTGTCGTCCCCTTCGACGCTCCCGAAGTCCGAATACGAGAGCAGCGCGGCCCGCGGGTCGACGTTGAACCGCCGCGCAAGGGTCGCTGCATGCCGGGTGATCTCCTCGAGAACCTCCGTGTCGGGGTCCTGATTGACTGTCGTGTCGACACAGAACACGACGCGGTTTTTGAACGTCAGCATATACACGCCAGCGGCATACTCGGCGTCTTCCGCGGTCCCGATGACCTGCAACGGGGGACGGAGTGCCGAGGAGTAGTGGTGTGTCAGCCCGGTGAGGAGTGCGTCAGCGTCGCCGACTTCGACCATGATCGAGCCGAGGTAGTTTTCGTTCTCGATCAGCTCCTCGGCCTGGGTCCGGGTGATCCCGTGCCGACTCCGAAGTTCATGCAGATGTTCGGCGTAGGGTTCGAGATTTCCCTCCTCGGGGTCGACGATCTCCGGCTCGAAGGACAGTCCAAGCGCGTCCATGTGGTCCCAGATCTCCTCGCGATCCCCGACCAAGATCGGCTCGGCGATGCCCTGATCGACCAGCTGGTAGGCCGCTCGGACCATCTTTTCGTCGTCACCTTCAGCGAGCACAACCCGCTTCGGATCGCTTTTGGCCTTGTTGAGGACGACCCGCATCATCTCCCGAGATTTGCCGAGCCGGGCTTCGAGCCGTTCCACGTATGCGTCCCGGTCGAGCTCGTGTCGGGCTGCCCCGCTTTCCATCGCGGCCTCGGCGACGGCCGGGGCCACCTCGAAGAGCACCCGTGGGTCGAGTGGCTTGGGAATGATGTATTCCGGACCGTACTGCAGCGGCTCGTCGTCATAGGCCTTGACGACAGCATCAGGGACGTCCTCCCGCGCGAGGGTCGCCAGCGCTTCAGCGGCGGCAACCTTCATCGCCTCGTTGATTTCCGTCGCCCGGACGTCGAGTGCCCCGCGGAAGATGAAGGGGAAGCCGAGGACATTGTTGACCTGGTTCGGGAAGTCCGATCGACCAGTCGCGACGATCACAGTGTCGTCACGGGCCGCCTTGGCGTCGTGATAGTCGATCTCCGGATCGGGGTTTGCCATCGCGAAGATGATCGGGTCCGTAGCCATCGACTGGACCATCTCCTCGTCGACGAGACCGCCGATCGAAAGCCCGACGAAGACGTCCGCGTCGACCATCGCCTCCTCAAGCCCACCCGCTGGAAGATCGCGAGCGAACTCTTGTTTGAACTCGTTGACGTCGCCCTCGGCCGCGCGGTCCTGCGTGATGATCCCGCCGGAATCACACATCACGATATTCTCCTTCGATGCGCCGAGCGAGACGTAAAAGCGGGCCGTCGCGATGGCGCTTGCGCCGGCGCCGGAAAAGACGATCTTCAGTTCGGAGAGGTCCTTATCGACGATATCGGCCGCGTTGAGGAGGGCTGCCCCGGAGATGATCGCGGTGCCGTGCTGATCGTCGTGGAAGACGGGCACGTCCATCGTCTCCCGCAGCCGCTCCTCGATCTCGAAGCACTCGGGCGCCTTGATGTCCTCGAGGTTGATCCCCCCGAACGTCGGCCCCATCGCCCTGATCGACTCGATCATGGCCGATGGCGTATCGTGGTCGAGTTCGATGTCGAACACGTCGATATCGGCGAAGCGTTTGAAGAGCACTCCCTTCCCCTCCATGACGGGCTTCGAGGCAGCCGGCCCGATGTCACCAAGCCCGAGAACCGCAGACCCATTCGAGACGACTCCCACGAGATTGCCCCGAGCGGTATACGTGAAGGCCTCGTCCGGATCGTCCCGGATGGCTCGACACGGCGCCGCGACACCCGGTGAGTATGCCAGGCTGAGGTCTCGCTGCGTGTTCGTCGGCTTGGTCGTCGAGATCTCGAGCTTCCCCGGTGGTTCCGAAGCGTGGTACTCGAGTGCGTCCTCGTCCAGTCCCATACTCCCCTGCCGCTCGCTGCACCCAAAAACCCCACCGAAATGCGGTTCGACATCCGTCGATATTCCCACCGCCTGAAAGCGAATGCCGGGCTTGATATGCGACCGGCGCGGTGTTTCGACCATGCGCTTCGGGTTCCGCCACCTCGCCGCGACCGCCGCGGGCCTGGCGTTCGCGTTGATTCTCCTCGGCGTCTACACCGGCGCCGCCGGGGCTGGGCTCGCGTGTGCCGGTCGATGGCCGTTCTGTGACGGGTTTCTCGGGCTGTTTCCGGCGAACTGGCCGAGTTTCATCGAATGGTTTCACCGCTTGGTCGCGGTGATCACGGGCTTCGTCATTCTCGGAACCGCGATCGCCGCCTATCGAGGCGACCACGAGCGTCGGATTCGGATCGCTGCACTGCTGGCACTGGTCGTGCTTCCGGTCCAGATCCTCCTCGGCGCGAATACGATCTTCAACTTCGGCGTCTGGGCCCAGGTACTCCATCACGGGGCCGCGCAGGTCATCTTCGGCGCGCTGGTCGCCGCTGCCGCGTGGGCGCAGGTTGAGGGTGGCCACGAGGGCGCCGCCATTAATTGAAGTCGCCGAGGCCGGACTGCTGGCTGTCGCCCGCATCCGGCGTCTCATCCACGCCCTCCTCGGAGCCCTTCTCGGTCTCCTCACGGTCCGTCGCAGCCTCATCCTCCTCGAGGCTACCCGTGGCCGACCCACCCGCGAATGCGCCGCCGGACCCCTCGACGGCCGCCGCGTCGCGGCGGGCCTGGGCATCCGCCACGATGTCTTGAACCTTGTTCGTGTCCTCCCCGCTGCCGGTCACGAGCGAGACCTGTTCGGCATCGAGGTCGTACGCGGCCGCCATCATGACGGTGAGGTCGCGGTTGGAACAGTGATGGGTCATGGCGGCGAGGAATGGCATTAGCTCGCGTCGGGCGGTTCCAAGACTCGTTCCGGCCGTTGCGGCGATTTCACGAGCAACAGCGTCTCGAGTTTCACGGGAGCCCCGCGACCGGCCGAGCTTCGACCAGTAGCTCGGCGGTCCGTAGCGTGTCCACCCACCTTTCTCCTCCCGGCGGGCCGCAGCAACACCGGCGGTCATCGCATCCGTCGCATATCGCCAGAAGCTGTAGTTCTGTGTCGCTCGAACACGCCCGAGCCATTTGTCCGCGTCTCCCAGCGCATCGTACGCCGCCGCGAGCTCCTCCCCCCGGTAATCCTTGGGCATGTTGTCCTCGATCCACGCGATGAGATCGTCCGGGGTTTCATCGACATCATAGGAGGCTTTGAGCGCGGTCTCCGCGTCGGCTTCCTTGATGACCGTATCGAGGTATTCGAAAATGCCGGTCGTGCGGTCCCGGGCGCCAGTCACGACGTCCGCGGTTGTCAAGCGGTCCCGGCCATCGGCCATCGCTTGGAGATCCTTGATCGCACCCCGGAGATCGCCGCTGTTGGTATCAGCGATGGCCTCGAGGGCCTCATCCTCGAAGTCGATGCCCTCCTGGCGACAAATGTCCCGGAGGACTGGGAGGATCGACCGCTTTGAGACGTCGCGGAACTCGATCTCCTGGCAGGCATTCCGAAGCCCGTTACTCATCTCGTAGTATTCGTTAGCGATCAGGATCATCGGTTGGTTCGCCTCCCGAACCAGATCGCTAATGGCCCGTGTCCCGCCATAGTCGGCGCTGCCGTGGAGGTTATCGGCTTCGTCCAAAATGACCAACCGCCGGCCACCGGACCCCGCGTCCAGGGTTCCGCTCTTTGCCGCCTCCCCGGCGACTCGATCGATCACCTCCTTCGTGCGGGCATCGGACGCATTGAGTTCGATGGTTCCCCACCCCAGGTCTGCCGCCAGCGCGTGGGCCGCGCTCGTCTTCCCGACGCCTGGAGACCCGTGCACGATGACAGCCTTCCGGTGTTCGGGCCAGCTCTCGGCCCATTCGCGGAGGTCATCGCGGGCGCTATCGTTTCCACGGAGTTCGGACAGGGTCCGTGGGCGATACGTCTCCGTCCAGTCTCCCATCGTTCATGGAGTGGCGCGAGCGGCGTTTAGGGGTTGCGGACCCCCCAAAGTATGCGATCCAGGTTGGAGGGACCGACCACAAGGATTATCGGCGACGACGCCAATCGGTATTGTATGGAATACACAAGACAAGTGCGAATCCAGGCCGACTTCGAGACCGTCGTCGCGACGGTCGAGAGCGCCCTTGAGAAGCACGGATTCGGGATTCTGTGTGATATCGACGTCCGTGCAACAATGGCCGACAAGCTCGATCGCGAGTTTCGGAATTATCGGATTTTGGGTGCCTGTAACCCGCCACTCGCGGCTGATGCCCTTAACGCTGAAATCACGCTCGGTGCCTTGCTCCCCTGTAATGTTGTCGTGTACGAGACTGACGACGGCGATGTCGTTGTGGCAGCCGTCGATCCCGAAGTGCTTGTGGGCATAGCAGACAATCCTGGGCTGGAATCGATTGCGGATGAGGTGGCTGCCCGGTTCGACGACGTGCTTGCGGAAGTGGCGTGACTAGTTCGTCATTCGTCGAATACCGGTTTCGGTACCTTTTCACCCACGCCACGGCGAGGTACCGGCAATGACGAGAGGTCCCCGGGCGGAACTTGCCGAGAAAATCGCCGGCGAGATCGCACTCAGCGATGAGCCTGGCGCGACGCTGCGGAAGTGGCGAACTGATTTCGAGATTGCGCAGACGGCGCTCGCTGACCAGTTGGATGTCTCGCCGTCAGTGATCTCGGATTACGAAGCCGGTCGGCGTGAGAACCCCGGCATTGGCGTCGTCCGCAGGCTGGTTGAGGGCCTCCTTGACGTCGACGAGCACCGCGGTGGTTCGCATATCCGCCAGCATGCGCGGGTGCTGTCAGCCGGGTTCGACAGCGATGTCGTCCTCGATCTACAGGAATATCCAGCGAATCGACCGCTCGACCGCTATTACGACGCGATCGGGGCTGAGCGGCTCACGTCCGGTGACCGGGAAAGTGTCGCTGGTCATACGGTCATCGACAGCATCGCTGCGATCCAGCGGCTCTCCAGTGACGAATTCTACAATCTCTACGGTCGATCGACGAATCGTGCGCTCGTGTTTACGAACATAACCCGCGGGGAGTCCCCACTGGTCGCCCAGCGCATCATGCGCCCGACTCCCAACGCGGTCGTGTTGCACGGCCTCTCTGCAGACGACATTTGGGAGCACGCCACGGACCTCGCCCGGATGGATGGATTCTCACTCGCAGTCGCCGATGTCGATCGAGAAGAGCTACTTGAGCGGCACCGAGATCTCGGTCAGGGAACGTAGGTGTATTCCCGCTCGCCCATCGGACCCCAGCCGTCAAACACGAATTCGTCCGCAGGCTCTGTCCGACGCTCGATATCGGCATCGGCGTCGTGATTGTGGACGTCGTGAATGGCCTCGTATTCCTCGAAGGTCAGTTCGTAGCGCGCCGCGAGTTGCTCCTCAACATCGAGTCCACCGATCTCATCGCTCCAGTCCGGTTGGACGGTTTCCGCGTGAATCTCCGCTTGGGCCCCGGAACCATACGAGCCAACCAGGGCCTGGGTCCCTTCGAGATCGAGACCGGTCTCGAGGCCATGGCGGAGGGCGGCAACCCGTGCGACGTGCACCGAGCCGGTATACCAATTGCCGACCTCACGTGAGATCGCAAGGGTCGGCTCGACGGTCGAGGCATACCATTCGAGATAGTGATCCGTCTCCGTGAGCGCATCCGTATACTCTGTAATCGCATCCAGGTAGGCCTCCTCGTTATCGAAGGCGGCGGGACGAGGTTGGCGGCCGATCTCCCCGGCCAGGTCGTCTTCGACGTCGGTGCCGCGGATGCAGTGGCGATACCCGAGAGCAGCAGCCTTCTTTACCATCCCCGGGAACGGTGTGTGGAAGAAGATGAACCGGTAGGCCTCGGGGTGGGTGTCGCCGCCGGCCGCTTCGAAGTCTTGGAGCGCTTCGCGCATGCGGGCGAGATAGACCTGGACCGAGCGCTTCCCATCGACGCTCGGAAATTGCTGATTCGGCTTGAGGAAGTCGGTCTCGTCAGCACTGCCGAACCCTTGCTCGCGGCTGAACGCCACGAGGTCCGGATCCTCGTCGATGAGCATGGCCACCGCACCCGCACCTTGGGTTGCCTCGCCGGGATCATCCCGGGCGTAGAGCGCGGTATCCGTCGCGATCACGAGTCCCTTGCGGCCGCGATGTCGGCCCGCGGCGATCCAGTTGTAGGCGTCATCGAGCGCCTGGGTACCCGAGATGCAGGCGAACTTTCGTTCCCCCTTGTTCGCATGGTGGAAGTCGCCATCGTATACTTGCTCCAGGCAGCCGGCGACGTACGTCGAGACAGGTTTCGAGTTGTCAAACGCACTTTCGGTGGCGACGTCGATCCGACCGATATCTTCCGGCGAGAGATCCTTCCGGTCCATGAGCTGCCGAGCCGCATTCGCCGCCATCGTCACGATGTCCTCATACGCGTCCGGGAACGAGGAGGCGGCGAGTCCGAGCCCCTTCGTGTATTTGCCAGGGTCCTCACCCTGAGCCGGCGCGAACGTTTCTGCAAGATCGAGTTTTAATTTGCCGGTCCAGAGCTCGATACCGTCGATTCCGACCCGTGTCATGCAGGCGGCTCCGCGGAGCACCCGTAAGTCAGTGTCGACTGGCGGTTCGACAAATGACGAAATCGCCGCTCAGGACGTCTCGTCCTCTTCTTCCTCGACAACCTCGGGGTCGGCCATCGCCGTCTGAAGGCTGTCTAGGCCGTTTACCCACTCCGCGACGAAGCCAAATTCGAGCTCTTCCGCCACGCCCACGTCGAGTTCGGACCCGTCGATGATTAGCGTCCCAGCTTGGACACAGTTCGAAAATGCCGCATCGAGATCGTCCTGGTCCTCTGCATCGGCGGCGGCCCGGACGAATTCCTCGACGGATCCGTCGGTCGCTGGGCCCTCCGCGATGTACACTTTGCCGGTTTGAATGACGCATGTTAGCGCGTGTTGGACTCCTTCGAGGAGCATCAGCTTGTCCTCGTCGTCGAGATCCGGCTCGTCGAGGACGATCTCTTCGACGTCCGTCAACTCGTTTAACGCCGCGTCTTCCTCGAGTTCGCCGTCGTCGAAGTCGGTGATGATCTTCGCGACGGCGATCGCGGTGTCGTCCTGGAGATTCAACAGGAGCCGGGCGGAATCCTCCTCCTCCGGGTCGACGTCCTCCTCGCGGATCCGGTCGAGCCAGTTCTGCCAGCGTTCTCTGGTATAATACTCCCCCGGCGCCGTGCTCATACGGGGCCCAAACCCCCTCCGGGGTTATGCGTTTCGCACGGCTTCTGTTCGTGATGCCGGCTCATCCCGCGAGCGTCCCCCGTGTATCCACCCCATAGACCCGTGCTGGTGTCTCAACGTGGGCGGTCTCGAGTGCAGCCTCATGCCCCATCTCTCGCAGCCAATCAGATCGACGCGGAACCGTCTTTGGTCCGAGTACAGCGCCGGGCCGCTCCGGGTCGTCGAGAAAATCCGTCTCCATCATGAACGGCCGCTTCGCGGCCACAGCGGCTTCGAGGTTGTCCTCGTGTGCGATAACGCTCGGTATCGCGCCATCGATCGGGCCGCCAGCGTAGTGGACGACGACCTGCTCTGGTGGAAGGCCGCGATCTGCAGCCCACTCACCGACGCGCGTGAAATCATCCCCGCCTTCGGTATGGAGCTGGACCGCACAACCCACCTCTGCCCCAAGCTCGAATGCGTGGCGCATGACCGCGTTCGACGC
Organism: Haloarculaceae archaeon; assembly: GCA_042219595.1. Classification (GTDB taxonomy): domain Archaea; phylum Halobacteriota; class Halobacteria; order Halobacteriales; family Haloarculaceae; genus CAYLJD01. The sequence continues at coordinate 15,376 of JBDGPQ010000145.1, forward strand.
GTCCCAAACCGCCTCGTCGACATCGTAGTGCGGGCGGCCCGACTTGATCGCGAGTGCCGGACCATTCCCGACGAACTCGGCGGCGACGTCCAAGCCGGTCCGCATGAGGTCGGCGGCATCATCAGGGGCGTATCCACGGTCGATCAGTCGGGAAATCAGGGCCGGATGGACACCAAGGACGGGCCAGGCGGTTCCCGGGAGTTCCGCTGCGGCGGCTTCTGTCACCTCGACGGTCAATTCGAACGTTTCCCGGAACCCCTCGGCACCGTCGACCTCACCAACAAGATACCACGACGGCTTGTTGAGTACACAGAGATGAGTGCCGCCAGCGTCGGCGAACTCGATCGCCGCCTCGACACCTCGCCCGTTGACGGGATCGAGATGCAGGTGGTCATCAAGAACTGGACCGGACATGCCCACCGCTGGCCGGCGGATGCTCAAAAGGGGTTCGCCCTACGGTTCACCGATCGTCTCGGCGTGTTGAGCAGCGTTCTGCAGGGCGTCAGAGCGGCCCGCCACGCCCGGCGCGACCGCCACGGTCTCGAGGCCACGTCGCGCGGCCAGTTCGAGCAGCGGCTTGAAGTCAGCATCCCTGGACACGACGACGAGAACGTCAATAGCGCCGTCGGCTGCCGCAGCCGCGGCGTCGATTGCGAGGTGGACGTCGACATCAGTGCTCGTCGTCACGACCGCATATCCGCGCGCCTCCGCTGCCCGAACGAGATCAGCCGGGGCGCGCTCGTTCAGATACAACCTGGTTACGGCTGGTTGGCCATAGGTGCGGGCTCGCTCCCGCAGATCGTCGAGATCGACGTCAAACTCGTCACGGAGCACGTTCGGCCCATCAACGTATAGCCCGACCCGCGACCCCGATCCGGACAGCCACTCTCGCAGGCCCATGGAGCTGATATCGGAGCCGAGTGCAAAACGCCCTCGACTCACCCCAGTGATCGCTGACACGCTTGAATCTACTTAGCCCACGCAAGAGGCTCGAACTGACTGGCGCGTACGAGGGCTCGGGTTGATTCGAACCGACATCCCTCGATTGGTACCGGTCCAGCCCGTAACCGTTATGCGATTGCCGAGGGAGGCACATCGCTATGGACGAACAAGCACGAATTGAGCTGATGCAAGGATACTTCGAAGGGATGGACGAGGCTGACGCCGACCGCCTTCGATCGGTTTTCGCCGAGGATGCCGTGTATGACCACCTCGAGCGCACCGCTCGCGGCATTGACGACATTGTCACGCTGCTGATCGACGAACGAACGCCACAGGACACTGTCCACGAGGTAAACAGGTGGGTGCACGACGCGGAGGTCTCGATCGCCGAAGGGGTGAAAACAGGGACGGTCGAGGGTGAACCGACCGAACTCCCATTCTGTGACGTCTTCGAGTTCGACGCCGACGACTCGGCGATCGTTCACCTCGGCGTCTACGCCCGCTAGGGCTCGACGACGAGTTTCCCGAGGAAGCTGTCGTTCATAACGGCACGCTGCGCCGCTGCCGCCTCGTCGAGGCTGTACCGCTGCTCGATCTGGAGGTCGAGGGCCCCAGTGCCCATGAGATGGGCGACCCCGGCGAGACATCGCCGGAGATTTGGCGCGTTGAACAGGCTCATGAAGGTATAGTGGGCGTCCACACTCCGGGCCGCATTGACGTCATTGAAGGCCGCTTTCGGATCGTTCTCGCCGATGCCGACGATTCTGGCGCCGGTCGC
>JBDGPQ010000124.1:0-16859 GCA_042219595.1 Haloarculaceae archaeon
ACGGATGGGGAGGTCGTCGTGATGACCGCCGGAAACCCATTTGATCCGCTGCAGGTACTCGCAGCCGACGCCATCGCTATGTCCGAGGGCGGCCAGATCAGATTTGTGTACGCGCTGCCGGAGGATGCCACCGACGATCAGCGGCGATCCGTTGGCGAGTATCTCTCCGCGATTGCCGACCAATGTTTCGCGCCGGTCACCACGGAGCAAGTCGAATCGGCGGATGCACTTGCGGGATTGGCTCAACGGGCCGGGCCCAATGATCTCGTAATCGTCCAGACGGAGGCTCATAACCTCGTCTACGACGCTGTGATTGGCTCGCTCTCGGCAGAGGTTACCACGGCGGTCGATTCGACAGTCTTACTCGCACACACGAGCGGTCCTCGTCGCCATACCTTCATCCGGTACCTCCTTCAGCGATTCGTCTATTGACGCTGCTGGATCCGTCGCAGGATCGCTGGTGCCTCCGCGAGGGCCTCATCGATTGCCTCCACATCTGGACCCCCACCTTGCGCGAAGTCGCTCGGGCCGCCACCGCCACCGCCAACCATCTCCGCGAGTTCCCCGACCACATCGCCCGCGTCGAGATCGACGCCCGGAGGCACAGCGACGACAAACTGTGCGCCATCATGGCCTGATCCGATCACCGCCACGTTCCCGTCCTCGACCAATGCGTTGGCTGTCGCACGGAGCTCATCCACGTCTGCATCGAGCCGTTGAATCACCGCCTGTGCGCCGTCGAGCTCAACTTGTGTCGCCTCCGTTGCGTCAGCCTTCAGCTCTGCTAGTTCCTCGGTGAGTTCGTCGATGGTCTTTCCTCGCTCCTTCCACTCCTCGAAGAATCGCTCGGCGGTCTCCGGGACGGCCTCGGGATCGACATCGAGAATCTCCGCCGCCGACCGAAGATAATCTTCTGTCTGTTGCGTTGCGCTGATGGCAGCTTCGCCGGCGGCGTATGTCAACCGGACCACTCCGTCCTGAACCCGTTCGGTATCGAGTATCTTGATCGCGCCGATATCTCCCGATCGGCTGACGTGTGTTCCGCCGCATGCTTGCACATCGTCACCGATCTCGATCAGTCGGATACGCTCGCCGGCCGGGATCCCACCCTGATAGATGTCGAAGCCGTGCTCGCTCTCCGCCTCATTGCGCTCCGGCCACTCCGCGGTAACGGGAATGTTTGCCATGACGATCTCGTTCGCCCGGCGTTCGATCTTCTTGACTTGGTCACGGTCGACCGACTCGTAATGTCGCACATCAAGTCTTGCATGGTCCGTGTGCTTCTGGGCCCCCGCCTGACGGATATGGTCGCCAAGTACCTGTCTGGCGGCATGACCAACGATATGGGTGGCCGTGTGGTGTCGCATCAGCCGCCGGCGTCGGTTTGCATCGAGATGTCCGCGGACGAACTCGCCGGTTCCGGGGTCCGCATCCGTTCGATGGATGATCACACCATTAACCGCCTGAACATCTGTGACGTTTACGGTGGTATCCTCCGTCGAGAGCGTGCCCCGGTCGGCTGGCTGTCCGCCCCCCTCGGGATAGAACATGGTCCCATCGAGAACCACGCCATACCCATCGTCGAGATCGATCACCTCGAGGACCACTGCTTCGAATTCGGTGCGATCTTGATCCTCGTAATACAGCCGCTCCGTCTCCGGCAAGTCAGCGACCCGCTCGGGATTAACGAGGCCATCAGTTGCTTCGGCAGACTCCTCGCCACCGTGGCGGGCTGCCACCCGGGCGTAGAAATCATCAGGCACGTTAACATCCACGTCTTGTTCAGCGGCGATTTCCGCAACCATGTCCGGTTGAATACCGTGTGAGTCGTAGAGTTCGATGAGTTCGTCCGCTGGAATCGGTTCCTCCCGGTCAGCGTACTCCTCGGCGAGCGCCTCGACCCGACGTGCGCCGCGTTCGAGGGTCTCCCGATACTTCTCGACCTCCGTTCGAACGACATCTCGGATCGTATCCCGGTTCTCGTATTCAAGGCGTTCGGCCTGCATATCGACCAACTCGTCAAGCGGCGCGTCGACGCCAGCCCGATCGGCCAGCCGCTTGGTTCGCCGAAGCACCATCCGCGCGAGATACCCGGTCCCCACGTTCGAGGGAACGATACCGTCGCCCAGCATGTACGCAAGCGTCCGCGCATGGTCTGCGATAGCGTAAATCGTCTCCAGCGGCTCGAGGAGCCGCCGGAGCTCATCGACGTCGACCCCGAGCTGGTCGGCAATGTCGCCACGGGCAGCTTCGACGTCGTCGACGTCATCGATGTCGAGAGTTCCCGCAAGCCGCGCGGCGTCATGAACGATTTCTGCCTCGTCGGCGGATTGTTCGATGCCAGCGTTATCCCGGAGAAACTCGATCATTTCCGGATAGACGGCCTCGTACACGGTCGGCGTCCCCTGGCTGAGCCAGGTCCACCGCTCCAGCCCATAACCCGTATCAACAACATACGTATCCATCTCGGAATATCGATTACCGTCCTTCATTTCGTACTCGCCATCGGGATCCTGTTCGAGGGACATGAACACGAGCGTGGCGAGCTCCGCGCCTTCATAGATGACCTCGAAGGCCGGGCCGGCGTTGCCTCCGCCGACCCACGGATCTTCGATATAGGTTACCTGCTGCAGATCGGCACCCATCTCCTCAAGCAATTCGTCGCAAAACTGGACCGTTTCCTCCTTCCAGTAGACTTCTCCCTCGTAGGCGTACTCACCCGCGGCCTCTTCCTTAGCATTGAACGCGTGGTGGGCCATCATTTCAAAGGCCATTGTGTGGCGCCCCGTCTTGCCAACGTTGTCGATATCCTGCATGCGGATACATGGTTGACTAATGCACAGGGGATTCGCTGGCGGTGGCGTCTCGCCGGACGTGACCAGCGGCTGGAAGTCGTAGATCGATGCCTGTGTCAGGAGTACGTCGTCTCGCCAGCGATTGGCCGCGACGGGATATGGCTCGACCCGCTCGTGACCGCGCTGTTCAAAGAACTCGAGGAACCGCTCCCGCATCGCTTCGAGGTTGTACTCGTCGTCGAAACAGGGCTCATCAATGAAGCTGTACGCTGCACACGGCGGCTCACCACAGGTCTCTCGGTCTGCATTTCGGCTCCAGAACGTATCCCCACACTCGGGACAGTCCCGCCTGACGAACCCCTCTTCCTCGAAGTAGTCGAGTTCGTAGGCGGCTGACAGGTCACTCATTCGTTGCCCGGTTCTTGGCCGTAGGGTGGGTAAAACAGTTCCGAACCCCTCAATCTAGCGCCAGTGATGCGAGAAGCGCCTCGAGCTGAATCCGTTCATTGGCGCCCTCTGTGATCCGGTAGTCAGCCTCGCCGATGCGATCGAGCACCCGGACCGCTGCCTCATCACTCAGATCGAACTCCCAGACAGCGCGGTGGAGCTGATCCAGGATATCCCCGCCCGCAATGCCTTCTTCCGTCAGCAGGCGGTCGAGTTCTGATCGCGCGCCGGTGAAATCTCCGTCGAGTGCGCGTGTGACCATCTCGCGGATATCCTCCGGGCGTGCCGTACTCGTGATTTCGTATACGGCTTCCGCGTCGACTGGACCTTCGGTGACTGCCGCGGCCTGGAGGCCATTGATGGCCCGGCGCATATCTCCGTCGGCAGCATACACCAGGGCATCGACGCCGTCTTGGGTCACCTCGATTCCCTCGGCCTCGGCGATACGGCGGATCTGCTCCTCGACGGACTCATCGGACAACGGGGAGAAACGGAAGACGGCGCACCGGGACTGGATCGGGTCGATGATCTGACTTGAATAGTTGCAGGACAGGATAAAGCGAACGTTATTCGAGAACTGTTCCATCGTTCGACGGAGCGCCGCTTGAGCGTCACTCGTCAACGCATCGGCCTCGTCCAGGAAGATAATTCGGTAGTTTGCACCCCCGAACGAGGTCCGTGCGAAGCTCTTGATGCGGTCCCGGACGACGTCAATCCCACGTTCGTCGGAGGCGTTGAGCTCGAGGAAGTGTTCTTCCCAATCCTCACCATATAGCTCCCGTGCGACCGCCTGTGCGGCGGTCGTATTGTGCATCACCGTCGGGACCGCCCCCGCGACATAGTTCCTCGATTCCGGCACTGTTAGATCGTACACTCGATGGTTCCCTGAATCTCGCTCGATGGTCCGAACTTCATCCAGGTAGATATCCGGCTCGATGACTCGGTGCAGCGTTGATAGAAGGTCGAGCGTTTCCATTGACGCCATCTCGGCAAGCTCGTTTCGGAGGCCAGCAACCACTGATTGAACCCTCGATCGTGACCGCAAGGTATCCATCTCAGACCCGAGGACTTGCCCAATCTCCCCGCTCTGGAGGGTAGTTTGCTCCGCAACTCGAGGATGTGGTATCTCCAACTCTTCAATGATTGCCGATAGCGAATTCCGGATTTGCTCCTCTCCGGCGATATAGCTGGCATCATCTGCGACCTCGCTTTTCAAACGCGTCCGATCGGTAGCAAGGCTGCTCTTTTCTCGCGGGTATCCCTCGAAGCCGCCAGAGAAACCGGGTGAGTCCGATGGAGGAAGCCGATGGCCAGTATTCGTATACGTGTCCACGCCACCTTCGGCACCCGCCCGGACTTGCGTCCTGAGCCGTTGGAGCTCGAATTCGAGGACATCCAGTTCTGCCAGCGCCTCCTGAACGCGGTCGAGCTTCGTGGTCGCTGCATCGAGCACCCGCTCTATATCCGCGGAATACTGCTTCCTGTCATAAACTGGCGGTTCCAGCGTGTTCTGGATTAAGGGAATCCGATCGAGATGAAGCCGAGAACAGAGCTTGCCGAGTGCCGCCTGCTCGGGGAGCGAGTCATAGTTTCGATCATTCGATCGATGGGCGGCTTTGGATAATCGTTCGGCTTTTTCTTGGATAGAGAAGCCACAAACATCCCGAAATCGGCGTGTATGTGAGTTTCCAGAAACAGTAAGCGTCTCGTTCTGGGATGGCGCGCCCTTCTCTTGTGATGTACGAAGTGTCTCGCTCGCTCGGCTGGAGGGGATACCGAATCCCGCGAGGAGATATGAAACTAACGTAATGACGGTGCTATTGGGATGGCGTAGTTGGACTGCTCCTGAGTCAGTGACCTTTCCTCTCGCATCGAACAGCGCTTGGAGAAACGCCGCTCGTGCGTCACGAGGTGCACTCAGCAAACTGCTCCCGATGGCCGCATCCTCCGCCGGTTCCGGAAATATCTCGAAACACGACCTCAGGAATTCCGCGAGCGTTCGATTCCCTCCCGCGACAACCGTGGCCGTATCTCGGCTTTCATGAGTGGCCTCGACGCCGAACACCTCCTCGAGCAACTCCATGACCGTTTGTCGGAGGTTCTTGTTTGGGTGAGAGAATTCAATTCGACTATCGCCAATCTGCCCCTTTGCCACAAGCAACCCAAGGAGTCGAGCCAGTGATGAGTCAACTGACCAGACTGGCGAGATCAACCCCGACCGCCCATCGTCCGACTGTGGAAGCGATTCCACAGCTTCGACATGCTCTTTGAGAGCCGCCCGTGGACAATCGCTCGTTCGGACGGACGACAGGGTGCAGACGTGACGTCGCTGTCGAGATTCATCCTCATCCACGTTTTGTAGGAGTCGGCGCACTGCTTCAGGGCTGAGCTCGACACGGTTAGCGATCTGCTCAGTATCGAGACCAATGTGGTGCCAGTGCGTAACCTCGTCTTCGATGTCCACGAATCGGCTCACGAACGGTAGGCGAAGTCGGGATCCAGGTAAACAAGCGTTCTTTCCCCGTCCATCCGGTTGATCCAGTCAAGCTCTGGATCGGTCTCCGGTAGCGGTGCGTCGAGGGGTCGGACGAGGCGATCTCCGGGGCCGAGATCCGAGGCTGTGCGCCATGATAGCCCTTCAGAAGTACAGACCAGGAGTTTGTGCTCGGGCGTAACTGATAGATCCGCTCCATCCCGAGTTTGGATCTCGACGATGTCTTCTGCGAGTTTCGAGAACCGATGCGACGGCTCGACATACTCGAACGACCCGTTCTGCTGCAGGGTGAGGATTCGCGGCCCGTCCTTGATCGGCGCGATTCCCTCGACATCCCCGACGATCGTCTCCATCCGCGCAATGCCGTCATCCGTGAGTATCGGGGTCTCGCCCGTCGCGCACTTGCCGATCCCCGCCCGCCCAGCGAAGAGCATGTGGGGCAGGTCGTCCCGGGCGACATAACTCTCGAGACGCTCGACGATGGCGTCCTGCCCAAGGATATCCTCCAGCCGACGCGGGCGGTACTTCTCGATCCAGACCTCCTCACGGCCCGCGCGCTCGCTCCCGCTCATGGCTTTCGGGTGGCGACGTTGCCGGATAAAGGGTGCGAGATGTGACCAGCCCGCTCCGGTGCATATACCTCGGACAATTTCTGTCTGCGGACGCGACGACATCCTAAAGGCCTGCGACGTCCCAGACGCGCCTATGCAGTGTTCCGTCGACGTGATCGGGGATGGAACCAGGACGGTGTCCGTTCCCGAAACAGCGACTATTGCAGATCTTGTGGAGCCGCTACCGGTCAGCATCCACGAGGTCGCGGTCGTCGTCGACGGCAAGACGCTCCCGGCTGATGCCAGCCTTCCACGTGATGCTGAAGATATTCGTGTAATTCGGTTGATCAAGGGTGGCTGATATGCCGTCCTCAGTCCCGACCGTGGCTCTCGAGAATCTCGGGCCTGGACCGTCCCCAGTATCCCTGGACGAGTTATCGGCACTTCACGACTTTCTCGTGGTGTTTCTTCAACGAGATCATCATTGCACGAATTGCCGACGCCAAGTTCAATCGGTAGCCGATCGCGTCGACTCCTTTCGGGAACGCAATGCAGAGCCGGTGTCGGTCGTTCCAGAATCGTCAGATTTGGTCAGAAAGTGGCAGCAATCCTATACACTCCCGTATCCACTACTGGCGGATCCCGATGCAATCATCGGGGAGGCACTGGGGCAGCCCGTTCGCTTTGGGCCGCTTGGGAACTGGAGTGATTTTCTCGGTAGAATGCCACTCGTCGCGATCATCGATGGCCGGGGAGATTCGCCGCGGATCGCCTACTCTACGGCGGGACGCTCGACCTTCGACCGACCGTCGATCGATGATTTGCTTGAACAACTCGATTCCATCCGAGCAACCACACCGTGATCCAGGTCCGCCCAGCTCGTGTGGACGAACGTGCTGCGGTCCGTAATGTCATCGATGGTGCCGCACTCGCCCTGGCGCCAACCTTTCTTGAAACTGCAATTGGATCGGATGACGTTCTCGTTGCCGTACCAGCCGAGGGAGGCGTCGTCCTTGGAGCGATCGTTCTCGATGGTTCAGTGATTCGTGCCATTGCAGTGCGTCGGCGCCGACGGAACCAGGGTCTCGGAACCGCCTTGGTTGAGACGGCCGCCGCTCAGCGGGAGCAGCTGATCGCCACGTTCGATTCGTCGCTCGAGCCATTTTGGATGGAGCTTGGCTTCGAGGTTATCGATCGCGATGGGAACCGAGTGCGGGCACTCAGATAAGTGGTTCAACGAGATTCTGTCCTGCCCTGAGGAGTTCATTGACCCGTTCCGATGATTGGCCCTCGGCATAGAGCCGAAGCTTCGGTTCAGTGCCTGACGGGCGGACCAGGAGCCATCCCCCATCAGTCAGGTGAATTTTGAAGCCATCAACGTCATTGACACTATCGACCGCTGTGCCCGCTACCGCGCTGGGGAGCGCGTCGGCAAGCTTTTCGATGACACGTTCTTTCCGCTCGTCCGGACAATTCAGACTGACCCGATCCTGATGGATCTCGCCATGGGTAGCGATGATGCTGGCCACCCGATCGTCGAGGCTTTGAGCGGCAGCTGCGGTGGTCGTTGCCAGCGCGATAGCCACGCCGTCCTTGTTCCGGAGGTGTCCGCGGAGGCCGAAGCCGCCGCTCTCCTCCCCACCGACAAGTGCGTTATGCTCGGCCATGGCTGCCGCGATCCACTTGAATCCGACCGCCGTTTCGTGCACCGAATGTCCATGCGCGGTGGCAACCCGATCGACGAGGCTGCTGGTCGAGACCGTCCGGACGACGTCACCGGACTCCGATTCGAGGAGGAAGGCGTAGAGCGCCGCGAAGAGTCGGTTCGGGTCGAGGTAGCCCCGATCCGGTGTGACCACCCCGATACGATCCGCATCGCCATCATTGACGATTCCGAGCTCAGCGTCTCCCGACGTCACACGCTCGATCAATTCCTGGACCCGTTCTGGTTCGGGCTCCGGGGCGGATCCGCCAAACGATGGATCCCGCTCGCACCGTATGCGAACGACATCGGCACCAGCCCGTTCGAGTAAGGTGTCGGTTACACCACGGCCGCTTCCGTGCATCCCATCGTAGGCGACCTCCACTCCACCGAGATCGGCATCGAACAACCCGGAGGCATGTTCCAGGTACGGCTCGATCATATCTATCGTGACCTGGGTGCCAGCCGTTTTTCGAGCGTCCGGCTCGACGGTGCCGAGCCGGGCCTCGATCGCCGCGGTCACAGTCGTGGGCGCAGGGCTCCCGTCTGCTGGCAGCACTTTTATACCGTTGTACTCGGGCGGGTTGTGAGACGCAGTAATCATACACCCAGCCGCATATGATCCATCAGCCACTGTCCAGGCGAGCACCGGTGTCGGACAGTCTCGCTCCGACCTATGCACGGTGCGGCCGTGGGCAGCAATCGCTTCCGCGATGGCGTCAGCAAACTCCTCAGACCGCTCCCGTGCGTCGTACCCGATGGCGACGGGCCCTGGCGGCCCCTCCTCGTCGAGATAGTCCGCGACCGCATGACCCACGAGACGGACCCGGGGCTCGGTAAACTCCGATAATCTGGCTCGCCAGCCATCAGTGCCAAAATCGATTCCCTCGGCCACGTCCATGCGAGTGGCAACGGGTCCCAGGAGAAAAATCCACGCGACAGCCGTTATCATCGGGAGCGAGCGAAGCGCTTCGGGGAGCCAACGGCCACGGCGCCGGCACTATTAAAACCGCTCCGGCGACTCTTCGACTAGCGCCTCTTTCTGCGAGCGATCGAGGGCCTTGATCTCGGCTTCTCGGGCCATCGCCGCCGATCGCGACTCGTAGTATTCGACATGGACCAAATCGACCGGAGTCCGACCGCGTGTATATGCGGCCCCGTCACCACGCTCGTGTTCATCGACCCGCCGTGCAACGTCGGTGGTATAGCCAGTGTACAGTGTGTCATCGGCGCACCGCAGCACGTAGACGGCGTGGGGTCCGCCGGTGGTCACGGAACGACTCGGCTCGGCGGCCGGTTAGGCGTTTCGGGCCCGCCGTCTCGAGACTTCTGAGATCCCCGCGTTGGCCGCGCAGTCGGGACAAGCATGGATTTCTCCGTTGGCATCCGCGAAGACCCTCGCGAATCGGCTCGAGACGTGCGTGCCGCAGTTGTCGCAGGCTGGCATTTGGGTTCGCCGGCTCGACCACCGGCAGATAACCATAGACGGCGCTACCCGTCCCTTCTTGCGCCAAATTCTTTGGGTATCATTCCCGAGCGGCATCCAGCCGACGGGCGATCAATCCGGCCTGAGCGCCCGCCGTAAACCCTGCGTCGATGTTGACGACCGTAAGTGCCGTGCACGACTGGAGCATGCCTGCCAAGGCCGCCTCACCGCCGCCGCCGTGGCCGTAGCCAGTCCCGACCGGGAGTCCGATTACTGGGACGTCTACTAATCCTGCAACTACAGTCGGCAGCGCCCCCTCACGGCCCGCAGCGACGACAAGCACGTCGAGATCCCGCAATTCGTCGAGCTGGTCAGTGAGCCGAGCGATCGAGGCGACCCCCACGTCATCTACTCGTCGGACAGCTGCCCCAATCTCACCAGCCGTTACTGCAGCCTCTTCGGCAGCATTGGCATCGGCGGACCCGGCTGCCACGACCCCGACGGTGGCCTGCAGCTGCGGTCGCTCGAAGTCCGATGTCGTAGCGACGAGCATGCCCGCTTGGGGGTAGAGCCGCACGCTGGCATCGGGGTGGCTGGCGCCGATCGCTTCACGGAGTGGCGCCGGGGCAGTATCGTCGAGGCGGGTTACGATCGCGCGGTTGGTGGTTTCGAGACTCGTCGCCGTGAGCTCCTCGACTTGCTCTAGCGTCTTTCCCTCTGCAAGGATGGCTTCCGGCACGCCACTGCGTTCGACACGCGCAGCGTCGAAGCGGCCAGCATCTCCAGTTGCGTAGCCTCGCAGCCGCGCCTCGGCGGCGGCCGGCGAAAGATCACCTCCGGCGACCGCCTCGAGGATATCGCGCATGCGCCTCCCTCGGTCGGGAGCCACCTTTGTGTGTCGGTTCGATCAAACCAGGAGCCCTGAAACCCCCGTGAACTACGGCGTGAGTACGCTTAAACGGGAAAGCTTATAAACTGGGCATCGGAAACACACGTTTGTAATATGGCAGACCTAATCGTTAAAGCCGCCGTCAAGGAAGCACTCGACGACATGAACGTGGCCTCGGACTTCTACGCCGCACTCGATGACGAAGTCGCCGAACTCCTCGAGGACGCTGCAGCGCGAGCAGAATCGAACGACCGCAAGACCGTCCAACCGCGCGACCTGTAAGCCCGTTTTCGGACGCCGCTCGCGTCACCGGCCCTCAGCACGAGCGCTGCCGAACGCCGTCCGTAGTTCCGATCATCACTGCGTCCGCGCGGTCGACAAATAGGCCGTGGGCGATGAGGCCAGGAATGCCGTTCAGGTTGTCATCTAACCGAGCGGGCTCTGTTATTGTGCCGAAGTCGGCGTCAAGCACTGGATGGCCATTATCGGTCACGACGGGCCCGTCCTTGCCGCCCGCCTCCCGGACCGAGGCTGATCCCCCCAGGTCACAAACAGCCTCACGTACCGGTGGGATGGCCGGTTCAAGCACTTCCAATGGCACTGGCAATGAGAGCGCCTCTGCCTGCTTTCTCTTGTCGACAACAACTACAAAGCGATCGGCAGCGGCAGCGACGACCTTTTCACGAGCGTGGGCACCCCCACCACCTTTGATGACATCGCACCCCGAGATCTGATCCGCACCGTCGATGGCGATATCGGGGGTGGCGTCAGCGAGCGACACCACCGGGACACCAACTTTTCGAGCGATCGAGGCCGCCCCGATCGAGGTCGGGACACCCCGAACATCGAGCCCAGCGTCGATGCGTTGGCCGAGTCGACGGATCGCAGACGCCGCGGTGCTACCCGTGCCGAGACCGACCACCGCACCATCCGAGACCGCGTCTGCTGCCCGCTCGCCCGCACGTCGTTTCGCGGCCTCGACCTCCGCATCGTCCATGCCGCCGCCACCATGCCCCGAGGCAAAAGCGTTCCCACGCCGATAGGGCCAAGGCAATCCGCGGCAATGGCGCGGCCGTGTTCGGAACGAGCGGGATCCGCGGCCCGGTTGGCGAGGCCGTCACGGCAGATCTGGCGCTCCGCGTCGGCCGAGCGCTCGGCGTCGAGACAAACCGCGTTATTGTAGGGCGTGATCCCCGCGAGAGTGGCCGTCTGTTGACTGACACCCTAGCGGCCGGACTGCGAGAGACCGGCACTCATGTCCTCGACCTCGGGCTCGCAGCGACACCGACTGTGGCCCGCGCAGTCGGGTGGCACGATGCTGACGCCGGCGTATCCGTGACTGCGTCGCACAATCCGCCCACCGATAACGGTCTCAAACTCTGGCAGCCCTCCGGCCAGGCTTTCGAGGCCGATGGCCAGCAACGCATCGAGTCCCGGATCGAGTCCGGTATAGATAGCTACGCATCCTGGGATACTCTCGGTAACCGTACCCAGATTGACGACCGCCCCGACCATTGTCGGGCGGTTGTGAACGCCGTCGATGTCGATGAGCCACTGAACGTCATCGTTGACATCGGAAACGGCGCTGGTGGCGTCACATTAGACATTCTTGACGCCCTCGACTGTCGTGTCCGCAGCTTGAATGCCCAACCCGATGGCGGGTTTCCCGGCCGCCCCAGCGAACCGACCGCGGAGAATTGCGGCGATCTTTCCTCCCTTGTGGGCACTACCGATGCAGATCTCGGGATCGCTCACGATGGCGACGCTGATCGGCTTCAGGCTGTTGCCAGTGACGGGACGTTCATTCCCGGGGATGTCCTTCTCGCAATCTTCGCACTGGCGACGACGGAATCGGGCGACGCCGTAGCAGTACCGGTCGACACCAGCCTCGCTGTCGAAGACGCACTCGAGGCGGTTGGGGTTGACACCGTTCGGACACCGGTGGGCGATGTGTATGTTGCCTCGGCAACCGCAGATTCGCAAGTTGTCTTTGGCGGTGAGCCAAGTGGCGCATGGATTTGGCCTGATGAAACTCGCTGTCCGGACGGCCCCTTAGCGGCGGCCAAGCTGGTCGAACTGGCCGCAGACCGCCCCATCAAGGACCGAGCGGACGATATTGATACCTATCCCATTCGACGACGGAGCGTGGAGGCCGAAGACAAGACCGCCCGGATGGACCGGATTCGGGAACGAATCGAGGGTTCGTTCGATTCCGTGTTAACGCTCGACGGCGTCCGAGTCGACCTCGGAGACGCTTGGTTTCTCGTACGGGCGTCAGGGACAGAACCAGTGATTCGGGTTACTGCCGAGGCACGAACCTCGGCGAAGGCCGACAGCGTCTTGGAGCGGGCGCTGGAGATCGTCGAGGATGCACAAAGGTAGGAAGTGCTGGCCGCTTGGAGAATACGCTTTGTCGACAGCCGGCTAACCGCGTCGCGTTGATCGGGCTTTTCTCACGTCCGCTCCATCGCGTATCTTGTCCTCACACCGGGGACAGACGCGGGGTTTGTCGACCCCGTTGGGGGTGAATACACGGGCATAATCCGCCGTGACGAATGCACCGCAGTTCTGGCACTCCGGCATACATGCCGAGATTGACCCCACCCGTCTTAATGGTTGGTGCTGCGACCTCAGAACGTCGCCGTGACACCGCCGTCTTCATCGACTTCGAGTACTCCGGCAAATCGATCGCGGAGTGCGGCAACGGCATCCTCACCGTCCGCCGCCAGTTGGAAAAGGCCGACGGCCTCGTATTCCTCGAGGATCTCGAGCATCGATGCTAGTGCCGAGGTCACTCTCTCATCGTCGGCATAGTACCGCAGTTCGGTCACGGAATCGACACTCACGCGGGCCGGTGGACCTCGTCGTTCGAGGAATTCCTCAGTCGCGGTAAGAAGGCCATCGAGATCGTCCGGCGATGAGAGGTAGGTCACGCCATCCGCCTGCCGTCGCGTGTATCCACGGTCGACTGAGATGGTATCGAGGATCTCTACGCGGCCGGGATCGAGCCCGTAGTGCTCGATTTTTTGCTGGACCTCCCGCGCAGCCGAGTGCGTCGAGATCAATAGCGCGGGGTCGTCAGCAGCCGTGAGAAAGGCGGTCTCGAAGGTATCGGCGTCCATCGTGCTCGGGTGCATCAGGAGGATTCCGCTGCCGGCTGGGACCGCCGCGGGCCCCTCGTCGAACCCCAGCGCGTACTCCATGTGGACGAATGAGCGACGGCAGCGCCCTTAAGCGTGCGGGCTCCAGCCCAAAGGATTTACCCCGATGCCGACGTCCGCGCAGTCGTGCACCGCCAGCGGCAGTTCGTCCTCGGCGGCCTGGTCGCCCTGCTTGGAGCGCTGGCCGTCGTCCTCCTTCGTGGCGTCCTCGGTACGGTTTTTCTCGCCATCACGGTTGCATACGTTCTCTATCCACTGCAACGCTGGCTTCGTCGCCGTGGCATCGGTCCGCGGATCGCGGCCAGTATTTGTACGACCGTCGCATTCCTCGCAGCGGTCGCGCTCGTGGCCCCACTCGTCTTGTCATTATATTTGAGACGGGCGGATTTCTTCGAGTTTTTGAACCGACTCCCCGCAACCATCACCCTTGATTTTGGCGAAATGGCCTATACAGTCGATGTCGACGCACTTCTCATGTCCGCCCAGCAAATCGCCGGTCAGCTGGCCGGCGATCTCGCCCGGGCGGCACCCGGGCTGGCCCTCGAGTTGTTCCTGTTTGCTCTGCTGATTTACGGATTGCTTCTCCGGCCAAACGATCTACGTGCCGCTATTCTTCGGCCAATCCCGGATTCGTACCACGATGTCGTGTTAGCACTTCATTCACGAACACGGGCTACACTGTACGGCCTTTACGTCCTTCAAGCGGCGACTGCGGTCGGGACCTTCATCGTCGCGTGGATCGTTTTCATCCTCTTAGGTTACGAGACGGCGTTCGTGCTCGCCGCCCTGGCGGGAATTCTTCAATTCATTCCCATTGTCGGACCGAGCCTGCTGATCGCAGCACTGGCGGTAGTCGCCCTTTTTAAGGGAAATTTGGCCCTTGCTCTCTCGGTAGCCGTCGTCGGCATGGTTGTGATCGCGTTCTTGCCGGACGCGATCATCCGACCGCGATTGGCGGCTCTGACCACAGGCCTTCCTGCGAGCCTATACTTCATCGGTTTCGTTGGCGGTGTCCTTTCGGTCGGCGTCGTCGGGATCATCGCCGGGCCGCTCATCGTCGCGCTGATAGCAGAGGCTATCACCCTGCTTTCACCGGATGGCGCCGCGGTCCAACAACAGCTGAATTGAGGTTTATTCGCCCGTCGCGAGGGACCGGCCGGCGGCTTCCCATTCTGTAAGGCTTCCCTCATAGAACGAGAGCCTAGGATATCCGAGGTGTCTCAGAACCACATAGGTGTGGCTAATGCGCCGGGCAGTGTTGCAGTACAGAACGACGCGTTTCTCCGGGACGATACCACGTTCCTCGAGCAGAGTCCGGAGTTCGGACTCCGGCTTGATCTTCCGACTCTCGTCATCGACGAGCTCACGCCAGTCGAGACGGACGGCACCGGGAATATGGCCCTCAGCGAATTCCCACTGTTCTCGGGTATCAACGAGAATTGCCGTTGGATCATCTGCGGCAGTCGCGACAGTATCCATATCCACGAGCGGTGTATCGGCCGGCTCGCTGGTCTCGTAGGTAGTCGGTGTGGGATCCGGAGTGTCTGTGGTTACCTCGTGGTCCCGCTGCCAGGCCGAGAAATCACCACTCAGGAGGTGAAGGCGTTCCAGCGGGTGCCCATAGAGTTCCGCTGTGACCAGCAGTCGTGCGGCAAATACACCGTGATCATCATCATACGCCACGATATCGTCATTATTCGTGATGCCAACCGAGCCCATCACTTCAGCGAATGCCTCTGCACCTGGAAGCATCCCTCGATCCGGCCCCCCTTCAGCAGCGTGAACATCCGCTCTGAACCGCTCAAAGGGGATGTTCACGGCGCCAGGAATGTGGCCGATGCCTTCGAACTCCCACGGATCCCGGACGTCGACGAGACGGATCGTGTCGCGGCGGTCAGCGATCCAGTCCGCGTCGACGATCAGCTCCGCCATCGATCGCTGTTCGATGGCCGATGGTTTGAAGCTGTCCCGATGCACGTCTCACAGATAGCTGTAATTATTGCCGAAAATATCCCCCGGATTTCGAGCCCGGTGCCGAAGGGTCGGAGCTGTCGGGGCGGAAGCGGTTCGTGAAAACCGGTTAGGAAGCCGCAAATTTTGTCGCGAAAGGCGAGGTGTGGCCGCACATGCCGTGAGGCGTACGACTTTAGGGCACCTTGCCCTAGAACGAGTTGCACTATGACCGACTACGCCAAGGACGTTCTCGTCTCAGCGGACTGGGTCGAGAACAACCAGGAAAAGTTCGAGAGCGACGACCCCGACTATCGTCTGGTCGAGGTCGATGTCGATACGGAACTGTATGATGAGAGCCACGCGCCTGGCGCTATCGGCTTCAACTGGGAAACGCAGCTACAGGATCAAACCCAGCGTGACATCCTGTCGAAGGAGGAGTTCGAAGAGCGCATGGGCTCCCATGGGATCAGCGAAGACTCGACCGTTGTCCTCTATGGCGATAACGCCAATTGGTTTGCAGCGTACACCTATTGGCAGTTCAAATATTATGGCCACGACGACGTCAGATTGCTCGACGGTGGTCGGGAATACTGGATCGAAAACGATTACCCAACGACTGATGCGGTCCCGGACTTCCCGGACGTCACCTACGAAGCGGATCGGCCGCGTGAGAGCATTCGGGCGTACAAGGAGGATGTCGAGAACGCCATCAATCGGGGACTTCCACTGGTCGACGTCCGCTCGCCGGAGGAGTTCAGGGGCGAGGTGCTCGCCCCGCCCGGCCTTGAGGAGACCGCCCAGCGTGGCGGTCACGTACCGGGAGCGAAAAACATCTCCTGGGCGGCCGTAACCAATGACGACGGCACGTTCAAGGATGCCGACGAGATCCGGGAGCTCTATGCCGAGGAGGGGATCGACGGTGAGGGCACCGTCGTCGCTTACTGTCGGATCGGTGAGCGTTCCTCAGTTGCGTGGTTCGCACTGCATGAACTGCTCGGCTACGAAGATGCGATCAATTATGACGGCTCATGGACAGAGTGGGGTAACCTGGTGGGTGCGCCGATAGAAACTGGCGACGCAGACTGAGACCACGTTCCACGGGTCCACGTCACCGAGCAAACGAGGGACGTCACCCTATTCTACCCGATCCAGAGTTCGATGTATTGCGGCGATTTGCTTCTTGTCGGCCATTGTTACAGAGACTGCGTCGAGGAAATTTTCTCGAGCGAGAACCATGCTGGGTGTGAAGGATAATTGCTGGTCGAAGTCTCCCGCTTACGCATCAGGCTGGGCCCGATGCTTACAAGCCACGCGCGGTCGAGTTGCCAGCTATGACCGACGAAGACGTCATCACTCGCATCGAATCGGACGTACAAACGGAACTCTCCCGTCTCGGCTCTTCCAAGTCCCTATACGCTGCTACTGAGGGTGACCTCGACGG
>JBDGPQ010000136.1:0-16116 GCA_042219595.1 Haloarculaceae archaeon
GGGGAGAGTCTGCTGTGAGGGCTGGGGTGCCTGTCTGTGATACCCTGTCCCGTAACTCGTCGATCAGCTTGTGACACTGGCCGTCTCGTCTACACCACGATCTATCGACAAGCGCTCGGCGTCGTTCGGGAGTTTCCACGTGTGTTTGAGTGCGAGGGGGTCGACGGCGGGCCCATCCCACTAAGGTATTTTCGAGAAGCGGTCCAGGTGCGCAGGTAACGGACGTGATGACGATTCCGAAATCCACGAAACTGCAAACCGACGGCGGCACCACCGAGCTTACCGATGCCGATCGGCGCGAGATGCTCTATACAATGCTTCTGATCCGCCGCCTCGAAGAGGCATGGGGCGAAGCGTGGCACGACGAGCAAATCGCCGGGATCGTTCCGGCACTTTCGACCGGCCAAGAGGCTGTGGCGACCGGGGCTGTCGCCGCACTGGCCGATGGCGACGTTCAGACCACAACCCACCGTGGAATGGCACCGCAAATCGCTACGGGCCTCGATCCGGACAGGATCCTCGCTGAGTTGTATATGCGCCGTGATGGCTATAATAAGGGGAAATCATACCACGTTACCGACGCCGATCGGGGGCTCATTGGCATGGGAGGAATTATCGCTGCCCAGGTGCCCGTGGCCGCGGGGATGGCGCTCGCGGCCGATTATCGTGAGGAGGAGCGGGTCGGATTAACCTACTTCGGCGATGGTGCGAGTAACGAGGGGGTGGTTACCGAAACCCTTGCACTCGCAGCAATGTGGGACCTTCCGCTCGTTATGCTCTGCGTAAACAACGGCTATAACATCTCCCAGCCGGCCGATGAGGCGATTCCCGGTTCGTCGGTCGCTGCCCGCGCCGGGGCGTATAATGTTCCCGGTGAGATAGTGGATGGAAACGACCCAATATCGGTCTACAAGGTGGTGAGCGATGCCGTGGCACGGGCCCGAGGCGGCCACGGTCCGACACTCATCGAGGCCCGGACCCGGAGGCTCGACGGGCATCTCACCCATGATCCTCAACGGTACCGGTCTGAGGGTGAACTAGCCGACGCATGGGAGTGCGAGCCGATCGTCCGATTTCGCGCCAGGCTCGAGGCTGACGGCGTCCTCACTGACGGCGAATTTGGTGAAATTGAAGAGCGTGTCGAGGAGGAGATCGCCCAAGCGATCGCGTTTGCACAGGATAGTCCGTATCCAGACCCTGAAGAAGCATTTGAGGATCTCTGGGCATGACCGACCCAATCCAGACCGACCGTCGGGTGTTCGATCGGAACCTCTTCCGGCGCGACGAGGTGCCGCCGGAGAAGGAAGGACTGCCAAGCGTCCGACAAGCAATTCGCCAGGGGATGGCTGAGGAGATGCGTCAGGATGAGGATATCATTCAGCTTGGCGAAGACATCGCGACCGCGCCACCCTTTGGTGTGACGAGTGGGATGGCTGACGAATTTGGTCGTGATCGCGTCCGAAACATCCCTGCCACCGAAGAGGCGGTGGTGGGCGCGGCCGTGGGCGCAGCGATTCACGATGTGCGTTCAGTTGTGGAATTCCAATTTGGCGATTTTCTCTCTGTCGCGGTCGACCAACTCACGCACCAGGCCGCCATGCTCCGCTACCTTACCGGCGGTCAAGTTTCGGTGCCAATCGTCCTCCGGTTGCCATGTGGGGGCGGCCAGAGCACAGGTCCGCAGCACTCCCAATCACTCTACTCGTGGTTCGCCCATGTGCCGGGGATCAAAGTGGCGCTACCATCCACGCCGATGGATGCGAAAGGACTCATTAAGACGGCTATCCGCGATGAGAACCCAGTCTGCTTTTTCGAGCATAAATCGCTCTACAGCCTTCGGATGGACGTCCCGGACGGTTACCAGGATCCGGATCATACGATTCCGTTTGGACAGGCGGCAATCCGGCGAAAGGGTTCGGATGTCACGGTGGTCGCGTCATTGGCGATGGTCCACGAAGCTCTCGCAGCTGCCGAGAGACTGGCAAATGAGGGTATCGATGTCGAAGTGGTGGATCCCCGGACACTCGTCCCATTGGACGCCGATACGATTCTCGAGTCGGTGGGGAAGACCGGACGGCTTGTCGTGGTCGACGAAGCATACCTCCCGTGTGGCATCCAGGCGGAGGTTGTCACCCGGGTCGTTGAGGATGCATTCGACGATCTTACTTCGCCGCCACAACGGCTTGGGAATCCGGGGGTCCCGGTACCGTTCGCGCCCAACATGGAGGATGCAGTCTTGCCCGATCAAGAGGACATCATTGAGGCGATCATCGCGACGGTGTCCTAACCCCCAACCGATAACTTGAGGCGGACGAATCCGATCCATGAACGTTATTGGCCTCGATCGAATCGTCATCGCGACGGAGGAGCTCCGGACGGCCTCGGCGCCATTCTCAGATCTGCTTGGCCTCTCGTTTGACGGACCATTTTATCCGACAACCGAGACCGGGCATGGGGCAGAACCCCTCGAAATGCTGGTCAGCGCGGCTGGAATCGAGATTATCACTCCGAAATCCGATGATGGGCAGGTGGCTCGCTTTCTCGCGACGAATGGCCCCGGGCTCTACGCAATGTCGATCCGTGTTGGGGATCTCGACAATGCGGTATCTGAACTCGCAGAGTCCGGACACGACCCGGTCGGAGAGTTCGAATCGCCATCGTTCAGAGAGCGGTTCTACCATCCGGATGTATTCGGTGGGGCGCTCCTCATCCTCGCGGAATACGACGCGCCACACGGTGTGGCAGCCGCGCTATCGGACTGAACGGGAGGAAGCTAACGACATCGACACTGTCCCGGTCCTGGCGGCCGTTTCCAGGGTCGGGATGCAACGGTCTCGGGAGTATATCTGTGTCAACACCCACGGAGGTCAGTTGTTCTGATTTGGTGCTGGAATACCGGGCAAGGTACTTCCACACCCTGGACGGTCATGTTGCCCTATGACAGTGTTAGTGTACCAATCGTGCGGTCACTCCTGGAGCGCAGGGGCGGGGGCTGAGTGAGTTCTGTCAGGAATTGACTACGGAGTCGACGTTGTCAGGTTCGCGAGCGAAGCCAGTCGCATCAACGAGGAAAACGAGGCAGCCAGTTTGAGGGCCAGCTGCGGAAACGGGTCCTAAATGCGTTCGGCAAATGCGAGCGTCCCATCGACGTTTTCGATACGAACGCGCACAGTTTCGCCTTCGGAGGCGCCCGGTACAAAGATGGTGAAGTTCCCTTTCTCGGCCACCCCATCGCCTTTGCGGCCGGTGCCCGTAATGGAGAGTTCGTAGGATTGGCCTTCCTCGATCGCTGCGCGGTTGGGTTGGCGCGACCCGGCGGGGCGCTTTTCTACCGGTCTAAAGGCGCCACATGCCTGGCAGCGTAGCATGTCGATACCATTCTCGGTTACGAGTACCGTGTCCGGAAGGCCACACTCCGAGCACGAGACGTATTCGGCGACGTACTCATCAAGCGCACCTTCGAGGTCTGCGACCGAGAATGACCCATTGTAGCGAGCCTGGCCGCCATCGAACTGACCATTCGTCCCGAGGGTCTTCTGAATCGATCGGTGGACATGCTCCGGCTCCCGGCCGAGGGCGCTAGCAATGGAGGGGAGGTTGGTCAATCGCGTGAACGCGCCATCTGTCTCCCCTTCGGGGTCAGGAATCGAGAGGCGGGATTCTGCCGCGGTTGGCTGTTCGGGGAGGGCATCATAGGCCCGGTCGAGGGCGGTTTCATATTCCATTATGCCCCCAATGGTTCGGCGGGCTATAGCCCTACTGCGAGGCGTGGTGACAGGGAACGACTCCGAGCCCACAGACCACCGAAGTGCTGCAAAACGGTGGTGTGGATGGCCGATCCTATTATCTTCGCGGGCCAAATGCCGGTATGGGCGATATCGCCGTAGGGACGTGCGGGTACACCTACTACGACGCTCCCGATGGGTGGCAGGACACCTATGAGAGCAAGTTAGCTGCGTATGCAGATGCCCACGGTTGTGTTGAGCTGAATCGGACCTTCTACTCGCTCCCACAAGTCTCGACCGCCGAACGGTGGCGTCGTGAGGCCGATAGCGTCGATGAATCGTTTACGTTCCTGCTGAAGGGGTGGCAAGCACTTACCCACCCGATTTCCAGTCCCACCTGGCGAGACTATGAGGATGAGCTCGAGGAGGAACAACGAGACGATGTTGGGTATCTCCAGCCGAACTCGACCGTGCTTGCGGCCTGGCGGGAGACAAATCGCCGTGCAACGGCACTCAGGGCGCCGGTGGTTCTCATCCAGACACCCCCTAGTTTCGACTGCACTGACGAACACGCCACAACCCTGCGAGCCTTCGTCGAGCATATCGATCGTGACGGGGTCGAGCTGGCCTGGGAGCCCCGCGGTACATGGCTCGAGCACCCAGATCGTGTAGAGGCCCTGTGCACAGAACTCGGTCTGATCCACGTGACTGATCTTCTCCGTGAACTCCCAACAGCGACGACAGAGATTGCGTACACCCGCTTGCACGGGCTCAACGATGATCGCTATGACTATGATTACAAATACGAAGAGCGGGAGTTAGACGAACTGGCAGACAGGCTCGAAACGCTCGCTGCAGACCACCAACGGACATTTTGCCTATTTAATAACTACGCAATGGATCGCGACGCGGCAGCTCTTTCGCAGCGGTTGGATTAACCAATTACAACAATAGCTGTCCCGAGAGTCACACAAGCTGCCCCTACAAGTACGCCGGCGGAGACGACCTCGAGATCCCTGAGGAACACGTAGCTGAGGCCGATGGCAAACAGTGGAGACGTGTAGAATAGGGGCACGACGACGACCGTATCGGCGAGGGACAGTGCCAGAAAGTACGTTCCGAGTGCGGCTGACCAGAGCAGTCCCGTGACGACGAACCATCTCACGTCGCGGCGGGCGCCGCTCGAGGCAAGTTCGTCTCTGCGGGTCGTCAGGAAATACGGTCCATAGACAAGAAACGCAGCGACGAATGTTAGTGCGAGGCCATCGGTTACGCTGACGCCTGCCTCCAGGCCAAATTTCCGCAGTGTCGGCGTGATACCGAACAGAATCGCTGAGACAAGCGCGGGGGCAAGTGACAGGAGCCGTCGCCGACCGACGAGATTCGTCGCGGACGTCGTATTCGCCGTCGTCGCGCGATCGTCGCTGTAGGCCTGATGAGACAGGATTGCGACCCCAGCGACGACGATGGCCGTGCCGCCCGCCAGGAGTGGAGTTACAGTCTCTCCAAGGATGAGAACAGCCACGATCGCAGAGAACAGTGGCGCGGTCGATCGGATGGGGAACGCCAGAGCAACGCCGACTCTGTCAACCGCAAATGCAGACGCGTACCGCGCAAGGATCGATCCCAGGAGTCCGCTCGCGACGAATGCGGCTGCTGCAATCCAGAGGCCAAGAAAGGTCAGTCCTGTAATAATGGCAAGCGTAGAAAACAAAACAGCCTGGACGCCGAGTGAAACGAAGACGAACAATTCACGGGAGGCAGAGCGGAGACCATGTTTCATCACGACAGTCCCGGCCCCAAGCGAAAACGCAGCCACAAGCGCGAGTACCTCGGCCGTGAGCATCAGCGGTGAATTTCACCGGACTGACGTTAGTCAACCGCTTCAAGAAGCGGTTCCAATGTGTCGTCTGCAGCGAGCGCGGAGCGGACCGACCCTGCGTCGGGCACCAACTCGTACGCCGGACGGCCCTTACCAGCCGGAGACTGGTCCCCTTCGGCCACGTTTTCGACGAGACCAGCCGACTCGAGACTGTAGAGCGCTCGCGTCACGTCGGCCTCCGAGAATCCCCCCGCCAGCGGACCATCAGATCCCGCCAAACGCTCATTACACACCTGTCGCAACTCCGCCGGGTTGACGGGCGTGGAGCGGTCTTGAGAGGCCCCGAGTAGCGCCAATAGGACGACGCGCTGATCGAGCGTGGCATCGCGTATCGCCTCATCCGTAGACATGTGCGTGGAGTCGTGCGATCCGAACTTAGCCCTTCCTCTCGGTCGGTGCACCCGCCGTGCGGAGGGGCCACGTCTCGCCCTCGTGGTCAGCCAGACGGTCACGGCCTGCGTCTGTGAGACGGTATTGGCCGTCATCGCAGGTGACATCGCCGAGGTCAACGAGATGGTCGAGATGGGCGCTCGCTTCGCCCGGACCGTGAAGAACGTGAATGCCTTCGAGAGAGCCGAAGAGATCGGCACTGACCGTCCAGGCATCCGCGCTGCCCCGGTCCTCTAAAACCCGCACTACTCGGAGTGCGCGCTCGCCGTGGTGGTGGATAATATACTGCGCTCGGTTCGTGGGATCGTCGATCGCGTCACGGTGGCCGGGCCACGCTACGTCGAAGTCCTTGGATACGTACTCGCCGAGGGTCCGAATATACTTCGCGAGCGGCTTGTCGACACGGACATCAGCTCCGCCAACATTGGGGGTATATACCGGAAGCAGTGCATCCCCCGAGAGCACCTCATTGCGGTCAGTCATGATGAATGAGGACAACCCCTCGGTATGGCCGGGGGAATGCATGACCTCGAAGGTCGTTTCCCCCACATCGAACGTTTCGCCGTGCGTGAACGTCTCGACCGGGGGTGTTCCGGTGTAGTAGTCGTCGTAATTGTCCAATCGTTCGAGGAGCGTTGCGCGGTCGTCCGCCGGCATACCCCACGCTTCGAAACAGGCTTTTTGTTTGGACAGAAGCTCGGTCATGGCGTCAGGGTCGCCGCGAACGATCGGGGCATCGGCCTCGTGGACACGGAGGGTCGCGCCACTTTCATCCTGTATCCATCCGGCGAGACCGGCGTGATCCCCGTGATAGTGTGTTAAAAATACTTCGTCAAGGTCCCTGACGGCAACGCCGTGCTCGCTCAGGCTCGATTCGAGTTCCGCGCGGGCTTCCGCCGTCCCGACACCCGTATCGACGAGAACCGTTGGTCCCTCCTCATCGAAAAGATAGATGCTGTTGTTTCCCTCGAATACCGTGTTGCCGAGGCGGATTTGCTTCATTGGCGGCGGAGACGAGGTGGCAGTACTTCAGTGGTTTTCTTCGAAGGCGAAGCGTCCGTCTTCCTGGATGCGGTCACCATCAACGATGATCTCGCTGTCCGTGCTCATGTCGACGATCATATCGACGTGGACCGCCGACTCATTCTGTTCGTTCCCCTCACCCACGGTATCCTCATAGGCCCGACCGACGGCCATGTGGACAGTGTCGCCCATCTTTTCATCGAACAACATGTTATAGGTGAAGCGATCGATATCGCGATTCATTCCAATACCGAGTTCGCCGAGCCGACGTGCGCCATCATCGGTATTGAGTACCTCGGTCAGCACATCGCCGTTCTTGCCGGCGGTATGATCCACCACCTCACCACCGTCGAATGTCAACCGGACGTCTGTCACCTCCCGGCCCTGGTGGTACAGTGGCTTGTCGAAGTGTACCGTACCCTCAACTGACGCTGGGAGCGGTGCGGTGAACACCTCACCGCCAGGGAGATTATTCTCCCCAAAGTCATTGATTGCCGGGTTCCCGTCGATTGACATCGTGACATCGGTCACATCACCAGAGCGTATCCGGACTTCATCAGCGCCCTCGAGGCGCTCGGCCAACTGCGCTTGATGCTGTCTGACTGCCTCCCAATCCTTATTGACCGCATCCCACACGAAGTTCTCGTAGGCCTCGGTGCTCATCTGTGCAAGTTGGGCGTGGGCAGGTGTTGGATACTGTGTGAGGCACCACGTCTTTGAGAGGCGTTCATCGAGGAGGGGTTTCTGTGCCTGTTGGTAGGCGGCGGTCGTTTCTGGGTCGACATCGCTCGTTTCGGTGACGTTGTCGGTTCCGCGGATCGCCACGTAGACGTCCATTGCCTCATACAACGCCATCACGTGTTCGGGCAGAGAGAAGTCGCCGTCGGAATTCCGGAGGTAGGCCCTGCGAAAACGATCACCGAGGCGGTCCTGCACGACAAGGGGGTGTGCCTCCCGGTCGGCGATCAGTTCGTGGAGCGCGACGACAAGCTCCTCGGCGCGACCATGGGCATCGATAACGACATTGTCACCAGCCGAGAGATCCACCGAATGATCGACGATCACCTCAGCATGCTCGCGGATGCGCGGATCCATGGGCCCTTTGAGCGGGGCATTCGCAAACGCCTTGCGCTCAGTCGTTACCCCGGCCCCGCCGGGCCCCCTCCCGGAATTCTGTAAAAGTGCGCCGGATGAGGAGATAGCCAAAGAACACGAAACCCGCAAGAAGTATCACGATCCCCACGAGGACAGGGTCAACCATACGGCCCGTTTTGGGCCGCTCCGCCAAGTGGATACCGGCGATTCGCGTCATCGAAGTGAAAGGCTGATTTGACACGACCACGAACTACCGTGCCGATGTCCCTGCTGCCCTCCAAGCCTGATGCCGAACCTGCCGAAGACGCCGGGCCACGGGTGGTCGGCGTCGACGAAGATGCGGCCGATGACGTCCTCTCGGCATTGTCTTCGGGAACTGCTCGGCGAATCCTAGCGGAACTTCACGAGGATCCAGCACCGCCATCCGAATTGTCCGAGCGTATCGAAACGTCACTGCAGAACGTCCAATACCATCTCGACAAGCTCCAAACCTGTGGAGCCGTCGAAGTCGTCGACACGGCGTATTCGGCCAAAGGGCGGGAAATGGATGTCTTCGCACCGGCCGACCAACCACTCGTCGTGTTCGCAGGCGGAGCCGAAGAAAAATCGACGCTCCGAACGGCGTTATCCCGGTTACTCGGCGCCATCGGCCTGCTCGCCGTCGCCAGTCTCGCTGTCCAGGCTGTAATCGGCGATCTGCCGTTCATCGGCGGTACCTCCGGCGGCGCGGACGGTGGCGGTGGCGCCGCGGGTTCACCGTCGATCATGGACAGCACAACACCGACGCCCGCGCCAGAAGCAACGCCGGCTCCACGGATCGCTGGGGAGGCGGCTGGAACGGCGACCGACGCTGCGGCTGGACTTCCACCTGGCGTACTCTTTTTCGCCGGTGGAGTCTTCGCGGTTGCGGTGGTCGCACTCATCTGGTACATCCGGTAAGCACCTTACAATCGCGTCCGGTCGAGTTCCGCTCCGTCGGTACGTTTGAGGCGGACCACCGGACCGCTATTGTCGCGCTCGAATACCGCAAACGCGGCGTCATACCACCGCGGCTCGGCGTAACTGCCGGGATTGACCTCCAAGGCGTCGTCCAGGTGACGGATGCGAGGACGGTGGCTGTGACCGACGACGAGGATGTCCGCCGCCTCCTGCCTGACGAGCAGCGAGCGGGCCGTCTCATCGTGACGATGTCCATGGATGACCACTACGCGGCGGTCGAACGCCTGAAGCGTACGGGTCTCTGGGAGGCGGGACGCGAGTGCGGGGTCGTCGTTATTTCCCGCGACCGCATGAAGCGCTTTGGCCTCGGCTTGCAGCGAGTCGTATACCGGCTCATGGGTAAAGTCTCCAGTATGCACGACGCGATCGGCGCGTCTGACGGCATCCAGTACAGGGCCGTCGAGACGGTGGTCATCCTGACTGTGCGTATCACCGATCGCGACCATCATCGTCAATCTGGCTCGATGTATACCCTAGTGACATCTGGGTTGGCATCGCGGATCGCCGCTTCGATCGCGTCGATCGTTTCGTCCAGCTCGGCAGCCGTGAGTGAATCATCGAAGCGGACGTCCGCCGCGAGTACGACGTTCTCGGGGCCGAAATAGACTGTACGAAAGTCCAGCAAAAGCTCGACACCGTTCCAGTTTCGAACGATCTCTCGAAGCTGATTCTCTTCGACCTGCGGGAGGCTCTCCCCGAGCAGAAGCCGCTTGTTCTCCCATGCGAGTGCGATCGCAAAGCCCATCAGGAGAAGCCCAATGAGGAGTGCCGCAGTTGCATCAAAGAGCGGATTTCCCGTCTGGCGGGTCAGCCAGATCCCGAGGAGTGCGAGACCAGCCCCGGCCATTGCGATAGTGTCCTCGGTGAGCGCCGTCAGCACCGTAACGTCGCTGGTTTTTCGAAAGGCCTCGCGGAAACCCGACCATCCCCGCTCCTCGATCTGGGCAGCCATATTGGCATGCGCTTTCTTCAGTGCCCAGGCTTCGAAGATGATCGCTCCGATCAAGACGGCGTAGTTGACCCAGATTCCGGGAAACGTATACCCGAACAGCGACGGGTCGGCGAGCTCTCTGGCATGCGGATGGAGAATCGCATTGTAACCGTGTTTAGCGGACTCCCACCCGGCGATGCCGAAAAGCAGCACGGAAACGAGAAAGGAGTAGAAGAACTGTGCTTTGCCGTAGCCAAATGGATGTTCACGGGTACGAGCACGTTCATCATACCGGAGTCCAATAAGCAGGAAGACCTGGTTCCCGGTATCTGAGATGGAATGATAGGTCTCTGAAAGCATCGCCGGGCTCGCTGTGAGCAAATATCCGATAAACTTGAGAACCGCGATCGCACCGTTGGCGAAGAAGGCTGCAAGAACGACGGAGCGGCTTGAGGCCATTGAGAGACGTCTGGACGACCCCACATATAGTGTCTGGGACCGATCGAAAACTCCAGATGCCGGGGGAGTCGACTCGCGGCATGCAGCTCGCTCGCGCGGTAACTCGTGACGGTGTCCAGACTGGCGAGCTCGTGGACGGCAAACTCGAGACCGACGAGACGGTCTATGACCTCGATGGACCGGCACGGCTGTTGGCACCGTGCGAGCCGGGCACTTTCTACTGTGTCGGGCGAAATTACGCAACGACGCTCGATGCGATGGAGTATGACCGTCCCGAACAACCCGACTGGTTCATCAAGCCAGCCGTTTCACTCCTCGATCCTGGAGCGCAGATCGAATATCCGGAGTGGACTGACGAGCTGACGTACGCCGGCGAGCTGGCCGCGGTGATCGATGAAGAATGCACTGGACTCAGTGATGAGAGTGAGATCCGCGATGCAATCCGTGGATGGACGATCCTGAATGACCTCGATGCGTTGGACCAACCCGGCCGGACAGCGCGAAAGGCGTTCGACGGAGCCGCACCATTGGGACCGGTTATCGAAACCGATCTCGATCCGTGCGACCTGGACATGGAGACGCACATCGGGGATGAACGGCGCCAGTCCGCAAACACGGCTCAAATGCTGTTCGACCCATTCGAAGTACTCGCGTTCCTCTCTGAACGCTATACGTTCCGGCCTGGTGACGTTATCAGCTTCGGTAGCCCAGAGAATCCTGGATTACTCGAACCAGGAGACGAGATCACCATTTGGTACGAGGGTATCGGCACTTTGCGAAACCGGGTTGTGGCATGAAAGACGATACCACGCCAGCGTCTCTCAATTAAGGTGCTAAAAGGCATTAAAGAATATTATCATTATAGATCATAACATTCATGCCGGGGCTCCCCATCGCCCCAGGTACGCCGATGACACGAAATGACGGCGATACCGATGAAGTCGCGAGCCGAGTGAGAAGGACGGACCCGTTCGTCCGCGACATCGAGAACGACGCCGCTCGAGAATTCAGGGAGCTGCTCTCCGAGCAGACATTCACATTCGCGCCAGGGATTTACCATGCCCTCGACGGGCGCCTCGCAGAAATGGCCGGACATGATGCGCTGTACATGTCCGGCTATTCAACGGTCCTAGGCCAGTTCGGGTTCCCGGATCTCGAAATGGTCACCATGACTGAGATGGTGGAAAACGCGAAACGGATCGTCGAGGCCTCGAGTCTGCCCGTAATCGCTGATGCCGATACTGGGTATGGCGGTGTGCATAACGTCCGCCGAGCGGTGCGAGAATACGAAAAGGCCGGTGTCGCTGCCATCCACATCGAGGATCAGACATCTCCAAAGCGATGTGGCCACATTGCCGGGAAACAGATCGTGTCCCGAGAGGAAGCCGAGACGCGATTCCGTGCGGCTGTCGATGCAAAGCAGGACGAGGATACCGTCATCATCGCTCGCACGGATGCGTACGGCTCCGCGAACGGCGACTGGCAAGAGCATCTCGAGCGTGGCCGGTTATACGCTGATGCTGGCGTCGATCTTGTCTGGCCGGAAATGCCAGACCCCTCCCGACAGGATGCCGTCGAATACGCCGAAACCATCCACGAGACCCACCCTGATTTGGATCTCGCGTTCAACTACTCCTCGTCGATGGCCTGGAGCGAGGAAGACGACCCGTTGACGTTCGAGGAACTTGGAGACCTTGGGTACCGATACATTTTCATCACGCTTTTCGCCCTACACTCTGGTGCTCATGCCGCCTACGAAGACTTGCAGGCCCTCGCCGAGTCTGACGAGGAAGCCCAATTCGACCTCGAACAACGCTACCTCGGCCATGAGACCGAAAGCCATCACGAGATGTCATTCGTGCCTCGATTCCAAGACATCGAGGCGGAGTTCGACCCCGGAGCGGCACAACGGCAGGCCGACTCGGCAGGATTCACCGAAGAGGGTGAATCCGTCCTAAGCACCGAGTCCGACGACGACTGAGCGGAATCAGCAGTCTATCCAGGATTCGACCTGAATAGACCAAGACATGGTGAGGGCAGGCGGCGAGATAGCGTATGGTCGCGTCGGTATGTCGTTCGTGGCGCGACGATTCTGGCTCGGTATCGAGGGTCCTTACCATGGGGTGCAAGACGCGCCGAACGGGCCGATACGGCCAGGTTTAAGGCCGCTCGCGGCAGATCGGTGACCGTCATGACAACCATCGACGAACGGCTCCACGACCGCCAATTCGTCCGGACGTTCTTCACCACCCCGACGGCCGTGGAGGACGAGGAAGATACTGCATCGATGCTCGAGTCAGCTATCGGCCTGCGGGGCATGCAAGCCCCTGATGTCTGGGTGCCGGATAATGAAGACGCCACTGCGCCGAACATGCGCGATGAGGGCGCATCCAATATTGCCGACGTCGTCGCAGCGGAGGGGGCCGACTTTCCTGGAGAGATTCACCCGCGGGTGGTCTGGCATCGGGATAGTCCCGAAACTCGATACCGTGGCTTCCGCCATATGCTCGAAATTGCCGATCCGGAGAATGGCGCAGTTGAGCATATTGACGGGTTCGTTATTCCCGAGGTCGGCGACATCGACGACTGGAAGAAGGCAGACGAAATGATCACCATCGTCGAGCATGAGCATGGCTTGGAAGAGGGGAGTCTTGCCATGTCCGTGATCATCGAAAGCGGCGCCGCGGAGCTAGCCATGGGTGATCTGCGCGAGGAGATGGGGAAGCCCTCCAACAATCTGCAACGGCTATTTCTTCTCGTCGATGGCGAAGTCGACTATACGAAGGACATGCGTGCGATCACGCCGACCGGCGAGCTCCCACCGTGGCCCGAGCTGCGGCATAACACATCTCGCGGGGCAAGTGCGGCCGGTTGCATCGCGATTGACGGACCGTTTGACGATATTCGTGACGTCGAGGGATATCGTGAACGGATGACCGATAATCAGGCCAAGGGAATGCTAGGTATCTGGTCACTCACGCCCGGACAGGTTGTTGAGGCCAATCGGGGGCCATTGCCACCAGCGGACGGGTATTGGCTAATCGAGGCAGGGGATCGTGAGGTCCGGTTGGAGGACGATGATGGCGTACAGGAGTATACTGGGGAGCGGATCAATCTCTCGGAAACCGATGCCGGATACGAACTCGAAGTCGCCGGTGATGAGCGGACACTCCAGGAGGGCGAACTCGTCGAAGAACTGCTCGACCTGACAGCATATGTGCCCAGCCTCGACGACATCGTCGATTCGATGGAGGAATTCGAGGCCGCAAAAGAGGCAGGCCGTGGCGCAATCGCCATGACGCGGGAGGCGACAGTACGTATCGACGGTGTCGAAATCGACATTAGCGCCGATCGAATGTGGGACGAGGCAACCTACCAGGCGATGATGACACCGGTGGCATTGTTCCAGGACGTTTACGAACATCGCCCCGACCAGCATGACGACCTCGCTGAAATTTACGACGAAGACATCCTTCAGCGGGCCATGGACGTCGGGCTCTAGTTTCACCCCGCACCCGGCACGGGTTTTTGCGCGCTACTCCCTAACTTTCGGACGTGTCAGTCCAGGCCGGCACTCTCCGATTTTTTCCTTATGAATCTCCATATCCCCACCAGCGTGAGGCGATGGGGTCGATTCGGGAGGCGATCGCGGCCGGCCGGGATGTTCTCTTCGAGGGGGCGACGGGAACGGGAAAGACCCTCGCCGCGTTGGCGCCCGCATTGGACTATGCGCGTGAGACCGACCGCGTGGTCGTCATCACCACAAACGTCCACCAGCAAATGCGACAATTTCGGCACGAAGCCGCCGCTATAGCCGACATAGAGGAACTGCGAGCGGTAGTGTTCCGTGGCAAGGACTCGATGTGTCACATCGATGTTGGATACCGAGAATGCGAAGCACTCCGAGATACCACTCGCGACCTCGTTGAGGCGCGACGTGAAGAGGCGCGACTCGAGCGGGAACAACGGCGGCTTCTCGAGCGTATGCAGGCCGGGGATGACGAGGCTGCTGCGACCCGCGCGGATATAATGGCTCAGCTCGAGGACGTCGAAACCGAGATCGCTGAGCTCTCGTCGGCACCAACCTGTGATCACTACCGCCGGAATCTTACGACCGCAACCGATGGCTTCTACGAGTGGCTTCACGACGACGTCCGATCACCCGATGAAATCTACGACTTTGCACATGAGCAGGGACTCTGCGGCTACGAACTACTAAAAGAGGGCATCGAGGGCGTTGACCTCGTGATTTGCAACTACCATCATCTCCTCTCGCCGAATATTCGGGAACACTTTTTCCGCTGGCTCGGGCGCGACCCTGAGGACGTGGTAGCGGTGTTCGATGAGGCTCACAACCTCGAGGATGCCGCCCGTGATCATGCCCGTCGGATGGTCACCGAACAAACGCTCGAGGCCGCCGTCGAGGAGTGTGAGAATGCCACCGTGGAGGGTGCCGACGCCGCGTCGAACGTATTAGGGGCGTTCCGCGAGGCGCTGGAGGTGACGTACGAATCGTCGTTCGGATTTGGCGATCGCGAGCGGCTCGGCGAAACATGGAGGGATATTGATATCGACAATGAGGGCCGACGCGACGATCTGACCCTCAGCTTTCTGAAAATCTACGAGGGGCCTGGTGTTGGCTCCGATGTGGAGGCTGCTCTGGCAACAGGGCGGGCTATTGATGCCGAGTATGAACGGGAATACCGGGCCGGCGACGTCGATACCCGTCGGGAGTGTCCGACGCTGACAGGCGCACGCTTTCTCGACGCGTGGATGGCTGAAAGCACACGTCCCGGAACCCACCCTGTTGTGAGTGTCAGACGCGCGGATGGAGGAGCAGTCATTGGTCGCGCCGAGCTATTCAACTGCATCCCAGAGCGAGTCACGGGGGAGCTCTTCGACGGTCTTGCGGCGAGCGTCCTGATGAGCGCAACCCTGCGGCCATTTGATGTGACAGAGACTGTCCTTGGGCTCGACGATCCGACAACGCTGGCTTATGGCCAGCAGTTCCCGCCGGAACGTCGACGGACGTTCGCTGTCGACACGCCGCCACTATTTGCGAGGCGGCGTGACGAAGAGCGGATTCAGGAAGTGGTAACGAGGGCCTTGGCAGACGCGGTGCGGTTCACACCCGGTAATACTCTCGCCTTCTTCCCCAGCTATGCTGAGGCCGAGCGTTATCATGAGCGACTTGATCTCGACGTAACGGCGTATCTCGACCGACCGGGGACGAATGCCGATGATATACGGCGGGAATTCGTCGCATCTGAGCATGCTGTGCTCTGTACGTCACTCTGGGGACGGCTCGGGGAAGGGGTCAGTTACGACGGCGAGGACGCGCGAACCGCAGTCGTTGTTGGTGTCCCGTATCCCAAGCTCGATGGTCGAATGGAAGCGATTCAAGACGCCTACGACGCGGCGTTCGATACTAGTCAGCCCGAGGGCGCTGGCTGGCGATACGGGGTGGAAGTGCCGACAATTCGCAAGACGCGTCAGGCTCTCGGCCGCGTGATCCGTTCACCGACTGACTTTGGCGTGCGTGTTCTGCTCGATGGGCGCTATACCGAGCGCGCGGCTGCCGAGACACCCAGATATGCCGTCCGTGGGGCGTT
>JBDGPQ010000195.1:0-13788 GCA_042219595.1 Haloarculaceae archaeon
TGCAGGTCGAAACCCGACAACCTCCCAGCAATACCGGAGCCGATGGAGCCCAGACCGACGATGGTTACAGTTGAGCCGTCGAGCTCACCGGCACGGAAGTGCTCCCAACGGCGATCCTGTTGCTGGTAAAACGCAGTCTGGAGGTTCCGGGTGAACACGAGGATCTTTCCGATCGCCTGTGCAGCCAATCCAGGCGCGTGGACACCGGAGGCGTTCGTGACGGCAACCCCGGCCTCGCGACATGCAGATAGGGGCAGGTGATCCGTCCCAGTCCAAGAACAGGCGAACAATTCTAACTCCTGAGCGAGGTTGAGCAGTGATTTGTCGAGATGCACGCCAGCGACGACATCGGCTGTCTCGATCAGAGAGCGCTCCATCGCCGGCGTTCTGGCGAAGTGGACGTCGTGGTCTGGAAACCGATCGGCGAGGCACTCGGCGTATTCCGCTGCCGGTGCCGGGCCGATGTCCTCGCGAAGGACGACGATTGACAAAGGTGCTGACACGACCCGTGACAGGCTAGGCGAGGTAGAAAAACCTGAGGTCGAAACCGAACGTGATACCGGTGAGCGAACCCTTTTTACAAAGTCCATTGCAAAGACGGAGTAATGCTCCTCGAGACGGCCGACCTGACAAAGCGGTTCGGTGCCGTCGTCGCCAACGACGGTGTCGACCTCGGCGTCGAACGGGGGGAGGTTCGGGGTATCATCGGCCCGAACGGTGCGGGGAAGTCAACGCTCTTCAACGTGATCACCGGTTTCCATAAACCTGATCGAGGAACCGTCCATTTCGACGGCCAAGATATAACCGGCTGGTCACCGGCGGAGATCAGTCAAGAAGGGCTTTATCGGACGTTTCAGATCACCTCTCCTCTCGAAGATATGACGGTATACAAGAACTTACTCGCTGCCTACACCCCTGGTTTGCGTGTTCCGGACTGGAAACGGGAACGAGCCAATGAGGTGCTCGAAATCCTCGAAATTGAGCACCAACGCGACAAACGGGCGGGTGACCTCAGTGGCGGTCAGCAGAAATTGCTTGAGTTGGGCCGTGTTATGATGCTCGAGCCGAAGTGCATTATGCTGGATGAGCCGACTGCGGGCGTGAATCCCGCGCTCCAGGAACGGATTTTAGACTACCTTTCGAAGGTCAACGAGGACGGCACAACATTGGTTGTGATCGAACACGACATGAAGGTTATTTCTGACATCACCAGTAGAGTATCGGTATTTGATCAAGGGAAGATCATCGCGGAAGGCACCTTCAGTGAGGTGAAGGACGATCCCCGTGTCCGCGACGCCTACCTCGGTGGGGAGACCGGGGATGAAGAGGTGCTCGCATGAGTTCTCAGGCGCTCGAAGACCGCGAACAGAGCGCAGGAAAGCTTCGTGGAACCGATATCGTCACCGGGTACGGCAACCATACAGTCATCCACGGAGTATCGATCGAAAGTCGGGATGGGGTGACGTGTCTATTCGGGCCAAATGGCAGCGGCAAATCGACCTTGATCAACGCTCTCAATGGTGCGGTTCCGATCTGGGAGGGGTCGGTCGAGTTCGAGGGCGAAGATATCTCCGACGTTCCACCCCACGAGATCGTTGATCGGGGAATCGTGACACTCCCGCAGGACGGAGGATTGTTCCCGTCATTGACCGTCGAGGAGAATCTCAAGGTCGGTGGCCATACACTGCGTGACGAGGACCTCATCGCCGAGCGAGTCGACGAAGTATACGAGACCTTCCCGCTGCTCGAGGAAAAACGGGATGACACCGCCCGATCGCTATCCGGTGGTCAACAGATGATTCTCAGCTTTGGACGGGCGACCGTGTTAGACGCCGACGTGTACTTGCTGGACGAGCCAAGCGCAGGTCTGGCCCCGTCGCTGATTGACGATCTCCTCGATAACATCGAACTCCTGGTCGAGAAGGGGGCTGAGGTCATCCTTGTCGAACAAAACGTGCAGGCCTCGCTGCGTCTGGCGGACTATGTCTATGTGCTTGCGCAAGGTCGAGTGGAGTTCGAAGGAACGACCGAGGAGCTTGGCGAGATGGACCGCATTTTGGACCTCTATCTGGGAATTGAATAGGAGGGATAAGTATACCAAGAGTTCTCCTCTCCCACGAGTTTCCCCCCGAAACCCGAGGAACGCTTGAGGACCTAGCGACGGAACTGCGGGAGCGATTGCCGGATCTGGAGCTCCGTCGAGCCCATGACTTCGACGAGAGCGTGCGCCTTGCGGCGGATGCAGAGGTGATCATCGAGCACGGTCTCTATGATGAGCATCTCGCCGCGGCCGACGAGTTGGAATGGGTTCAATCATTGAGCTCGGGTGCTGACCGGTACGATGTAGAGACACTCCGCAATCGCGGGATCGTTCTCACGACCGTCTCAGGGGTCCACGCGAAACCGATTGCCGAGCAAATTCTCACCTATTTGCTTGCTTTCGAGCGGAACCTCCCCCGTGGAATCCGCCAGCAGGAGCGGCGAGAATGGCGACGATACCCGGCTGGCGAGCTCGGGGGATCGGTTGTTGGGGTCATCGGTGTTGGGGCAATTGGAGGCCGCTTTGCCGAACTAGCGACAGCCATCGGTGTCAGAGTGCTTGGAGTCCGAAAACATCCGGACCGAGACCATCACGCGGTCGATCAGATGTACGGGCCTGACAGATTGAACCACGTTCTCGGCCGAGCAGATTATGCCGTTCTCGCGTGCCCGCTTACAGATGCAACCCGAGGCCTTATCGGCGAACCCGAACTCTCGTCCTTGGGTAACAACGGCATTCTTGTCAACGTGGCCCGCGGCGCGGTCGTCGAACAGCAAGCACTGGTACGAGCAATACAGACCGGCGACATCCGTGGGGCCGCTCTGGACGTCTTCGATACGGAGCCGCTTCCTCCTGACTCGCCCCTTTGGCAGCAGTCGAACGTTATCGTCACGCCACACATGGCTGGTGGATCCCCGAAGTTCCCAATACGGTGTGCCGAGCTAATCGCTGAGAATTATCGTCACTTCATCGCCGGCGAACGCGACCTGATGCGGAACCGCGTCCTCTAGTTCGTCCAGTCGGGAATCTCCCGCTCTACGAAGTTCCCATGGCCGGACTCACCGACGATCGCCCCCTCCTCGACGACCGGCTCTCCCCGCACAAAGGTGTGCTCAACGGTGCCGGTAACATCGACACCCTCGTAGATGGTAACCGGATCGTTGGACGCCTTGTCGGCAGCGTCGATCGTATATTCGTTGTCCGGGTCCATGACGACGATATCGGCGTCGGTCCCGGGTTCAAGCGTACCCTTGTTTTCGAAGCCAAACGTCTGAGCCGGGTTGGTGCACATTGTCCGGACCAGGAATGGATACGAGAAATCCCGGCGGTTGACAGCGACTTCGTGAAAGACCGGTAGACTGAACTGCAGCCCAGTAGCCCCGAAGGGTGCGTCCCACCAGTTTTCAGTCTCTTTATACTCCTTGTGGTAGACAGAGTGGTCGGTTGAGACGACCGACAGGGTCCCCTTGTCGAGGTATTCGAACATTGCTTCGATGTCGTCCTTGGTTCGCAATGGAGGCGCAATGAGCGGGAAGTTGCCCATTTCTTCATGATGTGTTCTGTCGAAAATCGTATAATGTGTGCACGTTTCCGCGCGAATCTGGCTGCCGTCGTCCTGGAATTGGTCGAGTATAGATACCGACTTGCGATTCGTCGTATGGACGCCGTAATACTTCACACCGAGTTCTTGAGCCATCCTGGCAGCATCTTCAGCGGCCATCGCCTCCGCATAGTCAGGCCGGGAATCCGGATAATGGATTGCATCGCCTTTGCCTTCCCGCTTGAGGCGCTCCGTGATCGCGTCACACACCGCTGGGTCCTCGGTGTGGAGGGCAGCGACAGCATCGAGGTCCGCGATATGCCGGAACGCTTCGTGAATGAAGCCATTGCCGACGCCGATACTGTAGGTCGAGCGAAACATTTTGAAGGACGTGACACCGGCATCTACGGCAGCCTCGAGTTCGTCGAATGAGTCCTCGTCCTCGCGGCGGAGCACACTATGGAGGCTGTAATCCACGTACGCATCCGATTGGTTCGCACGTTTGTGGTCGATGCCGTCGATCAGTGGGGCGCCGGGGTCTGAGTTTGCGCGATCTAGCCCCTGGAATGAAAAGTCGATGAAACTCGTAATTCCTCCGAGGGCGGCCGCCTGGGTCTCGGCCTCATATGTGCCAGCCCGGTTCTCTGGCTCTTCATCGATGTGAACGTGCGGGTCGACGACCCCTGGCATCACGATCTTCCCTGTGGCGTCCAGTCGTTCATTCGCCTCCGGCAGCGCGTGTTCCGCACCGACGGCAACGATCTCCTCATCATCAATTGCGACGCTTCGTGTGCCGACATCCCGCGGTGTGACCACACGACCGCCGGCGATGATCCGGTCGATTGCCATTGGGCGAGCCACCGGAGGCGTTCCTAAATACCTTCCGCCAGGGTGAGGGCGCGCCCGATCTACCTTGACAGGAACGACCCGGTGCCAGGCTCGGCCACCGTCTCGCCGTGTTCGACCGCCACCTCACCGCCAATGATCGTATGGGTTGGGAGGCCACGCAGTTTCCTGCCATGGATCGGTGACCACCGGGGTTCCCGACCGTGGAAGAAGTCATCGTCCACTGTCGTGGTCGCCTCCGTATCGACGATCACCAGATCTGCATCTGTCCCTTCCTGGATCGTGCCCTTCTGCGGGTAAAGACCGAACCGTTTCGCGTTGTTGGTTGAACAGACCTCGACCAGGCGCTGCATATCAATCCGGTTTCGGTTATAGCCTTCAGAAAGCATCATCGGCAGGAAGAATTCAAGGCTGGGCTGAAGGCCGGGTGCGACCTCCCACATGTGATCACCATGTCGGCCCTGACCCTGCTCACGAGCTTCCTTGCTCGTGGTTATGTGGTCGGTGCCAACATGCTGGATAATCCCGGTACGGATTCCCTCCCAGAGGCGTTCTTGGCTACGCTCACCGCGGAGCGGGGGCGAAATCTTTCCCCAAACCCCGAGGTCATCGTCTGTGGTCAAGGTAAGGTGGCCGACCAATGCCTCGCCAGCCAACTGTACACCCCTCGATTGGTGGCGTTCGAGTGCATCCACGCCCTCAGCGGAACTCACGTGGACTGCGTAGGTTCGGGCATCGAGATGATCAGTCAGCGTGCCGAGATGATCGATTTGCATCGCCTCCGCAATGGGTGGAGACGCGGCTGCCCAGGCAGCCAGGTCATTAGCACCGGTTTGCCGTACTTCGCGTTCTGCTTCCTTCTGGACCTCGGCGTTCTCGCAGTGAAACATTCCGAGTGCGCCCGGCATATCCGAGATCATTCGCAACAATCGATAGACACGGTCGGCGTCTGCGGGCTCGATATCAATATCAGTATATTTGTACATATTGAAAAACATCTTGAATGACTTTATGCCCGCATCAGCAAGCTCCCGAACTTCGTCTAGGTGATGTTCCCGACTGATGACGGCGTGGTGGCTGAAGTCAATATAGGAATTTTGCTCGCCAACCCGGCAAAAGAAGTCGAAATGTGGGAGATAGGACTCCTCATGCTCAAGGAAGTTAAGAAGTGTCGTGACACCGCCATGGGCCGCACCCCTGGTTTCGGTCTCGAAATCGACCTCAAGACCCTCACGGTATGGATAATCCCGTCGACCGAGATGGACATGCGGGTCGATTATGCCTGGTAAGAGAAAGTTGCCGTCGGCATCGATTTCACGTTCGCCATCAGGAAGAGTGCGGTCGGCACTGACCCGTATGATCATACCATCCGTCGCCGCCACCCCCCCGTGCATGATACCGCTTTCCGTGACGACGCGTGCATTCCGGACAGTCAAATCGGCCTCCGCAGGCGACATACCAGCATGACCGGCGCACACCAGCAAAATTCTGTTGCCGGACCTACACCGGAGCGCAGGCCTCGAGCAAAGCGGCTTGCTCTGACCGGTCAGCGCCAATCGGCGCGCGAACTATGGGCAAATTAACACCAGCGTCGCGTGCCGACGCAATCTCCGTACGAACCTCTTCGGCGGTCCCAATAACTCCGACCACCTCGAGAAATTCCCGAGGCAGTGTCTTCGCGGCGGCGGCCGTCGTATCTGCGGCCTTGGCCCGCTCGACAGCCGCTTCGAAACCAGCCCGCGCGGCTACACGGTCATAGAAACCGGGAACGTCACGAAGGTAGGTCGCCACGTGCTTCGCAACGCGTTGTCGAGCAGCACTCGGATCATCATCGACGGCGACGAGCAGGTACATTGCCACGTCGATTTCATCAACATCCCGGCCAGCTCGATCGGCGCCTGTCCTCAACCAGGCGCGTCCCTCCTCCATACGGGCCGTCGGAAACAGGTTCGGTAACCACCCATCCGCGAGTTCACCGGTGAGACGGACATTACCCGCGCCTAATGCGGCATTGTAGATAGGAATCTCGGCCCGTTCGGGCTCGAAGGCGTCCCAAAATGAGGTTCGTGTCGGCGAGAAAAATTCTCCCTCGAAGGCCGTAGCCTCGCCTTTGAGATACCGACGAACGAGTGTGATGTACTCGGCCATACGCGCAAGGGGCCGCTCGAACGACATGCCATGAAAATCCTCGACGACGCCGGGATGAGCGACACCGAGACCGAGGATCGCGCGGCCACCGCTATGGGCATCCAATGTGGCAATGGACTGCGCCATGGCGGCTGGCGACCGTGAATACACGTTGACGATTCCAGTAGCGAGGCCAATATCGTCGGTGGCAGTGGCCCAGCGCTCCAGTTTTCCGAAGCCGGAGCGGCCTTGGCCCTCCGCGGCCCAGACGCTTTCATACCCTAGTTGCTCAGCCCGGCTGACCAGTTCGAGGTCGTCAGCTCGGCTGAATAATACCCCGATTCGGTCAATCACTGCAAGACCCACCTGACGAGTACAATCCAACTGGCTGGAACGTTTGTTTCATGCCGGATTCGGGTCGTCTCACTTTCGGAATGGATCCGGGAGCGGCCATAAGACTGGCGTGTGGGCGAGCAAGCCAACCGTTTTCGTCCGCGTCATCCAAGCGCAGTTCCATGGCCGAGTTCGACATACTGATCGAAGATGCATATCTCCCCGATCATGGTGGCATTCGTGACATCGGTATCAAAAATGGGGAGATCACTGCCCTTGATGCGGCCATCGATGGTGCCGGTGAACGTGAATTCGAGGCCGATGGGTCGCTCGTGTTTCCGGGGTTCGTCGATGCACATATCCACCTGGATCAGGCGCTGACGGCGGTGGGCGAGCGGACGCCAAAGTTTAACGATGAACCGTTTGACAAGCAACGAAATATTGAGCGCACCGTTGAGTATTTCCAACAAGTCGATCAGGAGACAATCACGGCCGAGGCCATCGAAGCTGGCCGGATGGCAGCCGCCAACGGAACGGTCCATCTCCGCGCCCACACCTACATTGATGATACAGTCGGGACGAAAGCCGTCGAGGCAGTTGCAGCGGCGCGTGAGGCGCTTGCTGATGTCATTGACGTTGAAATCGTCGTCTTTCCCCAGCGGGGCTTCCTCCGAAGTGCTGAAATCCGTGCGATCGCCCGCGAGGCGCTGGCGGGTCCTGCCGATCTCCTCGGCGGGATAGATCCCGCATCGGTCAACGCGGATATTGAGCGGACGATCGACGCCTGGTTCGATCTCGCGACAGCGATGGACGTTGATCTGGACGTCCACCTCCACGATGGCGGCAGCCTTGGACAATATACCCTGGATCGACTCGCTGAGCGGGCGTTGGAAGTCGGATATGTCTCACGGGTGACCGCCAGCCATTCCTTCGCGCTCGCGGACATCGCGATCGAAGCCGGCGACCCACGCCGCCGCAATGCCGGGTATGCAGCGACGCTCGATGCGCTGGAAGCCGCGGATATCCGAATCGCGACATGCTACCCGAGTACGCCGCCGGGTATGCCTGTCGCGACACTCCAAGATCGGGATATATCAGTGGGTCACGGGAGTGATGAATTGCGAGATCTCTGGGTTGCCCATGGAAATGCTAATCCAATCGAAGCCGGTCTCGTGCAATCATTAAAATTAGACCGGAGTTATCAGTATGCGAGTAATTCCGGGCTCGCCCGAATTTGGGAATTACTTACAGATGGCGCAGCAGCTGTTCTCGGCCTCGACGAGTATGGGATCTCGGTCGGCTCGCCAGCTACGCTGGCGATCATCGACGCCGCATCACCGCAGTGGGCGATCATTGAACAGTGCACACCCGAAGTGGTGATCAAAAGGGGACGCGTTACTGTTGAAGATGGAACATTGGGTGAAGAGGGGCGCTAGATGTTTTCGATGTGGTCCCGGTGACTCTGTTTCGAGTGACCTGGTTGAAAGGTGGCACTAGACAGTACTTTGCCATCCAAATGTGCGATTACAGCGAGTCTGAGAATTATGGCATGGGGGATGGAGATCGGGTTCCGGTGAGTGGCACACCGGTATGGTGTGTAGTTCGCATGGAGCTGAGTGACATCATACACCGCTAGTGTGAGACGAATCAGTTCTGCATAGAGTGTAACATCTTGAGAGAATTTTGTCTAATGGCTCTCGGGGGTGAGTGCTGCGACAGTCGCACGAACGGGGTGTTCTGCTACATCGTCAAGTGCCGCCATTCCGTCCTCCACCTGCTGTGCGGGCAGACCATATGCAAGCAATTCTCTCGTTCGCGCTTGCCACTCCTCATCGGTTAGAGGGTCGTGGGGCCCCCCGGGTGGGTCCTCGCACTCGCCACTGTACGTCGTCCCATCCGCCAGTTCGACGGTGACACGCGCCCCCCAGCGGTCAGGGAAGGCAGCCTCAAATTCGTCATCTCGAACTAAGTCAACAGTGGACGCTAGTGAGCGAACACCGGCATCGCCAATCGCTCCAGTGGTGAAGTCCTCGAGATCTACAGATCGATCCGTAAGGTACCGCGCGAGGACATACGGGGTCGAAAACTTCGCGCCGGTCATCGTTTGAGGGTTGTCGTGGTTCATTTCGATGGCGTTCTCGAAACTGGCCACCTTGATCCGCTCGACATCCCGGAGGTCGATCGGTGTATCGCCGACGGCGGCCTCCAGCGCAGCCAGGGGCGGGTGGGTGTATCGGCAGGACGGCCACGGCTTGAAGTAATTTTCCGTGATGAGCCACTCGTCACCGAGGGTCTCGATGCGGTCAGTGAAATCCGCAGGACCAATCTCGTCGAACGGATCGTACACCCGCTCCATCGCTTCGCGCGAGCCTGTCAATCCAGCAATGGCCGCTTGGGCAGCAGAGACGCCCACTTGCGCCGAGAATCCAGCGGTGAAATTCCGAGATGGTGCGCCCTCGGCGAATGGGTCAAACATCGAGACGACGGCGAGATTGCCGGCGATGCGGACCGTTTCCCGAAGTGTGGCCGGGCCGGCCCCCTGAATAATTGCAGTCGCCACCGCCGGTCCAAGGACTGTCCATGTCGAATGTGGGTTGCGCACGAGCCACGGGACCGCC
Organism: Haloarculaceae archaeon; assembly: GCA_042219595.1. GTDB lineage: Archaea > Halobacteriota > Halobacteria > Halobacteriales > Haloarculaceae > CAYLJD01. The sequence goes on from JBDGPQ010000195.1 coordinate 9,506, forward strand.
CCATTGATTCGGTCCTTCATCACGAAGATGGCCCGTTCAACACGGGCGCAGACCTCGTACGCACGAATGCATGCATCGACAAACGTCTCCCCATCGATACCATTTGCCTCCGCCACGGGCAGTCCCCCAGCAACGATTCCCGCCCCGACATGGCCACCGGTATTGTGACCCTCCTCGACCTCCTGGGCGATGGCTGCAGCGCCGGTGACGAGTGCGGCCTGGCTGGGGGACGTTCGTCGTGTGGTCCCGAGAATTGATGCGGGACCATCAGCGAATCCAACGTTCCTCGAAACGGTCTCGATGCTTGGTACCCGAGCGCCCGCCACCGCTGCCGCAAGAACGTCTGCCACAGTGCGTGCCCCATGGTCCCGAACGTCCGCCGGGACCGGGTCTGTCAGGAACGCATTGAGGTTCTGCTCCCAGTCCCGACTGAACGCTTGCTGGATCATAGGTCGCCAGTGAATGCCGACACCAATAGACCTTGAGGGCGCGGTAGCTATTCCAGGCTTGACCTGTAGGGGTGGCTATGGGCGATCGACTTGCGGATCAGCGAGCACTGGTGACTGGCGCTGGACGAGGTATTGGGCGGGCGATCGCTGAGGCATACGCCGAGGAAGGGGCTCGCGTGGCCGGGTTGGACCTCGATCGCGAGAAATTAAAGCCTGTAATCGATGCACTGTCAACTGACGGTCTTGCGATCGAGTGTGACGTCCGGGATACAGCTGGGGTGAACAAGGCCGTCGCAGATGTCGTCGATGCATTCGACGGTCTCGATATTGTGGTAAATAACGCAGGCATCATCGGTCGGGAGGCGCTAATCGATACCGATGACGAAACGATGGATCGCGTTCTCGATGTCAATCTCCGCGGGACAATGCGTGTCGCGCGGGCAGCGCTTCCACATCTGATGCGGTCAGAAGGCGCGTTGGTGAACGTCTCCTCACAACTGTCACGTGCTGCGGTCCCTGGGGTGTCCGTCTATACTGCTTCTAAGGGCGGCGTGAGTAGCCTTACCAGGCAGTTGGCGGTCGAACACGCCCGCGACGGAGTCCGCGTGAATGCACTGGCACCGGGCATTGTCGACACGGAAATGACCCGAGCAGCGCGGACGCAGAGCCAGAATTGGGAAGCTGAGCGGCTACAACGGATTCCTATGCGCCGGCTCGCAGCACCGAGCGATATCGCTGGACCAGCCGTCTTTCTAGCGTCTGAAGAAGCGGGGTACGTAACCGGTCATATCCTCGTCGTGGACGGGGGGTACCTGGCTATCTGAAGGTTCAGTCGGACAAAGATTCGCGGGCGTGGATGCCTGCCAACCGTCCGAAGCCAAGTGCTGCAGTAAGTCCATTCCCGGAGAGATATCCCCCGGCGCCGTGGCCACTCACGCCGACAGCACAGCCGCCACCCGCATAGAGGTTCCCGACGACCGAGCCGTTCTCGCGTGTAACTCGCGCATTTGTATCAACCACAAGCCCACCCTGAGTATGGAAGAGCGAACCTGTCACTTTCGTCCCGTAAAATGGGGCTGAGAGCGTGTGGCGAGCTTCCGTCCGACCGACCGGGTCCGGCTCCCCGGCTTCGACGGCGCGATTGTACTCCTCAACGGCCGCGGCGGTCGACTCCGGATCACAGCCAAGCTCGGCTGCTAAGTCCGTTACCGACGCTGCCCGGGTATAGGAATCGAGTTCGACGGCACGATCGAAGTCATCGAATTCGCCTTCAAGTTCGGAATAAATGCGTTCATCGAAGATTTCGTAACCTAAACTCCCGGGTTGTCGGAGGACGTCGACGGCAAACGCCGAGTAGCCCGCCGACTCATCACCGAACCGGTCTCCGGTTTCATTCACGAGGATTCCACCGTTCATGATAATCGCATATGTCGACAAAGCGCCAGTCTGGTTGACGACCGTCGCATGTGCCTGATATGCATCCATGCAGGCGAGGTCGCCGCCGAGCGCCGATCCCCACCGGATCCCATCGCCGGTATTGCCGTCCGCTCCGAAGTATAGCGCCTTCGCAATCTCCTCCTCACAGTGCGTCTCGACCATTCGCCTGTTGCCGGCGAAACCATCCGTCGCGAGAATAACCTTGTGCGCGCGGATCGCTTCCTCGCGTACCGCGCCGGCAACGACACCGACGACGGAATCATCCTCGGCGACGAGACTCGTGACCGGAGTATTGGTAAGGAGTTCGGTATTATCCTGGGCGACAACCCGATCTCGTGCCTCGGCAACGAAGTTCTCGCCGTTTCGACCGGGTGGAGCGTGCATTCGATACTCCGAATGTTTTGGGTATTTGAAATCATCAACAAGGTGTAAAGAGATGTCCCAATCGTCAATCAGCCAGTGCACTAGGTCCGCACTTTCCTCCGCGAGGTGGTGTACGATCTCCTCATCGGCCTTGTAGTCGTTCTTCTCGAGGATGTCCCGAGCCATGTCTGCGGGAGTTTCTTCGATCCCGGCCTGCCGCTGGAGGCGCGTACCGGCGGCTGGAATCATTCCGGTCGAAAGGGCCGTATTGCCTCCGACGTCATCGCTCTTCTCCAGCAGGGTAACCGTGAGATCCGAGTCTTCGCAGGCGGCAAGCGTTGCGACGAGACCCGTGCCACCCGCGCCGGCGACGAGAATATCTGTTTCGACTGCGAAGTCAACGTCCGCCGCATCCAGGACTTCCTGCTGGGCGTCATCGAGTCCGCGCTGTCCCTGATCGAGATCCGCCTCAGCCATAGCCGATCATCCGGAGGGATGGGCAAGAGGATACCGGTGACCTACCCAGGGTTTTTGAGTGCCCGCGGAGGATTCGGTGCGAATGCGTCCGATACTGTCGAGACTGAGGCATGGGAGATGAGTTGCGAGACTGACCGTCGCGTCGGCCTATTCTTGGCGACACGTGACAGCACGAATCTGATCAGCCGCGCCGAATCGATGGGCTTTGACAGCGTCTGGGCTGGCGAAGGGCAAGGAAAGAGCGCGTTCGGCAAACTCGAACGGTGGGCCGCCGCCACAGAAAGCATCAATCTCGCGACTGGCATTGTCAACGTCTTTTCAAGATCCCCAGCCGCGCTGGCCCAGTCGATCGCAACGCTAGACGATCATAGCTGTGGGCGTGCAATTCTCGGGCTCGGTGTCGCTCATCCCGGCGTCGTCGAGAGCTTTCACGGCATGGCGTTCGATCGGCCGCTAGCGCGTATGGCCGAATATATTGATCTCGTCCGCCGATATCTCCGAGGCCGAGCAGAATCGTTCGAAGGCGATTTCTTCTCGCCGTCGCGGACATCATTTTGGGACGCCTTCGAGCCCGAACGGGCCGAGATTCCTATCTACAACGCCGCTCTCGGCAGTTCGAACGTTCGGCTAACTGGCGCGAAGGCAGATGGATGGTTACCGAACTTTTACCCGCTAGACCAGTTCGATACCGCGCAGTCATGGCTTGCAGCAGGGGCGGAACGGGCCGATCGAGACGTCGCCGCGATTGATGTGGCAATGTACATTCCCGCCGCCGTCCACGAAGATGAAGACGCGGCTAGGACCGCGGCAGCCGAGCACATTGCCTACTACTGCCGTGAGATCCCAGGATACTACGATCGCGTGGCCGCGAACGCCGGATTTGAGGGCGATATCGCGGCGATTAGGGGGGCCGACTCGCAGGCCAAAGCAGTGGCGGAGGTAAGTCCGGAGTTTATCGAGGCTATTGCCCTCGTGGGTAATATAAGCGAGGTCGCCGAAGAACTCGAATCGCTCCGAGCATCGGGTGTTGACCTGCCGATCATTCGGGCGCCCGCGGGCACCGACGAAGCATGGCTTGACCGAGCGATGCAGGCCGCGAGCCGGTTTCAGGGACACTAATAATAGGGGTGCTGATGAATTCTGAGGCGTATGACCGAGCGCATTTGGGAGGACCTCCTGACCGAACGCGACAAACAAGTCATCTCGAAAGCAGGCTACGACGAGGGTGGTGCCGCATCCTGGGATTCCCGTGGCTTGGGCGATAATCCACTCGTCATGGTGATTGATATGCAGCGTCTCATCGTTGGAGAGAACGTCCCGATTCTCGAGGCTGTCGAGGAGTATCAGACCGCGATGGGGGAGGTAGCATGGAACGCAATGGAGGATATCGCTGGATTCCTCGATGTCGCCAGGGAGCATGATATACCAGTCATGTACACACGTGTCGTGCCCACAAGCTATGATGATCCAGATCATCCGGACCTCGACATCGTCGATCCCGTTGCGCCGGAACCGGGGGAGACTGTCATCGACAAATCGTACGCAAGCGCGTTTTAC
>JBDGPQ010000195.1:13798-15912 GCA_042219595.1 Haloarculaceae archaeon
CTCTCACGGCTAATCCGACGGGATATTGATACATTGGTGATCATCGGCAATTCGACGAGTGGGTGCGTCCGTGCGACCACCGTGGACGCCCAGCAACATGGCTTCGACGTGGTATTGCCACAAGAGTGTCTCTTTGATCGCATCGAGGCGAGCCATAAGATCGGCTTGCTGGATATGTGGATGAAGTATGGGCACGTCATCGAACGTGACGAGGCTGAAGAATATCTCATGGAGGGGGCGGGGTGAACGACGATGTCTCATGACCTCGTAATCAGCGGTGGCACGGTTGTGTCTCCGGAACACGGCCAATATGAAGCAGATGTTGCGGCCGATGGGGAAACGATCTCGACGATCGCGAATCCGGGTTCACTCTCTGGTGAGACAGAAATCGATGCCACTGGCAAGTATATCCTGCCTGGGGCAATCGACCCGCATACACATCACGGCATCTACCGCGGCCTCGAGGCGGACGCGGAGACCGAGTCGCGATCGGGCTTAGTGGGTGGAATCACCACCATCGGGAACTACTTCCGACGACCAGGGTCGTACCGCGACATCATGGAAGATTACTTTGCCGAAGCTGAGCCGAACTACTACCACGATTACTTCTTCTCGCTCGGTCTGCTCTCGTTCGACCACATCGAGGAAGTCCCGTATATCGTCGATGAACTTGGGATCACCTCGTTTAAGTGGTACATGAACTACAAGTATACCGCCGCGGAGAAGTTTGGCATCGATTGCGAGATGAAGGATGATTGGGCAGATGCCTTTATCCAGGCGCTCGCCGAGCAAGACGTCCCGACTACGCTCGGCTATCACTCCGAAAACGTTGAAATCACGAATGCCCGTGGCGACAATCCCTACCTCGATACCGAAGTCGACGACGACCAGGAATACCGAGATTATGATGTGCTTGTCGAGCAATTCCCTGGTTATGCAGAAGCGCAGAGCATGGTGGCTGGCTCGTCACTCGCCCGTCAACACGGGTATGACGACAACTTTTACGCGGTACACATCTCCTCAGGGCGGACTGCAGACGAACTCGCCACACTTCACGAAGCCGGGTATGAGGTGACTGGCGAGACCTGTACCCACTATCTGACCCTAACAACCGAAGAGTGCGATGAACGCCATAATGTCAACCCCCCGGTTCGGTCGAAAGCAGACCAAGAGACACTCTGGACACGAGTCGCGGATGGGACCATCTCCTGCATCGGCACCGACCACTGTGCCAATCTTGCAGCCGAGAAGATCGGTGAAGACGTCCCTGACAGCTTGCCAGGTTTCCCTTCATCCGCGACAATGCTTCCGCTGATCCTTTCAGAAGGTGTGAATCGGGACCGAATTTCGCTGCAGCGTGCGGTAGAAGTGACATCCACAGAGACCGCGAAAGCCTTCGATCTCTACCCGAAGAAGGGCTCCATCCGGGTTGGTACAGACGCCGATCTGGTGGTAGTTGACCTGGATGAGACAAAGACAGTCACGCCGGAACTCCTTCGAAGCGGAGCGGACTATTCGCCATACGATGGGCGAGAGGTAACCGGCTGGCCGACCCACACCATCGTCCGAGGGCAACTCGCATACGACCGTGGTGAGATTGTCGGCGAGCGTGGGTATGGGACCCACATCGACCGGCCGATTTAGCAACTGATGGAGGGAATACAGCCGCCCCAGGAGGGCGGATCAGACGGCGACGGCCCGCTCGACGGGATTACGGTGATCGACGCCGGGACGATGCTCGCGGCCGGCACGGCAAGCCGGATTCTTGCGGACTATGGTGCCACCGTCGTCAAAGTCGAACATCCAGACGGCGGCGACCATCTCCGGCACTTCGGATCCCACGGAACAAACGGTCAGTGACCCTTGATCTGTCAGACGAACGAGGACAAATGGTATTCGAGGATCTCGTCGGGATGGCCGACGTGCTGATCGAGAATTTTCGGCCGGGGACGCTCGAGAACTGGGGCATCGGCTGGCAGGCGCTATCGGAGAGTAACCCTGGACTGGTGATGCTGCGCATTACGGGATTCGGGCAAACGGGGCCATATAACGACCGGCCCGGGTTCGGAACACTCGCGGAGGCGATGTCAGGATTCGTCCATGTGAACGGGTAC
>JBDGPQ010000202.1:0-15679 GCA_042219595.1 Haloarculaceae archaeon
CGGTCTCGACGTTGTCGTGGATGAGGACCTTCGAGAGGTTCAGGCCCATGTCGAATACGACGACATCGTCGCCTGCCCTGACCGCCGTCATTTGCCGCCCCACTTCCTCGTATCCGCCGATCGTAGCGATTTCGATTTCCATGTGTCTGTGCCGAGGAAACCGATCCGCTCGCGGGAGCCGACGACGCGCATGCACCAGGCGGAACCGACTGCTCGCGCCGGGCCAGCCGGGTTGATCCCGTAGCCCGCCGCCTCGGTCCGCCCGAGACGCTCATAGATGAGCGTTCGCCGGCCGTTCACCGCGATCCGGAACGGCCGTATGCTCGGTTAATGAAAGATTTTACGCCAAGCGATAAAAGCCGTCCGAATCGCAGCCGCTACTCCGTCCGCTCGCCAAGCGGGTCGCTACCAGCGTCTTCGCCCGGCAAGGACTCATCGATCGATCCTGTGTCGTCGGCCTCCGGTCCATCGGTCGTCCCCCAGGCGATCTCTGACGGGGATGGCTCCGGTGGGTCCTCCTCCTTGTCCGTGGCCGTTCCATCGACCGAATTTGCCGCAGGTGTTGTCGTCGACGATCTCTCCGTTTGCCCGGCGGCCATCCCGGCAGCGACACCATCCGCGATGAGCTTGTATGTCACTGCATAGCCACCGATTGTTAGCACTGAGAATCCCAGAAACGCAAGTACACCACCGCCGATCGCGCGGGCCGTGTCCGCAACGCCGGGCCCGCGCCACGCCTGAATTTCCGGCCAGAGCAGCGCCGCGCCAAGGGCGAGGCCGCCACCACCGACGACTAACACCCCGAGAACGTAGGCATAAAGGACGGCACCATATCGGGAACTCTCCGTAAATTCGGCGGGCGCCATGGCTGAGTCCTTGCCTGAGTCACCCAAGTACCTTATGGGCGGTTGCCGGCGATGGCAGTCCCTGGTGTACCGCCGGCGAGAAACTCTGCAAGCCCATCCAAGTCGAAGATGTGAGCAGTCGTTTCGAGGTTGAGCAGGGCTCGCCGAGCGATCTGACATCAGCCTCATCCTCGATCCGCGTGATAACGTCACCATCAGCGTCCAAAACCCCTGGAACGGTCGAACAAAGACCCACCCGATCTGCGCCCAATGCATTGGCCATTGCGACGACGATCTCATCACCGCTCAGTATCGTCGCGCCACGGCCTTTCTCAGCCACCACATCCCCGTGCAGGACTGGCACAAACCCCTCTGCAAGCATCGTCCGAGCACTATCCGCCGGGAGGCTCAGGGCATCGGGATCGGGCCGGTGAGCCAGCGAGAACGGGTGAACGGGGACAGCATCGAGTTCGGCCGCCTGTAACCCCGCCACGACCGCGTCGTTCAGCCGCCGCATGGCTGCATGGATATCCGTGATCGCCGCGACATCGTGCGTGCCATCTGTCACGCTAACCCCATGAGCGTCGGCGTGGTGATGTCCGAAACTTCCGCCGCCGTGGACGACGACCAATTCCTGGGGTGGTGTCGCCCCGATAATGGCCGCGGCGCGTTCGAGTGCCCGGTCATCCACCGTCTCTGGCTGCGCTTTGACAGTGACCACGCTTCCCCCGAGTTTGAGGATTGTCGTCATTCTGATACCACCTTGACCCCCTCATCATCCAATTCTGCTCGGAACGCCTGAACACACCCGGGTGTGTACTCGAGCGCCGTCTGAGTCTCTTCCGTCCGGTCGAGTGCAACGATACACCCACCACCTCCAGCTCCGGTAAGCTTTGCACCAAGGGCGCCGGCGTCCCGTGCCGCCCAGACCATGGCATCGAGCGATCGAGACGACACGCCGAGTGCCGCGAGGAGGCCGTGGTTGAAGTCCATCAGTCGCCCGAGTTCCGCCACATCTCCCTCCGCAAGAACAGTCTCGCCGCGTCGGACGACATCTCCAATGGCCGCAACGGTATCGGCGGCGAAACCGTATTCATCCCGCAACTGGCGGACGCCCGCAACCAGTTCGCCGGTATCTCCGGCGCCGCCGTCATACCCGATGACGAATGGGAGATCGGGCGCGGGTAGCGAGCGACATTCATCGCCTTCAACACGAACGGCACCGCCAGTGGTCGAGCAGAACGTATCCGCGCGTGAGGCCTGGCCATCCTGAACCGTATGTTCGACCCGGAAGGCCCGCTCGGCCAGTTCCGACGATTCGAGTGGGACGCCGAGTTCTCGCGTTGCAGCATCGATCGCGGCGACGACGACCGCCGCCGATGAACCTAGCCCAGCACCGAGTGGAATGTCACTCTCGATCGTGATGTCGAACCCGGCGTCCGGTGCATTGGCCGCGTCGCGTGCCTGGTCGATCGCCTCATTGACGTAGCCCACGGCAGCCTCGATCAGGGAATCGGCCACCGCTACATCCGGGCGCTCGGTCGCCTCGCCATCGTATTCGACGGTAAAGCCGTCGAGTGTCAGGTCTGCGGCGTGCACGCGAAGACCTGTGTCACGCTCCGCTGCCGTAACACGCGCTCGCCGGGCGATTGCGCACGGGACAGCTGGCTCGCCGTAGACAACGGCGTGCTCGCCGAAGAGATAGACCTTTCCCGGCGCGCTCGACGTCACCATGGCGCTGCGTTCGCGCCCGAAGGGTCCAATAGCTGTCGATCAACCGCCAATATCGGTTTCATGTTTGATGTAGTTTCCAAGAAACCCACCTAGGATCGCCAAGCAGACGGTATAGACGAAACCGAATACCAGCGTGAAGGTGAGCGCGATGGCAGTGAGACCACCTGCCAGATTGAAGAGATGGCCGGGACCCATCATGCCGCCCATCATTCCAATCAGGAAAACGTTCCCGACAAGGAACAGCAAGAGGACCATGGGGACGAACATGACAATGCCGGCGAGCGCCCCAACGCGAATACCTTCCGAGCGGCTCCCAGCTTCGAGATAGCCCGCGACCCCACCACCGAGGACGGTTGAGAGTGGGAGCGGTGAAAGAATGATACCGACGATAGCTCCGATCAACGCGTTGATCCAGGTCTCGCGCTCTGCCATAGACGCTGGGCACGTGGCTACGGATTGAAAGTATCGAAAGAAGGGGTCAGTCGATGTCGATGCGGTGGCTGTCGTCTTCGGGTTGCTGTTCCGTCGGAAGGCGGACTTCGAGCACACCGTTGCGGTAGGAGGCTTCGATCTCGTCTTCGCGGACATCCCCAGGGATAGCAAGCTGTTCCCGAACGCGTCGGCTTCGGTTATGCCAGCCAGTCTCGCTTTCTTCAGTGACCTCGATCTCGCCTCGAATCGTCAGCACACCGTCGTCGAACCTAAGTTCGATATCATCCTTCTCAAAGCCAGGCATGTCGGCAGTAACGACGTAGCCATCATCCACCGCTTCCATACCGAGGTTGACATCGTTCGAAGAGAGTACCTCCAGCCCGCTGGGGTGGCCTTGTGTGACCGGCGTCAGGCCATGTGGTCGGGCCTGCATCATCGATCGGCGTGTCTGCTCGAGTAACCGTTCCATCTCCTCAAAGGGATTCGTACCAATTCGCATATTCGTTCGTAACTATGGCTTTCTGCCCGGATAACCTTGCCGAGAGCCGTGCTATCACCTGTTTTCGGCAGGTTGACTATATGATCGATCCGTTCGTTTCGAGCCCGCTTGCGCATAATTTTATGCATGCGCCCGCCAATGAAGTCGCGTGACCCAGTCTCAACCGCCGACTCTGGGGGGACAGTAGCCATGCCGGACCGGCGTGGCCCGTACCGAAACATGCGGTTCCTTCTGGAAATCGATGGTATCGCGAAGGCCGGCTTTGCCCGCTGTCGACTACCCTCAAGCACAACCGATGTGATCGAATATCGTGAAGGGACTGACCCTCCGACACCTCGGAAACTCTCGGGGTTGAAGCGCTTCGGTGCGCTCGTGCTCAGCTCCGGCGTCACGACGGATTCGATCGAATTGTTCGAGTGGCGGACCTTGGTCGAACAAGGTAAGACCGATGCTGCTCGTCGGTCCATCGCCGTCGTCCTGCTTGGCGAAGAGGGAGACCCAGGTCCCCGGTACGAACTCCAGCACTGCTGGCCGCGACGATATGAATCGCCACAACTCGACGCCCGGGGCGAGTGCGTCGCCATCGAGGTCCTGGAAATCGTGACCGAAGGTGTCGAGCGTGTGGCGTGATGCATCGTGAACCGAGTCGATCCGTATCGAGACCACCGCTTCAGTGTCGAGATCGACGGCCTCGTATCAACTGGTTTTACGGAGGTAGACGGCCTTACTGTGACGGCGGGTGTCTTCGCCGATCCGGACGACGTTCCCGAGGATCCCCCTGAAGACCGGGAGGGGCGTCGTCGTGTTGGGGGAGTATTCGGCGATATCTCGGGAGCGATCGAGGCGGCGCGGGAGGCCGCTGCGGACGCGGTCGACCGAGCCACCTGGATCGATCCAGATGACTGGCCGACGATCGTCAATTGGACGGAACCGGGGACCGCGAATCCACCTCCACGGCAGCGCCGCGCGGAGTTTCCGCTCCTGACGCTTCGGCGCGGCGTGACCGATTCCCGGTCGCTCGAAGACTGGATCGCCGAGTGGATCGCTGGGGAAAGTCAACAGCGCAATGTCAGAATCTTGCTGCTGGATAGCGACGGCCGAGAGGCTCGGGGCTGGGAGTGTCGCGGTGCCGTCCCAGTCCGGTGGTCCGGACCAAGCCTCCGGGCTGACCGTGGCGGCGTCGCGACAGAGGCCATCGAAATCGCCCACGCCGGAATCGAGCCACTCAATATGGCCTGATCTGGTCGAGGGGCCACAAGCGTATTACCCGGGAGGTCCGCACCAGTGCCATGGTTCGGTCTCCAACGGAAGCCTCTGATGGACTCGCTCTCGCCGGTGCTGCGGTCGCGATCATCGGTACTTTCTTGCCGTGGATTACGGCCGGCTTTTCTGCCGGCCCCATCGACGTGAGTACGGCCGTTGCTGGAATCGATACGACTCTTGGACTAGTCACGGCACTCGTCGCGGTCGGCGGCGCAGTTCTCCTCATCGCCTTCGAGGCGGCAGATATCAGGGGCACGACCGTCGGCATCGCGGGCGCGGTCGTGGTGTTAGGGGGAGTGGTCCAGCTGCTCGATCTCGGCGGCTTTGCCGGGGCGGGCCTGGGGCTCTATATCTCGATCTTTGGTGGGGTAATGCTCGCAGCCGGCGGCGCGGTCGCCTACCAACGCAGCTAAACGCTATAGGTCCGTCTCGAAGTCTTCGAGAGCGTACGTTGGCTCGGCGCCACGACGGTCAAGCGTCTCGTTGGCGAGCAGCCAATAGACCACCGACAACGCCTTTCGGCCCTTGTTGTTCGTCGGAATGACAAGGTCGACATTGCTCGTCTGGTTGTTCGAGTCACACATCGCGATTACCGGGATGCCCACAGTAATCGCTTCTTTGACTGCCTGAGAGTCCCCGATAGGATCGGTGACAACGACAACATCCGGCTCGATATATCCCTCGTATTCGGGGTTTGTGAGCGTCCCCGGAATGAACCGGCCAGTCCGTGCACGCGCGCCAACAGCCTCCGCGAATTTTTCCGCGGGATATCGTCCATATTGCCGGGAAGATGCCACGAGGATTTGCTCCGGGTCGTAGTTCGCGAGGAAATCCGCTGCCGTCCGGATGCGTGCATCGGTCATCGAGACGTCAAGCACATACAGACCGTCAGTCCGGACACGATGGATAAACCGGTCCATGTCCTTTGTTTTTTGCTGCGTCCCGATGTGGACTCCTGAGGCCAGGTAGTCCTCGACAGGGATGAGCAGATCTGCCTCCTCGTCAGGCATAACATCCTCGTCCATCGCCGGCCCGGCGCTCTCCTCTGTGGATTCATCCGGCGCGTCGGCAGCGTCGTCGGGTTCGGCCTCGGCGTCTTCGGCCTCGGCGGGCGGTTCCTCGGTCGTCTCGGCCTCGTCCTCCGCCGGTACCGGCTCCGCGACTGTCCCAGCGTCGCCGGTGTCGGCTGCGTCGAGGCCTTCGTCGTCGTTTCCGCTCATGCGTTGTGTTCGATCCTAATTAGTTCGTTCAGTTTGGCGGTGCGTTCACCGCCGACCGCGCCCGTTTTGATGTACGGCGCGCCGGTGCCGACGGCCAGATGTGCGATCGTCGTATCCTCCGTTTCACCACTGCGGTGAGAGATTACCGGTTCATACCCGGCCCGAACGGCTGTCTCGATGGCATCCACTGCTCCCGAGAGCGTTCCGATCTGGTTCGGCTTGACGAGGATACTATTGGCCGCTCCCATCTCGATCCCGTGTTCCAACCGCGCCACGTCCGTCACGAAGAGGTCGTCTCCACAGATCAGCGCCCCCTCGCCAACCTCCGACGTGAGGCGGGCAAACCCGTCAAAGTCGTCTTCGTCAAGGGGATCCTCTACGTACGCCAGATCGTGTTCTTCGATGAGACTCGCAACGTAATGTACTTGCTCGTCGCCATCCCGGACGAGATCTCCGGAGACGTAGCCGCCCGCATCGGGATCATACAGTTCCGTCGCCGCGATATCGACGCCGAGACGGATCTCGAAGCCAACATCGTCCGCAACTGTATCGACTGCTGCCGTGGCGATCTCGAACGCTGACGCATCATCGATCGAGGGCGCCCATGCGCCCTCGTCACCCTTCCCCGCGGCTACTCCACGGGTCCGGAGCTCCTCACCGACGGCTGCATGGACGGCGGCATTCGCGAAGACCGCCTCTCCCACGCTCGGCGCGCCAACGGGCACAGCGAGAAACTCCTGAATATCCGTCGCATCCGTCGCGTGTTCTCCACCACCGATGACGTTACCCAATGGTATGGGGAAACTATCGCCGCGGAACGTGCCCCCAAGATGCTGGAAGAGTGGGGCGCCGAGCACGTCCGCACCGGCTGTCGCTGCTGCCATCGAGATTGCGACGGCACTATTTGCACCGATCGCGGAGAAATCATCAGTCCCGTCAGCCGCGCGAAGCGCGGCGTCAACCTCCCGCTGATCGCCAGCATAGACTTCACCGACGAGCCGGGGAACCGCCTCCTCCCGTGCCGCGGCGATAGCCTCCCGCGCCGGGAGCTCGACGGCTTCGTGCTCGCCTGTCGAGGCACCGGAGGGCGCACGTGCCCGGCCAAATCCGCCGCTTTCCGTCCGGACGTCGGCTTCGACGGTCGGGTCCCCACGCGAGTCGAGGATCCGTCGCAGCGCGACGTCCGTGATGAGCGTCACTCGGCGTCCCCCCGCCGCACGGTAAACGGCAGGACGCCGGTGTCGTACTCCTCAGCGGCGATGAGGATGGGTTGAGTCTGATCGGTATCGATGAGCACTGGCGCGCCATAGGCTACCTGGAGCGCCCGGGCGCCGATGATGCGGGCCTTCTCGTACCGGTTGTCCGTTTCCGACATCACTGGTATGGGGCCACGATATCGACGAGATCCTTGTGCGACACGAGCATCCGCCGGCAGCAGTGACGTTCGACGCCGAGATCGTCAAGGACCGCTTCCGGGTCTTCCGGGTCGGCGGCGTCTCGGGTACGGGCCTTGAACTCTTCCCAATGCTCGCCAACGACATTGCCGCATGTGAAACAGCGGACTGGAACCATCATGGCTGAGTCACCGGTATGACTTCTGGTAGCGTGCCCGAGCGCCCGGGCCGCCCCACTTCTTGGACTCACGCTGCCTGACGTCGTTCACCAGGAGCGAGCGGTCAAAGGCCATATAGGCGTCTCGCAATTCGGCATCGTTGGTATGCTGCACAAGGCCGCGAGCAATGGCCGTCCGGGTTGCGTCAGCCTGGCCCATCGTGCCCCCGCCCTCCAGGCGCACGTCGACATCGACCGACTCTCGTAAATCGTCATCGGCGATGCGGAAAGGTTCCAGCATCTTTAGCTGCGCCAGTTCGGGTTCGACCAGTTCGACCGGGCGAGCGCCCACGCGAACCCGTCCAGTGCCGTCGCGGACAGTCGCTCTCGCGATAGCCGTCTTCTTCTTGCCTGAGGTGTTAGTTACCATGTCACGCGTGCTCCTAGTGCCTCGCTGACGTCGCCAAGCGAGACGAAGCGAATGTTCGATAAGCGATCCAGGGAGGTGTCGTCGAGCACCTCGCTGTCGGGATAGGGATTGCCCACGTAGACGCGGACGTTCTCGAGGGCCTCGCGCCCTCGCGGTCGCTTATACGGCAGCATGCCGCGGATCGAGCGTTTCAGGATGCGGTCCGGTCGCTTCGGATACTCCGGACCTCGATCCGATCCCTGCTCGCGACGTGCCCGGTACCGATCAATAACCTCCTCACGGCGACCGGTCACGACCGCGCGTTCGGCGTTGACGACGGCGATGCGCTCGCCATCGAGCGCTCGCTCGGCGACTTGGCTCGACACGCGGCCGAGAATGCAGTCTCGAGCGTCGACGACGGTATCGGCCTCGAATTCGGCAACGCTCATCGGATCACCCGAACATCATTACCTTCGGGGTTATCTTCGAGTACCTGTTCCAGCGGGACGAATTCCCCGACCTGGTCGATTTTCGTCTGGGCAGTCCCCGACGCGTCGACGGCCGCGACAGTCACGTCCGTGCGCAGGACACCACTGCCGAGCACCTTGCCGGGCACGACGACCGTCTCGTCCTCCCTGGCATACCGGTCGATGCGCCCGAGATTGACCTCGGCATGCGTTCGCCGGGGCTTCTCGAGCCGTTCGGCGACATCCGCCCAAACGTCGGCGCCCGCGGAACGGGCGGTCGACTTCAGGTCGGCGATGAGACTCCGCAGTCTCGGGTTTGCTTTACTCATGAACTCACTCCACAGCGATGCAGGGAGCAGGATTTGAACCTGCGGACCCCTACGGGACAGCGCCCTGAACGCTGCGCCGTTGGCCTGACTTGGCTATCCCTGCGCGCGTACGATCGTACCCGGCAGCCCCCGATTTGCATGTCGGTTGTGACGGCGCTCTCCGCCGTGCGATTCGGCCGGGTCATAATTGTACAGCCTCCCGTAGTTCTACAGCCCGATCCTCGATGGTATCGATCGCCTGGACGACGAGGTCATCGACGCCGAACGAACCGTCGGTCTCCACGTGGAAGACGAACGCATTCTCGACATCTGAGACTTCGAGTTCCTTTCCAGGGTAGCGCTTCGAGAGGTCGTTATCGAAGGCCGCCGTCGGGACGAGGTCACCGTCTTCCGGTGTTTCCCCGTTGACCGGTTCCGCATGGTCTGCGGCAGCCTCCTCGATGACTCCGCGGAGGATCTGTGGTTCATCCTCCTCGAAATCACTCTTCTCACCGACCACCTCGACCCGCTGGAGGTGCCGATAACCCACCGCGACACCGCCCTGGTGCTTGGCGTGTTCGCGGCCCACATCGAGAATTGCATCGGCCTCGACCTCGAGTCGCTGACCCTCCTTCAGGTCAATGATCGGGACGTTCTCATCAGCCGGCTCGACCATCGGATCGCTCGAGACGATGTCGCCGGAATACGCCGTATCCGGCCCTTGTACATCGAGCGACAGCGTAACCGACTCCCCGCGCTCGAACTCGCCTGGCTCCGGTGTGGTAAGCGGGACAAGTCCCAGGCGATGGCCGATTTGTTCGTCAAACATCACGCTGGAGTTCTCGATTACCCGGACCGTGTCGACGCTGAATGTCGGCACATCCGCGATCATGGCCCGGCGAATGCCGTTGGCAAACGCGGGTGTGATACCGCGAATGAGAAATCTCGCTTCACGGTCATCGCGGTCGACGAATTCGACGTCGTAATCACCGGCCATCTCAGAACCCCGTGTTCTTTGGACCACGGGTGCCGTCGTGTGGAATCGGTGTGACGTCCTCGATCCGGCCGATCTCGAGACCCGCCCGCGCCAATGCCCGAATCGTCGCCTGAGCACCTGGTCCGGGGTTCGTCTGCTGGTTCCCACCTGGGCCTCGGACACGGACGTGGACGCCCTCAATCCCTTGGGCCATGACGTCCTCGGCTACCGCCTCGGCCATCTGCATGGCCGCATACGGAGAGGCCTCGTCGCGGTTCTGCTTCACAACCGTCCCACCGCTCGATTTCGCGAGCGTTTCTGCACCGGTCTGGTCCGTGACCGTGATGATGGTGTTGTTGAACGATGCGTGCACGTGGGCGATGCCCCAGCGGTCGTCTGCCATTTATTGATCCTCCGCTCGTTCAGGATGTAGTTCGTCCGTCAACGGCGATGCCGAGTCGAATCCCACCGTGTCCTCCTCATCCACAGCGACGGTGTACGATGGGCGCTGAACCCTCGCACCGTCGACCACGATATGGCCGTGGGAGATGAACTGCCGCGCCTGCTTCGTCGTGTTTGCGTAGCCCTTCCGATACACCAGAGTTTGCAACCGGCGTTCGAGCAAGTCCGTCACGGACAGCGACAGGACGTCGTCGAGCTCGTCGGTCTCCCCCAGAATGCCGAGACGCTTGAGTCGGGCCAAGAACTCTTCCGCCTCCGCCCCGGCTGCCTCGGCGTCGCCCTGAGCCCGGCCGAGTAATTTGCGGGCCTCGCGCCGAATATCACGCAGTTCGGACTGTGCCTTCCAGAGCTCTTCCTTGTTCTTGAGTCCGTACTTGCCGATCAACCCTGACTCTTCGGCGATCCGCTCGCCCTGGTACGGGTGATTCGGCGTCTCGTAGTCCTTCGTGTTTGATCCAAGCGCCATCTAGAGCTCCTCCTCCTCTTCATCGCCCATTTCTTCCTTGATCG
The DNA here is from genome assembly GCA_042219595.1 of Haloarculaceae archaeon. Classification (GTDB taxonomy): domain Archaea; phylum Halobacteriota; class Halobacteria; order Halobacteriales; family Haloarculaceae; genus CAYLJD01. The sequence continues at coordinate 10,677 of JBDGPQ010000202.1, forward strand.
CCTCGACATTGACACCGATCGTCCCCTCGGTCCGGCCCGTCGATCGGGTCCGCTGGCCGCGGACCTTCTGCCCCCGCTTGTGACGGACGCCCTTGTAGGAGTCGATCATCTTCATACGGTTGATGTCCTGACGCCGGGTGAGTTCGAGATCGTTCCCGACCTCGTGGGTCGTTTCACCCGCGAAGAAGTCATTACGGTGGTTGGCCATCCAGTCCGGGACCGTCCCGTCGAAGCCCTCCACGAGATCGACGATCGCCTCGATCTCCGCATCGTCGAGAGCGCCGATGGTGGCACGCCGGTCGACGCCCGCTTCGTCGGCGATGATGCGGGCCGCTCGGCGGCCGATGCCATTCATCTCCGTCAACGACCGCTCGACGGATTTCGTTCCGTCCAGGTCGGTCTGGCCGATGCGAACGAAGTACCGGAGGTCCTCATCCTCCTCCGGTTCGTCCGTGGCCTCTGGTTCGTCCGTGCTCATGTGTTGTCTCTCGTGCACGTCGTGGCGGGGATTCGAACCCCGGAGGCTTGACGCCACAGAGTTAGCAACCCTGCGCCTTGGGCCAGGCTTGGCTACCACGACACGCGGCATGCCTGGGTACTCGCGCCCGCATCCGCGGACTCGGGGCGTGCACCCCTACACGAGTCGTACCGATGATTCTCCACTGGACCATTTAAGCGTCACGTTTCGAGTGCAACCGGTTGCGGGAGGTACACCGTGCATACGCGGCAAATCCGCGCGCTGGAGCGTGGTCCGTCGGCGCGTCGACTCGACCGGCGCTTCACAAGCCTTTTCGCTGGCTCGTCGCCTACGCTGTCCATGGACGAGGCGGCGGTTCGGGAGCGTCTCGCGACGGTTGAGGATCCGGATTTGGGCGGGGACATCGTGTCTCTGGGTCTGGTCAATTCGGTGACCGTTGATGCGACGACGATCCGGATCGATCTCGCTTTGGGCGCCCCGTACTCACCGACAGAGTCGGCAATCGCTGGCGACGTCCGCGAGGCGCTTGCAGATACCGATCGAGACGTCGAACTCACTGCGAATGTTGACCGAGGGGTGGACGCCGAAGACGATGTCCTGCCGGGCGTCGAAAATCTGATCGCCGTCGCCTCGGGCAAGGGCGGGGTCGGCAAGTCGACCATCGCCGTGAACCTGGCCGCCGGTCTCGCCGATCTTGGGGCCAGCGTCGGCCTGTTCGATGCGGATGTGTATGGACCGAACGTCCCTCGGATGGTTGGGGCGGACCAGCCACCCCAGGCAACCGAGGATGAAACCATCATTCCGCCCGAGAAGTACGGTATGAAACTCATGAGTATGGACTTTCTCGTTGGCGAAGATGATCCGGTGATCTGGCGTGGGCCGATGGTCCATAAGGTGCTGACGCAACTCTGGGAGGACGTCGACTGGGGCCGGTTGGATTACATGGTGGTCGATCTCCCACCGGGAACCGGGGATACGCAACTCACACTCCTCCAAAGCGTTCCTGTAACGGGGGCTGTCATCGTGACAACGCCGCAGGCCGTGGCAGTTGACGACGCCCGGAAGGGCCTCGAGATGTTCGGCCGACATGACACGCCAGTACTCGGCATCGTCGAGAACATGAGCCACTTCACATGCCCGGACTGTGGCGGCGAACACGCCATCTTCGGCGAGGGAGGCGGTCGTGCACTCGCCGATGAAGCGGAGATGCCATTCCTTGGCGAGATCCCACTCGATCCGGCGGTTCGGGAGGGCGGAGACGGCGGTCGGCCGATGGTCTTAGAAGAAGGAGAAACCGCGGAGGCCCTCCGCGCATTTGCGAATACGACGGCGAATATGCAGGGTATCGTCCACCGCCAGCGAGTCGCCGGTGGCCAGGAGCAGTGATTTGCGGCGTCTGCCGGGCGTACGCGACGGCGGTTCCGCGGCCCGGTGGAACGGACCTTTTAACCACGCGGACCGGGGAGGGCGGGTATGAACCGCGCCGAGCGGATCGACCTCGTTACTCGACACACTGCGGAGGTGGTCACACGAGAGGAACTCGACGATCTACTGACTGACGAGGCACCCTCGGCGTATATCGGCTACGCTCCCACCGGTGAGATGCATGTCGGTCACTTCACGACCATGCGGAAGCTTGCTGATTTCCTCGCTGCGGATATCGATGTCACTGTCCTTATCGCTGACCTGCACGCGCACCTCGACGATGAGAAAAGCCCCTTCGATCTTCTCGACGCACGATCGGAGTACTACGAGGTCGCCATTCGGGGCATGATTGACGCGGCGGGTGCCGATCCGGACCGCGTTGAGTTCGTGCGTGGGACGGATTTCGAGCTCGATGAAGAGTACGCGCTTGAGCTCTATCGTATGGCGGCCGAAACGACAGTCTCCCGCGCTCAACGGGCCGCAAGCGAGGTAGTCAGGGAAACCGATACGCCCCGACTGGGCAGCCTGCTCTACCCGCTGATGCAGGCCCTCGATGTGAATGCCCTCGAGGCGGACATCGCCTATGGAGGTATCGACCAACGTGGGATCTACATGCTCGCTCGGGAGATACTCCCCGCGCACGGATGGGAGGCGCCAGTGTGCGTGTTTGCACCACTGCTGTCGGGACTCACTGGTGACAAAATGAGTGCCTCAGCAGCCGAGACGGCCATTGCCCTGACGGATGATCACGCGACAGTCGTCGAGAAGATCGAGGATGCGTACTGTCCAGCCGGCGAACGCGAAGACAACGGTGTCCTCGAATACCTCGAGCATCTGGTCTTTCCGATTCGTGAAGCGGCACTTCGCGTAGAGCGTCCTGACGAGTACGGGGGAGACCTCGTCTATGATCAATATGAATCGCTTGAGACTGATTTCGTGTCCGGTGAACTCCATCCCGCGGACCTCAAACCAGCAGCCGGCGCTGCCATCTCAGAAGTATTGGAACCGGTCCGAGACCGACTAACGAGCCGCCCCGATCTCCTCGCGGCTGCCTACCCGGATCGATATGGGGAATGACGCCGGACGAGCGGTCACGAGCGGGCGTCCGCGCCACCTTCGACCGCATCGCATCGCACTTCTCACAGACCCGCCAACGTGCGTGGCCAGCGGTGGCGGAATTTCTCGGTGAGGCGGGCCCAGCCGAGCTTGGCCTCGATGCCGGCTGTGGCAATGGACGCCATCTCGAACCGCTTGGTGAACGCGTAGACCGCGCGATTGGCCTCGATTTCAGCCGCGGTATCCTCAACGAAGCCGTGGATCGGCTGGGCGGTAGCAGTGGTAAAATCCAATTGCTGCAGGCCGAGATTGGCACACTGCCCCTCCGCGATGACTGTATCGACGTGGCGCTCTGCATTGCGACGATTCACCACCTCCCAAATCAACGGGCCAGAATCGAAGCACTTCGTGAAGTTGGTCGGGTCCTCGATCCTGCTGGGTGTGGGTTGATCAGTGCCTGGAGCGTAACCCATGACAAATTCGATGCGACGTCGGGTTTCGATACAACAATAGACTGGACATTGCCCGACGGAGACACCGTGCCGAGATTTTATCACATCTATGATCGCGACGAGTTCGTGTCGGATATGGAGGCTGCGGGCCTTGAAATCCAGCGGTGTTGGGTCTCGGCCGGGAACTGTTACGGGACGGTCCGGCCCTGAAGGGAAACGACCTTTGGCGGCGGCGGTATAGACGCGACTGGGCGCCGATAATGGCGCCGGACACGGGCGCCGGTGGTCTAGCGGTAGGACCTGAGCCTTCCAAGCTCATGGCCCGGGTTCAAATCCCGGCCGGCGCACTGTTTTTACCCGTAAACTCAAGTGTCCAAACCGTCTTGACAATCCATGGGCAAGACGGACACGATAAAGGACCGCCGCGTCGACGTCTATGTCGATACGATCGATCGGAAGGAACGCTGGTCGCGGATCGCCGACGAAGAGGATGAATCACTCTCTCAATTCGTCCAGCAATGCGTCGAGTATGCCATCGAAAAGGGTGGGCCCGATTTCACCGAGCTTGGCGAAGAGAGCAAGCGAATCCAGGAACTCGAGGAGGAAGTCTCGGAACTTCGCCGGGACGTCAAGCAGAAAGAGATGGTCATCGAGAAGCTCGAGGCCGAACTAACCGAGCTTCGCACGAAACCGTTTACCGAGGAGGAATTCGAGGGGCGTCGCAAGTACGACGAGGAAATGATCGACGAGCTTCAGCGCGCCGACCGGATTTCTGGTGACGAGCTCCTCCGGCGCTTGAACGTCGATCCCAGTGACACCGAGGTCGTTAAAGGCATCAATACCCAGCTTCAGCAACTCGAAGAGTACGGCCTCGTCAGAAGCACGCCGAAGGGCTGGGAGTGGGACCAATGAGTGACACATCAAAGCCCCCGGATGTACTGCCGAGTGATAATGAACTGATAGAGGAATACCTGCTCGATGCCCAAGTGCAAGGACTCACTGAAAAGACCATAGTCACCTATCGATCCGATCTCGAGCATTTTGCCGACTGGCTCGATGGATCCATCCTCTCTGTCGATCAGCACGATCTCAAAGGCTTTCTCGCCCATCTCAAGACCGAGCGAACGGCCCGGGATGGCTCGACCGGGCTCAAACAACGTACCAGGAGCACCTATTTTTCGGCGATTAGCTCGCTCTTCGAGTTTCTGACGTGGGAGGGGTACGTCCGGGACAATCCCGTACCGGCGTTTCGCGAACGGTACATGGATTCCAGGCCGTCATCAGCCAATTCCGAGCGTCAACTGATCAGCGTCGAGGAGATGTCCTCGCTCGTCCACTCCATCCTCGATCCGAGAGATCGTGCGGTGATGACGACCTTTGCGAAAACGGGCGTCCGGCGGGGCGAACTGATCACGATGGACGTCGATGACATCGATTGGGACCAGCAGTCCATCACACTCAAGCCCAAACCCAAGCGCAGCAACCGGCTCGTCTTCTTTGACGGCGAGTGTGCCCGGACGCTCCAGCGGTGGCTGGATGCGCGGGCCAACGACGACGACATCGAGACGAAGGCGCTATTCACCAACCAGCAC
>JBDGPQ010000167.1:0-15270 GCA_042219595.1 Haloarculaceae archaeon
ACGCGCCAACCGGGAAGGTCGTCGTGCCGGCCGAGGTTGTGAGTTCGATTATGGTTCGGTCGGCGACGGCAGTCGCGAAGTCGTCTTCCGTCCGGACGGCGGTGCCATTTACCGCTTGGATTCGGGGCAGCATATCCCCACCTGTATCGATATCGCGGAGCACCGCTGGTGACCCACCCATAATAACGAGTCGGCGATCGACCGGAATCGGCGGTCCACCCTGCCGGAGTTCGATCGCCACCGTCGAGCTGTTCACTGCGTCGAGGCGGGCGTCGAGCGCGCTCGCATTCGCCACATCCGTGCCGTTCACTTTGACGATAACATCGCCAAACGAGAGGCCCGCCTCATCTGCACTCGAGCCGGCGAGGACATCGCCGACGCCAGCGCCGGCGGCCGGACCGACCGCGGCCATGACCGGGCCAAACAGCAGTACGATCGCCAGCAGCGTGACCGCGAAATTATTCGTGACGCCGGCGGCAAACATCCGCGTGCGGGCACCCCGATCGGCAGCCGCCTGACTCGCCTCGTCCGGCTCGACGAATGCACCGATCGGTATCACTGTAAACAGCGCCAAGCCGAGCGAATCGATCTCGATGTCTTCGACACGACAGAGCAGGCCATGGCCGCCCTCGTGAACAACGAGGCCGACCAGCAAGCCGAATATTATATAATGCGCTGCCGAGAGTGGGAGAAACTCGTTCACGCCGGGGATCACAAGCATATGCTGAGGATCGTACGCCGGCGTGGCCTCCGGCCGCGTGAGGATGCCCCACCCGGCGCTCGCGACCAACAGGGCCATGCCCACCATCACGACAAGGGCGACGCCGATCCCGGCGTTACCCCACGCACGCCATATCCGCCGCGGCGCGGCGAGTCGCTCGAGCAGTGCCCGGCCGCGGCCAGTATGGATCGTCGTAATCGGGCCCGACAGCCGAAGCCAGTCCGGCAGCAGGCCGCGGTCCTTGAGAGCGGCCATCCCCACCGTATAAAGGACGATCCCTGCGAGAACCAACCAGAGGATGGCGACCATCGACCGGCCGTCAGGCGCAGGCGGAAAAGAGGGTTCCGCCTACCGGTCCCGGCGGAGGCGCTCGACGACAAACGTCCGATCCAGTTTGCCGAGGAACGTGCCAAGCTGTGGGCCTTCGTCGTCGTCAAAGAAGAGCCGGTACCCGGTCGCGAAGAAATCGCCGACATCGAGACCGTGCCGTTTCGCAGCTTCGTAAAACGCCCCTTGAATGGTTTCGCCATCGGCCCCCGAGGCCACAACATCGGCCACATCATCAAGGGCAGCCGCCGTCGCGTCGTCGACGTCCACGTCCGGCAGTTCCGACCGTTTCAGTTCGTAATTGAATGCGTTATCGGTGCGGCGAGCCCATCGCTGCGCCCGTTCGACACGGTCGAGGGCCGCTGCGACGACATCCTCGCTCGCCCCCTCTGGTATATGTCCCTCACGCCTGGCGATTTCCTCGCGAAGTGTCGGGTCGTCGGTCATCCCGAGGACAGCCGCAAACGTATACGGCAGCCGGATCCGCTCGGCATCCGGCTCAGAGACCAGCAGCGGATACGCCCGTTCAGCGCGTTCCGCTTCGGCCGGGGGTACGTCGCGTATCTCCCCTCGATAGATGCGCTCGAATCGGTCGAATTCATCGACCAGCGTATCGATGCCGCGGATGCTGAAGTCCCGCTGTTTCAGCGGCGGCTTTGCAAAAAAGTACTTCAGAACTTCCGGCTCCACCAAGTCGAGCACCTCGTCGACGGTGACCAGTGTGCCTGTCGAGGACGATAATGCCTCGCCCTCCAGGGTAAACCATTCATAGACCATCGGTACCGGCGGTTCAATCTCAAGAACCCGGCGTGCCAGCTCGACACCACTCGGCCACGAACCCTCGGCATGATCCTTCCCGAAGGGTTCGAAGTCCACATCGAGCACAGCCCACTGGGCTGGCCATTCAACGCGCCATGGCAGCTTGCCCTCCCGCAGCGTTGTCGTCCCTTCATGCCCACATCCCTCGATCACATCGTCGCCGGCATCGGCGTCGGTACAGACGTATCCCACCGTCCCGGCGTCGAGGTCCACGCTCGTGATCGTCTCAGTCAATTGCCCGCAGGATTCACAGATGGCAAAAAACGGGATATAGTCCTCATCGACACTGGCCTGATGCCGGGCGAGGATCTCGCGGACTTGGTCGGCACGTTCGAGGACCGTCCGCACAACCGGATCGAACGTTCCGGAGGTGTACAGCTCGGTATTCGAGATGATCTCGAGATCGATCCCGAGTCGATCAGCATCGGCGGAGAGCACCCGCGTGAAGTGCTCGCCGTAGGAGTCACAGCAGCCGAATGGGTCGGGGACGTCGGTGTAGGGCCGACCGAGGTTCCGACCGAGTGCGCCCGCATCGACCTCGTCAAGGCCAACAATCTCACCCTCTAGGTCCGCAAGCCGGCGAGGGATCGCCCGCAGGCGATCGCGGTCGTCCGCCGTGAAAACCTGTCTGACGGCATAGCCCCGCTCGCGGAGGACATCGGCGACAAAGGCACCACGAAGGATTTCGTTCGCGTGGCCGATGTGGGGCACTCCTGACGGGGACACGCCGCCCTTTATGACGATCGGTTGCTCTGGATCACGGGCCTCAATTGCGTCGGCGGCGGCATCCGCCCAGAACGCCCGGTCGGGATCACTCGCGACGGCGTATGGGTCTGGGACGTCCGTCACGGGCGGATCTCGGTGCCGTCATGGTCACCCGCCACGGCGGCAGCGACGTGGCTTGGGTCAGTCCCGTCGACGACGATCGCGTGGAGTCCAGAGCGCTCTATCAGTTTCGCCGCGAGTAGATCAACCGGCGCCTTGCTGCCGGCGGCCATCTCGATATCCCGGATCACATCCAGCAGTTCGCCGGGAGACAGACGGTCGAACTTTGTTGCATCGCTATCTGTGCCCGGATCCGCATCGAAGACGCCCGCGACACTTGTCGCGAGCACGAGTCGGTCGGCGTCCACGTATTCTGCAAAGGCCGCGGCGACCGCGTCCGTCGTTTGCCCAGCGGCCGTCCCCCCGAGGACCGGCACGTCTCCGCGACGAAGTGCTGCACGACCGGATTCATAATCCTCAGCGGGCGCGGGCGCGGCCCGGTCGTCCAGCGCAGCGATCAACAGACGAGCATTGAGTCGTGTAACTGCAATGCCGAGCTCATCAAGTTCGATCTCGTTCGCTCCGAGCGCCCTCCCGGCTGAGATATACTCACGGGCGACTGTGCCTCCACCAACGACGACGCCGAGTTCGTGGCCCTCGTCCTCGAGATCCTGAATGGCGGCCGCGTACCTGTCAACTCTGTCTGCTGACAGGTCTGGCGCGAGAACACTGCCGCCGATGGAGACGATGGCCCTCATCGCGCCGGCGTATTTCCGTTGCAGCCTTAAGCGTTCGTATGAGCGGCCGCGAGTGACGCCCGTCTGACGGGCGACGGACGCTCCACCAATTCCGGCAGATCTTCCCGGTTCTATCGCTGTTTTCGTGCCGAATTCGTGGCCAATATCGAGCGTGATAGCGTCGAGTTCGCATTACGCTGAGACGGAACGAGCGGGCGCGATGAAAGGTCTCGCGGGTGCTCGTTCCCGTGTAAAATGTCCTCATTTCGGGGGTCAGCCCTGAAAGCGCGAAAAGCGTATCGAAGCGTCATGGCTTTATATGCTACTGTGGGGGGAATGAGCGCTCGAGGTCGAATCAATGACCGCCACTTCGACGCCCTCCGGCGACGACCGGTCGAAAGAAGAGCGCCTAAAGGCCTACCTGAAAGGAAAAGTTCAAGATGGCGAGGTATACTTCAAAAGCAAGTTCATCGCCGATGAGGTGGGCCTCTCACCAAAGGAGATCGGCGCACTCATGGTGAAACTCCGTGATTCGGCAACGGACATCGAGGTCGAGAAGTGGTCATACACAAGCGCGACTACCTGGCGCGTCCAGCCAGCGTAACGCGATCACCCTGGTCCCCACCGCTCCATCCATCCGCGTTACGTCACGGGATTTAACCGCCGTCATCCCAAACCACAGTCGATGAGTCAGCGGGCGGCGTCCGCCGAAGCCCCGACGGTCGCTGAACTCGAGCCCGTTTTCGATGTCTACGAGGTTCGGCGTGACGGCGACAGGCTGCTCTACGTCGGCGAGCCATGCGTTGAGCGGGAGGAGCTCGAGCGATATGCCTGGCCCCGCTTTCGGGAGGCAGGCTACGAAGCCCGACTCCAACACGGCGTCGATGTGGAGGAGGGCCTCCCGTTGTCGCCTGGCGAGACCGTTCTGGTCGCGGAGCCCCGGACGGCTGATTCCGGGATCCCGTTGCGGAACCTCGTTCTATTCGTCCTGACAGTCGTATCGACGTTGCTCGTCGGTGCTGTTGAATGGTACAGAATCCCCATCACGGAAGCACCGCTCCGCACGCTTGAGGCGTGGCCATTCGCCGTGGCTGTACTGGGCATTCTCGGTATTCATGAATTCGGTCACTATGCGATGAGTCGATATCATGGCGTCGACGCAAGCCTCCCGTACTTCATCCCATTCCCGACAATTATCGGGACGATGGGGGCAGTCATCCGAATGCGGGGACGGATCCCCGACCGCCGAGCGCTGTTCGATATCGGTGTGGCTGGCCCCTTGGCTGGGATTGCTGCAACTGTCATTGTCGCCGTCATTGGCCTGAGTCTGGAACCGCTGCCCGTCCAGGAGGCTCAGATGCAGGCCGCCGAGGGCGTCCTCGTCCAGTTCAATGAGCCAGTACTCTTGCAAGCGATCGGTGCTGTGGTTCCGGGACCCTCGGGCCAGACGGTGCATCCCGTCTATTTCGGCGCATGGGCGGGCGCGCTAATTACGTTCCTCAATATGATTCCGGTTGGTCAGCTGGATGGCGGTCATGTGCTGCGGGCGATGCTCGGCCCGGATGGAGAGCGCCTTGCCCCGTTCGTCCCGGCTGGGCTGTTCGGCTTGGCGGGGTATCTCTGGTTTTTCGATGATGGGTTGTTCGTCGGCACGATCTGGATCGTCTGGGGTATTCTGACGCTTGGGTTGGCCTATGCCGGCGCTGCGACGCCGGTCCGCGATGAGGCCCTCGGATCCACCCGCGTGGCTGTTGGCGTGGTTGCGTTCGTCCTCTGGTTAGCGTGTTTCACGCCGGTCCCGATCGAACTCATTCGTGTGTAAAGCCCCGCTCGGGGAGTGACTCGCCATCGAGCGTCACATCGGAATCGACGACCCGACCGATCCGTGTCAAATCAACCGGACACGCGGCTTGTGCCGCCTCGAGTGCGTCCGTCGGAACTGTGCAGATCAATTCGAAGTCTTCACCGGTATAGCACCCGAGTTCGAGGCGGTCGGCCGCTCCCTCGGCGACCTCGTCCACCACCTCGTCGATCGGAAGCGGCCGCTCGATTGCCATCCCAACGCCGCTTGCCTCCGCAAGTTGGTGCAGCGAGACCGCAAGGCCATCACTCGAATCCATCATGGCCGTCGCGTGGTCGGCAAGCGCACGTCCGGCCGCTACCCGCGGCTCGAACCGGAACAGGTCGTTTGCACGCTGGACCTCGCCACGCTCGAAAAGTCGCAGCGCGGCGGCGGTTCGACCGAGTGTGCCGGTGACACAGATGGCGTCATTCACCTGCGCACCGGATCGGCGAACCGGATCGTCCGTGCGGCCGACTGCTGTCGTTGCCACGGTATATTCCTCGTGGGCGTCGAGATCGCCACCAACGTATGCGGCGCCGCAGCTCTCACTTACTGCGCGGGCGCCATCGACGAAGTCTGCGATCTCGTCCCACTCCAACCTCGGAGCGCCGTAGGCCGCGAGGGTGGCTCTCGCTTCAGCGCCCATCGCTGCAATATCGGAGAGTGACGCTCCAACCGCACGCCAACCGGCGGTTTCGCGTGTTACCCCTGCTGGAAAGTCAGTCCGCTCATGAAGCATATCCATCGTCAGGACGAGCCCGTCGATCACTGCGGCATCGTCACCAGCGTCCGGAACCGCAGCCGCGAGTCGGCGGAGGGCGGCCCGCTCATCCATGGACCGGCCAGGTGACGGCCAGTAAAAAACATCGGCGTTCCGGTGGGTTGAAACCCCAAACGGGCGTGGCCCCCATGCATGCAACGCGACCGGATGGCGACCGTCGCCGGGTTCACCGGCGCCATCGCCATCCTCGCGGTTCTCGTCTGGTTTGTGGGGGTCCACGACATTCTCGATGCGCTTGGCCGTGCGGATCCGCGAATGCTTGCCTTTGTTGTGGTTGCTGCGGCCATCTGGCTCTCGGCCTGGGGGCTGTCACTGTGGACCGTACTTCGGGCGATCGGCGCGCCGATTCGGGCCCGCCGAGCCATCTTCGTCTTCTCGGCAGCGATGTTTTCCAACAACGTCACACCCTTCGGGCAGGCGGGGGGCGAACCAGTCAGTGCGCTACTCATCTCGACCGCATCGGATACCGATTATCAGACCGGTCTCGCGGCCATCGCCAGCGTCGACACCCTGCACTTCGTTCCCTCGATCGGGCTGGCGACCGTGGGATTTGGCTTCGTTGCTCTCAGTGCAGTCGAGCTCACGCGAAACGTTATCGTCGCAGCTCTCGCGGTTGCCGGTCTCGCAACCATCGTTCCGTTGATCGCGGTCATCGGCTGGCAAAACCGACACCGAATCGAAGCAGCCATCGTTCGAGCCTTCGCGCCGGTCTCCCGGGTCGTGGGGCGGGTTGTCCCCCGAGTCACCCCTCCCGATCCGGCTGACGTCGAGCATCGAATCGAGAGTTTCTTCCGGACGATCGAGCGCGTTGCCGGCGATCGTCGGTCGCTCGTAACGGCGATGACGTTTTCGGCGATCGGTTGGATCTCACTCTCTGGAGCTCTCTGGCTGTCCCTGCTGGCGATGGGGTTTTCCGTGCCCTTCTTCGCCGCGCTGTTCGTCGTTCCCGTCGGATCGATCGCCGGTGTAACACCTCTACCGGGCGGGCTCGGCGGTCTCGAAGCAGCCTTTATCGTCCTGTTGTCGGCGACCACAGGAATTGCCGTCCCAGTGGCCACGGCTGCTGTATTGATTCACCGCGGGGCGACGTACTGGCTCCCAACGTTATTCGGAGGTGGAGCTGCCGCTGTCATTGGCTCCTGGCGGCGCCGGTAAACGACGGCCTTAACTGCCGGCATGGGGAATTCTGGCCAATGACGACGCTCTATGACGTCCCCGCCGAGGCCCTCAACGAGGCCGTCGCGGCGGAGCTGGCTGAGGAGTCGGCCGTGGAGGCGCCCGATTGGGCCGACTTCGTCAAAACCAGTCACGACCGCGAATTGCCACCCGAACAAGAGGATTTCTGGGAGGTTCGCGCGGCGTCGCTACTCCGGAAGGTCGCCGTCGAGGGTCCGATCGGCGTGGGCAGTCTTCGAACCGCATACGGCTCCGCGAAACAGGGATCGACACGCTACCGTGTCCGACCTCGCCACAGCACGGATGGGTCCGGCAAGATCATCCGGACGATTCTGCAGCAGCTTGAATCGGCTGGATATGTCGAACGTGCGGAGGGGGAGGGGCGGGTTATCACCGGTGACGGACACTCCCTGCTCGACTCGGTCGCCGAAGAGGTCATGTCGGACCTCGATGATCCCGAGCTCGAACGGTACGCCTAAGAAATATCTTCGCAGTTGCTGGTCCGGTTCGCCATGGACGATTCAGTACCGGACGATGTCGCGGACCATCTCCAGGGTGCGACGGTCCCCGCCACCCTGGCTACCTGCGCCGATAACCGGCCACACGCAGCCTCGCTGTGGTATCGCTACGCGGATGGGACCATCGAGGTGGTCACCACCGGACAAAAGCTCGCCAATATCCGGTCAAACCCGTTGGTGGCACTGTCGGTGGTCAGCCATAAGGATGGCATACCCAACTGGGAGGTCACCGTCCGGGGGACTGCCCAGGTCATAGATGATGCTTCGGCGAGTCGGGCAGCAACCCGGCGCATCAATGCAAAATACGGGGTGAATGCGGATGCCTGGGCGGACGAGAACACGCTTGTTCGGATCGATATTGGCTCGGCGCGGCTGGAAACCTGGTGACGGGAGCGGCTATTCACTCCGTCGCGTCGACATCGAGTCGCCGGAAGGCATCGACGATTGCCTGCTTAGCCACGGCTCCGTGAGTCGTCCAATGATGGGCGTAATCGAGCATGTCATCGTAGACGTCAGGCTTGCAGCCCGCGGCGCGTGGGTGTCCGCCACCCTCGACCTGGGCAGCGACCTCGTGACATCGCTCGAACGCCTCCGTCCCACGAATGCTTGCACTGCCTGCAGGTTTGACGATGACCGATGCGTCCGCACCCTGCTCGCGAAGTGCCTCCGCGACTTCATTCTGTGAGCAGCGCCCGTATGTTACGCCAACAGTCCAGGGGCCGACCTCCCGATACTCCGCGCGCTCGACGGCCTTTTCGATCAAGGCGTCTTTTTCGACCCGCCGCTCCGCAAGTTCAGTCTGGACATCTGCGGGGAGATCCGCGCCATGCTCTTGGACGGTCGAGAGGTACTCCTCGGGTTCGGCCCAATAACTGTAGTCGGCGAGGTCGCCGGATCGCTCATCCTCTCGAATCCAGAGATCGTGGTCACGCGTCGCGGCAGCAAGATCGTAAAACCGGTCGGGAAAGTCGTAGTCGAGTTCTCGGAGAGCCACGTCAGCACTGCAGACTTCGTCCGAATCGCCAACCACGAGCTCCACACCGGCGTCTTGGACCGCGGCGCGCATCGCATCAGGCCATTGGTGGTGATCGTACCAGGCGATCCGATCGGCGAGCGTCGCGAGTGCTGGGAGCGGCGCAATATCAGCTTCGTCGTCCGGACAGAGATCACAGACGAACACGTCGAGTCCCGGTTCGCCATACTCCGCCGTCCATTCAAGGGCCGTGTCGATTTCATGGGGGCCAGCGGGCACCAGCGGCGCACTCCCGCGGGCCTCACGGATCAGCGCCGTACACGCGAGTCCGTCAGCGTCTGGATCCGCGATAACCACTGTGTCCGACCCCTCAAGTGCCGTCGCAGCTTCCTGCTCCGCGCGCTCTTCTTCGAGGTCATCGGGCAACCAGAATCCTTCACCGGGAAGCACCGACTTCCGTCCGATCGAGAGACGGTCGTCATCGATGAGCCAGTCGTCCATGGCCTGAGTCTGGGCCTGTGCGGCAAGAAGGCGCCGATCAGCGGCCTTCGAGTTGCCGGGCCGTGAGGACGGGAAGATCGCTTCGCCGGACTACGGCCTCAGCAACGCTGCCGAGAAGAAATGAATGTTCGCCATGACGGCCGCGAGTACCGGTCGAGATGAGGTCGGCATCGACCTCGCGAGCATATGCACATAGCTCGGTTGCGGGATTGCCCTCCCGTACTGCCGTTGTGAGGTTCGCAACGCCGGCCGTTTCGGCCGCCGTGGCCGCTGCTGTGACTGCATCATCGCCAGCCGTCTCAAGTGCATCTTCGAAGGCCTCCCTGACGTCCGCCGGCGTCGCATCAACATGGCCTTCATCGACGACGTAGACGGCGTGGACGGTCGCGTCGAACCGGGCGGCAAGATCTGCCGCTACCCGGACGGCCCGCTCGGCACTGCCGGAACCGTCCGTCCCAACGACAACCGTCTCGATCATGTGCTGCGGTTCGTCGGGAACGCCTTTACGGCCCCGGTTCCGGCGGGCTTTTGACCCTCCCGAGCGGATCGCCGCGCGATGAGTGCTGTCGAGACCGTGCTCACCCCGGTGGATGGCAGTGAAGCCTCCGCCGATGCTGTCGGGTACGCCATCGCAGTCGCCGACCGATATGGCGCTTCCCTCCACCTACTCCACGTCCTCGATGAGCGGACAGCGCGGGCACTCGATGACGGGGACGTCGAGGCTGCAGAGGTGGCCGCGGAGCACCAAAGCTTCGCCGCCGACGTCGAGGAGCGGGTCGCGGCCGCCGACAATATCGCTGGCTTCACCACGTCGTCCGCGGCGGGTTTCTCCACGAGTAGTCTCGCCCGGACCCCGGGGAGCGTCGTTCTTGATGCCGCGGAAGCAGTGTGCGCGGACTTCATCGTCATCCCGCGGGAAACCCCGACGGGAGCTCCGGAGGAAACTATCGGCAAGGCAGCATTTTATGTCGTCGCCTACGCAAGTCAGCCTGTCCTTTCAGTCTAGTCGCATCGCCATCTCGAGTTCAAACCCCGAATCGTCCGTGCGCTCGAAGCCCACCTTTTCGTAGACGGCAATGGCGGGATCGTTCCATCGCTCGACCGTCAGCCAGACCCGCTCAACGCCAGTCTCCGCACCCAATCCGAGCAGAGTTTCAAGCAGCGCCGTCCCGATGCCGGCGCCCTGGTATGCCTGCAGAACGAACAGCGCGAGCTCATACCCGCCCTCGCTATCGGCCACAAGCATGCCATGCCCCACGGGCCGGGATTCATGGAGGGCGACCACGGCCCGTGTGTCGCGCTCCGTGATCGACGCAAGCCATTCACGGATATCGGATTCGCGGCACGGGGGGATCCCTTGAGCCCGATCCGCCGGATCGAACGCGCGGTACATCTCCACGAGTGACTCCCGATCGGCCGACTCCGCCTGCCGCAGGTGGATCTCGCGCCCGGCGGCGTCGTCGATCGATCGGGGCGGTGCAGGGAATGGCCCGCTTGCCTCCGCGGGATACTCGATACTCATCGCACCAGCGTGACCGTCGTCGTCGCGTTCGCGACGACGAACTCGACGACATCATCCAGCCGGATCTTCCCCATGGGACTGACAGTGCCCCCGCCGAGGACGATCCGGTCGTACCCAGCCTCCGCGAGTTCGACAAGCCCGGCCCCTGGATTGCTCTCGAGGCGGCGAACGTCCGGCTCGAGCCCGGCGGTAGCCAGCCGATCACGGGCGCGGGCTTCGAGTGCCGCGAGATCGGTATCGACCGGCCCGGCGTAGACGACCACGGTGAGCGAGTCGCCGGTTTCCAGTGCCCGGTCAACCGCCCGTTCCAGGGCGCGCTCGGCGAACTCGCTGCCGTCGAGGCCAAGCAGCACCTCCATGAGGGTGCCTAACGACGACGAGAGAAAAACCTTCGCGCCCCGCCGACACGCTTTTTCGCAGGGCCCGCACAAAGCGCCATATGGCGGATGAGCCCGGACAGCCGGATGCAGACGGCGAGGACGGTCACGGGGCGTCCGACGACACTCCGGCGCGGGTAGAGGAAGAAACCGCTGGTGGCGATGCGGCGACCGCCGCGGCGGAGCGCCGACCTGGCGTTCCCGACGACGTCCGCTCTTACGATCGGTTCACCAAAATCGAGGGAAGTACGTACGAACGGGCGAACGAATTCCTCCGTGATCGCACATATATTACCGCTCGAGAATGGGCGATTGCCAGATTATGTGCGGATTTCCGGACTGAAACTGGCGTGGAGATGACGAAGATCGGTGAGCACTTGCCGGAGTTGGTCCCCTTCATGACGGATACCTATTCACCGCAGGCAGTGAATCAAGCCCGGGCGGCTTTCGAGGAAAAGGTCCGGAAGAGCGGGGCCACGTTCCTCTATGGGGCGTTGTCTGACTTCTTCACCGCAGAAGAGCTTGATGACGTAATGTATGAGGCGACGGAGGTCGCCAAATTCCTGCTTGAGGTCGAGGGTGTCGACCTGTCGGTGGAAGCGGAACTCGAGGCCGAGGATCGGATCAGCGAAGTGATGCGGGAGGTTAGAGAGCACTCCGCGGCGCTTCGGCATGATGAAGTGACCTGCCCCGAGTGCGGCCACGAGATCAGCGTCGACGAGGTCTAAGCATTCATTGCTGGTCGGCTGGTCGGACATTCTGCCCAGCCGGTTCGGCAAACCGCTCTCCATCTGCATCGCGCTCGTAAACCATCGTGCCGCGGACCATAGTCCACTCGGGGAACACGCCAGTCCGGCCCTCGAACGGTGTCCAGTCGCATTTGGTATGCAGATCAGCGGCACGGATTTCACGGGTGTCCTCGGGATTGACGAGGACAAGATCGGCGTCCCGACCGGCCTCGATCCGGCCTTTTGCCGGTAAATCGAATGATTGGGCCGGATTCCTGGCGGTAAGCTCCGCGATCCGGCCATAGCCGAGACGGCCTGCAGTAGCCTCTGCGAGGAGAAGTGGCAGGGCCGTCTCAACGCCGGGAACGCCGCTCGGCGCGTCCCAGATACTTGCATCCTTTTCGCCCCGTGTGTGTGGTGCGTGGTCCGTCGCGATCATATCGACCGTGCCGTCGATAACACGGTCATAGACTGCCTGGCGGAGGCGTTCACGCCGGAGAGGGGGATTCATCCGTCCTAGCGTCCCGAGATCGTCAAGATCGCCACGTGAGAGAAAGAGATGGTGTGGCGTCACTTCGGTGGTCATTCCCGCGTCAGCGGCGATATCGATAGCGGCCGGCGTGCTCGCGTGGGCGATATGGATCCGCGCGTCATACTCGGCGGCGACCGCGCACGCTCGCCGAGCGGCGACCTCCTCGGCCCGCGCCCGACGATACGCGCTCCAGGCGTCGGGATCGCTGCGCTCAAGCGCGCTCTCGTTGAACTCCGCGGCATCTTCGGCGTGAACTGTCAGCCGGACGTCGTTGCCGCGGAGTCTGCGTAACGCCGCTTCGAAAAGGTCAGCCTCGATTCCCATATCGCCCGTCGAGTCCGCGAGGAATACTTCACCGATAGCGAACAGGGGGCGATCTAGGAGCTCAGCGGGGGCCCAATCCGGAAGGACGCCGCCATTGAGTCCGTAGTCGACAACGGCGTCAGCCGCCGCGATGCTCGCCTTGTCGTCGAAGGCCGCGCCGTCGACGGTTGGTGGATCGGTGTTTGGCTGATCGACAACCGTCGTAACCCCGCCAGCCGCGGCGCTACGCGTACCGGTGGCCCAGGTCTCCTTGTGGCTGCCGCCGGGCTGGCGGAAGTGGACGTGCACATCGATCATGCCGGGCAAAAGCCGCTTGCCACGGGCGTCCACCACCCGTTCATCCGGGCCAGCATCGAGGCCGTCTTCGACGGCGTCGATCCGCTCGCCGCGAACGCGGACGTCACGCCGCCGGTCGTCCGGAAGGAGAGCCCCGCGGATGAGCATACGCTCACGCTGGCCGCTGGTGTCCTAAGTGTCACGGACCGTCGGCTCGGCGTCGCCGATGAGGGTTGACTCCACGGCCTTACGGACAATGTCCGGATCGGCCGGGCCACCCGCCGTGGCGACGCTCCCGACACTTTCTGGGTCGAATTCCACATCGAGTGCATCATAGACCGGAGCAAGCACGGTGGCGACACGATCCGGGTCAGCAACGATCACCACGGCGGCCACGAGCGCTACCTCACGCTGCACACGCTGAGCCACTCCGGCCACTTTGCCCTCAGACCGAAGCGAGTGAGTCCCGGGACAGAATGCAGCTGGGGGCTCACCCCGGCGAACGGCTACACCGAGGTTTGCAAGGGCGGTTTCGAGGTGATCGAGCAGCCGCTCGTACCGCGCAGCCACCGCCGGGTCTGTTGGGTCTGCTGGCTCCGCGCGAACGACTGCGAGTACGCCGTCGTGAAACGCGACCGCTCGGCCGCCGGTCGCCCGCTCCGTTGGTGGGTAACCGCGGTTCGCGGCGGCAGTCCGGGCACGGTCATAGCCCGTCGCCTGGCGGTCGCGTCTCCCAAAGGCGACCTGCTGTGGTGGCACCCAGACGCGAATCCCGGGCTCGTCGCGCGCTCGAACGCGATCGATGAGTTGACGCGTCGCCCTGGCGTCATCAGTTGGGGACGCCTTTGCGCCACGCAGTACCTCCACACACTGGACATCGCGAGGACGGCGAAAAACTCCTCCGGCTATTCGTACCGATCATCCGGTCGCTCGTAGGGCTCGACAGCTGGGAGGTCAGACGGATCGGGGGCCTCCGGCCAGTCCCGGCGGGCCATCGCCGCCTCGATCGCCGGCTCGAGTTGGGCGGCCTTTTCACGCTCGTGCTCGCGGTCGCGTTTGGCAAAGTCCGGCATGACGGTCTCGGCGAACAATTCCATCGAGGCACAAATGTGCTCGTGGGCGTTGTTGCCACCTTGCCCGATCAGGATCACTTGGTCGACGCCGGCGTCTTCATACTGTCGTAATGTCGTGCGAAGCTGATCCGGCCGGCCGATGGCTGTGCCGCTGATGAAGCTATCCGCGTCCTCACCGAGAACCGCCTCCGCCCCACCCGCAGCTTGGAAATCTGACCAGAGATCAGTGTATCCGGGTGTATGCGTGCCAAATTGGTAGTAGTGACCGAGAGCATACCGGAAGAATGCGAATCCCTCGATCCCACGACGCCGGGCTTCGGCCGCGTCCTCATGACATGAAAACCCCGTGATCATTGCCACATTTGGATTCACATCGTGGCCGAGAGGGACGCACTCCTCGCGAAACGTCTCATAATACGTCTCCACCCAGTCAGCCGCTGTGTCGGGATCCGCAAACGCAAAGCACAGCGCCCCGAGACCATGCCGTGCCGCTACCTCGATCATGGCTTGGCTCGAACAGGCCATCCATAGCGGTGGATGGGGCTCTTGGACGGGCTTTGGAACGATATTCCGAGCCGGCATCGTGACGTGCTCACTTTCCGCACCGGGATAGGGCTCCATCGCGAGCATGTTCGCCGCTTCACGGACGCCTTCCTGCCACATGTCGTATTTTTCGTCGACATCGATGCCTGGTCCACCGAGCTCCATCCTCGAGCCGGACTCACCGGTGCCGAATTCGACGCGCCCATCCGAGACGATGTCGAGCGTGGCTACTTGCTCGGCGGCACGAAACGTCGGGTTGTAGCCCGGTGGCATCAATTTGATACCGTGGCCCAGCCGGATCTCGTCGGTCCGGTCCGCGGCTGCCGCGAGAAATACCTCCGGTGCAGATGAGTGTGAGTACTCTTCGAGAAAGTGGTGTTCGACAGTCCAGGCGACGTCAAAGCCGAGGTCGTCCGCCAATTGGATCTGGTCGAGGGCTTCGTGATAGAGCGATTGCTCGGCGCCAGCCGCCCATGGCCGTGGCAGCTGGTGCTCATAGAAGATCCCGAACTTCATCGGAAGCGGCCTCGCATGTGTGAACACGTACCGGTCCGGGAGTTATGTCTTTGGCCCGCCCAGATCGGCCACGATCCGCTCGGCGTCGAATCCAATACTGCTCAGCGACGCCGGATCATGGGCTGCTGGACGGCGTCAGTCCCGGCCGTCGACTGGGAATCGATGAACCCCGAACATATCGGTTCAGCGCACTCCCACTGCCCTGACAGTCTTGAGCG